>CAIYLH010000116.1 GCA_903927005.1 uncultured Pseudomonadota bacterium
AACGCCCAGCCGGCGGCTGGCCTCGCTGCCTCCGACGCTCTCCGCCAGGCGCGCCGCCTCGTGCTTGAACTCGCGCGTGTACCGACGGCTCGGTACCTCCGATTTCTGCTGTCCCATATCGTCCTCCGTACATCAGTCAAACTAGCATTTCTGATGTACGTGGAGACCGGGCAAGGTCAGTTTTGTTTTAAATCCGAACCAACGTCGTCTGGGTTAGCAGCCTGTTGGTGCTCAGCAGGCCATCGATACGACGGAACCCGCGATGGCTATCGGTGACCCGAATGCAGCCAATTGACAGTGCGGCGATCAGCAAGCCGTTGCCGCCGATTGGCGTGCCGTTGCGTTCAAGCTCCGTGCGTTTATGCCGATAGACGACTGCCGGAGCCGGCGCCTTGCCGGCTCCAGCATCATTCCCTCAGGGTGATGGGCCCGGAGCGGGGTTGTCCGGCAGTGAGGGGATCGCCTTCAGGTATTCATAGATTGCGCGCAGATCGTAGTCGCTCATCTTGCCGACGACATACCAGGGCATGACCTGTAGCGTCCGTCCCGAGCCGTCCGGATCCTTGCCAGTGCGCATCGCGTTCTTGAACGCAGCGAAGGTCATGCCGCCAGGGAGGCCATTGGCATCCGGCGTCAGGTTGGGTGCGGTGAAGGGACCGAACTGGCGGCCGCCGCTCAGGTAGGTGGCGGAGTTGATGACTTCCGGCTGGTTCAGATACGGGTCGCCACCCGGGGCGAAGTTGGGGTGGGTGTGGCAGTCATTGCAGCTGCCCTGCGCATTGATGATGTAGCTGCCGAGCCCAACTAGCAGCGGGTTCTTGTGACGCAGGTCCAGCGATACGGGCGCGATGGAGAGGCCGATTCGAGCGCGCGCAGCGTCCGAATTGCCATCGTCTGCCTGTGAAACGCCGACAACCAGCGTGGCGGTGACCACGAGGCCCCAGAAAACGCTCCGGCTCATGTTCATGCCGATATCCCCAGTTTTTGTTATTAGTTTGGCGATGCTGCCGCGACGCCTATCCATGCCTGCCTAGCCTGCTATGGAAAGTTGCGCACAACTCAGCGTGAAGGGATTGTCCGTGCAAGTAAATGCCGCAATACCCTACCGTTTGGGTCGCGGTGGTGTAGCGGGCAGCATGAGCCAAGAGAGCGACCACTACGCTTGTTGTGCCGGGATTACGCCATATGGAGTGAGCGCGCTATTTGTGCGTTGGCGGGGCTCACGCTCCGAGCGCCGGCCGCCGCGCCGCTGGCGGCAGGCCTGCCGTTAACGGCTTACTCGACTATTGCCGTGTTCTGTACGGTCATTGCGGCGATTGTGCTTTGGCCGGCTGATTGGTAGGTTGGGGCGGATAATTGGGATACAACGTCAAAGGACGAGGGCATGAATCCAAGTTTGGCGCCGGCGCCAGTTCAGTTGATCCCCAACAATACGTTGATCACAAAGACGCCCGAAGAGGGCAGGCACCTTGCCGTGAAAATGGCCAGGCTGATCATGAAGCTCACTCAGCCGGACGCGGCGGTAAGGGAAAAGCTCCGGCCTGTTTATGCGGAAGACGCGGCGATGCTGATCGCGCTCGGGCAAAACGTCGCGCTGGAATTCGCCACTATTGCGGCTGCCAATAACTACTGGAAGTAATCCCTAGGCAGCCTGATGGCTGCTTGATGTGATGGACTTCGGCAAGTCAAAGAGGTTGGATCTAGCTGCTGCCTGCTGCGGACGCATGCGACGAGTTTTCTGAGTCGGTCTCTCTGCATTTTAATTCGGCACCGCAAGCGAGAGATGAGAGAGGCAGCTAGTGCGTCCATTGCCACGAATTTGCAGTGGCGTGGCAGCGCAGTCGGCCATGCAGGTTAGGAAGAATTAGGAGCCACTGGTCGGCGTGCGTCACGAGAGTTGCGCCTGTCGGCTTTGCATCGAAAGACTAGTTGCCGCCCTCGGAGCCCCATGAAACTCTCCAGCTCAAGACGCAGATTTCTCAAGACCGCGAGCCTCGTCGGCTTTGGAGCGGCGAGCATGCCGATCAATTTCTCGTCGGCGGCAGTGCCTGCGCCTGCGCGCCACCCTCGCGCTCTCACGCTTGATCGAGAAGCCCTGGAGGACATCCTGGTCGGCTGTTCGTACCTGGGCTGTGGCGGCGGTGGCAGACTTTCTGAAGGTACCGCGCTACTGGCGGATGACCTCAAGGCCGGCCTGCGCTTTGAATTGCTGTCGGTCGCTGACCTGGGGGACGATGAGTGGGTCGCCTCTCCCTATGGACTTGGCAGCCTTGCGCCATTGACGCAGGCCGAGCAGCTGCGCTTTGCCGATCTTCCGCCCACAAAAGAGAGCTCGGTGGAGGCGTCGTTTCGGCGGCTCAGCGCCTTTCTAAAAACGCCATTCGTTGCCGCGGTCGCTGGCGAACTGGGGCCGTGGAGCACAGCCGCGGCGCTGTCGACCGCCGCCAGGATTGGCATCCCGATTCTCGATGCCGACCGCGTTGGCCGCGCGACCCCTGAAGCGACGCAGGACTCGGTGCTGGTCGCGGGCCTTTCTAACTTGCCCGTGGCGGCGGTTACCGGCTTTGGGGACTCGCTGATTCTTGACAAGGTTGCGCGGGGTTCCCGGGTCGAGGACATCCTGCGGGCGGTGTCGGTCGCCAGCCTGGGCGACCTTGGCGTGACCGACGCTGCGCTTTCTGGCCGCGACATTCGCCGGGCGGGAGCGCTTGTGGTGGGAACTATTTCTCGTGCCAGGTCGCTGGGGCAGGCGGTTCGCCGCGCCGTGCTGGAAGGCTCTGATCCGATTGGTGCGGTGATTGCGGCGGGTGCCGGCCACCGACTTTTCGAAGGCAACGTTGTCGCTTGCCCGTGGCACGATGAAGCGGGCTTCCTGGTGGGAGAAGTCACGATGTCTGGCCGAGGTGATTTCGCGGCGAACCGTTATCGCGTTCGATTCAAGAACGAGAACATCGTGTCCTGGAAGGACGACGTCTTTAGCGTCCTGCCGCCGGATCTGATCTCCATTGTTGATTCCCGTACCGGTGCCGTGGTTGCGAATCCAGATTTCGAGGTCGGCCAGCCCGTTACGGTGATCGGTTTTGCCGCGCCGGCCATCTGGCGGACCCCGGCCGGGCTTGGCGTATTTGGACCGGCGCATTTCGGTTTGAATGTCCCCTACGTTGCACTGTGACGCGGCGGCGAGCTTCTCAGTTAGAGTTCCACGGGCGCTCGACGGCCAGCGGATGCGCCGACTGTGGCGGGGCAGGGTAGAGGCATAAGCGGCGGATACTGAGGTTCCTGCGCCGCAGCGTTGCGTGGACGTCTCGCCGTTCTGTGGGAATTGACAGGCGTGGTGTGACAACGGGAAACTCGGTCCCTGCGGGATGGGGTGGCCTGCGACAGCTCGGCGTTCCGGAGTCATAGCGCGGCACCTCGCCGCGCGGCAGGTTTCCGGCAGCGAAGGCGGTCCTCACCGGCGGAGAGCCGCAGACGTAGCAAGGGGCGGCCGAATGCCGGTGGGCTCGGTCGAGCGCGCGTCGATGTCGCCTTCATGCGTTGCCAGATTCGATTGAAACGACGATGACCTCGGCTCCTGCTAGGATGGAGCCGCTGGGGCGCCTAGATAGCGGCCCTGTGCGGTGATTGACAATGAACGTCAACGAAAAAAGGGCACGATGCCGTCTGCAAACACTGGCGCCGAGTTTTCCGTCGAATTGAAAATCGACGGGAGCGTCAACCCCGACGTTCACGTCGAGGCGTTCACCATCCGTGAGACGTTGTCGCAGCCGTTTGAGCTCGACGTCGAGGTCTCCTTCAAAACCAGTTCGTTCGATACCAGCAATTTGCTTGGTGCGACGATCAGTCTGGCGGTCGACGTCCCGCATGTTGGTCCGAGGCACTGGAACGGCTACGTCGCGGGCGCCAGTTTGCTGGAGGCCGGCGATAATTTCGTCGTCTACAGTATTCGTGCAGTACCGAAGCTCTGGTTCCTCAGTCGTCGGTCGGAATGCCGAATCTTCGATAGCAGGACGACGATGGAAATCGTCGCATCTGTGCTGAGCGACGCTGGTATTAACCTAAGGGATAGCTCCTCGGGCGGCAGGGAAAAGCGCAACTGGTGCGCCCAGTATCGTGAGACTGACCTGAATTTCGTGAGCCGTCTGCTTGAGGACGCTGGCGTTTGCTATTTCTTCGAACACGCTGGCAGTGCTGATGCCACGCTGGTCCTGGCAGATTCACTGAGCGGCCACCAGGCATTCAAAGGTGTTTCCGAGTTTGAGTACGGTGGAGCCGGCACTACCGGTAGCTCACAGCCATACTTGGTGGAGGAATGGAGCGAGCATCAGGTAGTGGCCAGCGGCAAGTACACGCTCGGCGATTATGATTTCGAGAAGGCCGTGCGTGAGGAAGGAATCTCGACCGGTAAGTCGTCGAGCCATCAGTTCGCAGGTTACGGAATTGCCGACTATCACGTGGACGGCGACTTTTCGTCGGGGTTGCCGCGCGTGGTTTCGGATCGGGCCGCGGTCCGGATCGAGGAGCTCCAGTCGCATCGCTGCAGAAAGTTCGGCCGCGGCCCGCTCGGAGCGATGGCCGTTGGCAGCCTGTTCACATTGAAACGCCACCCCGTAAAGGGGCAGAACGTCCAGCATCTGGTCATTAGTACCAAGGTGTCGTGCTCGATTCCCTACCTGCGATCCGGATCTCAAGCCCATAGCTTCGACGTCAGCTTCGAGGCGACGCCCGCCGATCTGCCGTATCGCCCGGAGCGGCTTACGCCCAAGCCGGCCCTTGATGGCTTGCATACGGCCATCGTTACCGACAACGACGGCGCTGGCTGCAATTGGAACACGGACGGGCCGATGGTCAAGGTCAAGTTCTTTTGGGGCAGTAACGCCGATGGAGAGGCCCTGTCGGGTTGGGCGCGGGTGGCGCAGCCCACCGCGAGTAGAGGCTTTGGCGCGATGTTCCTTCCGCAGATAGATGACGAGGTTGTTGTTAGCTTTCTTGAGGGCGATCCAGACCGTCCGCTGGTGATCGGTTCGGTATATCACGGCAAGAACACGCCCTTCTACAGCTCAGCAAAGCAACTCAAGCAGAGTGGTATCCGCACCTCCAGCGGCAACGAGCTTACCTTCGATGAAGGCAGCGAGAGTGCGAAAAAGATTTACGTCGAGGCGAGCGAGAACCTCGAGGTCAAGGTAGCGAAGGAAGAGAAGCGCGATTGTGATACCTACATCCTCGAAGCGCAGACGAGCATCACGATAAAGACGGGCTCTTCGAAGATCGAGATGAAGAACGATGGCACGATCAACATCACAGGAATGAATGTCTCGATTAAGGCAGATGGTGGCGACGTCAAGTTGTCCGGACTAAATGTCCAGGCCACCGGCTCTGTCGGGGCGAAGGTGAGTGGTTCTGCGACAGCGGAAATCTCGTCCTCCGGCCAGACGACCGTGAAGGGCTCCATCGTCATGGTCAACTAAGTAGTGGGTCTTCCGGTTTAAGTGTGGGTAAAAACGACGTCTGTCTCACGCTGCAAAGCCTAATTTCATAGAGTCTGGTGTGTGTTTATAGGTCGAGGAAATCTGGCATGATTTGGCGATGGCCAAGACACCACAGCGGCGACGACTGGTCGACGCATACGCTTTTCCCGGGTTCCGTCCTTCAGCCGCCGTGCGCGGACGATTTGGTGATCCGCATACGCGAATCATCTTCCTTACGCGGCGCACAAAAAAACGTACTGCGGCGTCTGTGGAACGATGCACCGGAGCTTCTACGACCGAACTCGGCGTCAGGTACGGGACTTGCCGAGCGGCCAGCTGCGCATCTACCTCGATCTGGAGGTGCGCCGCGTCCACTGCCGGCGATGCGCCGCGGTGAAGCGCGAGCGGCTGGAACTGCTGGCCGACAATCCCTACTACACGAAGCGCTTCGCCTTCTACGTCGGCCGGCGCTGTCGTGCGGCAACAATCAAGGATGTTGCCGAGGAACTGCGACTCGACTGGGATGCCGTCAAGGAACTCGACAAGCAGTACATGCGGGCGCAGCTCGAGCGTGCCGGCACACCTGGGCCGAAGGCCATCGGCATCGACGAGATCTCGATCCGCAAGGGGCATACCTACCGGATCGTGGTCAGCGATCTCGAGCGACATCGGCCGATCTGGTTTGGCGGGGAGGATCGCTCCGAGGCCAGCATGGACCAGTTCTACCAGTTTATCGGGGAAAAGAAGGCCATAAAGATCCGCCTGGCGGTGATGGACATGTGGAAGCCGTTCCGCAACTCGACTACCCGCAACGCGCCGCAGGCCGCTGTCTTGTTCGACAAGTTCCACGTCATTCGCCACCTCGGAGACGCCCTCGACAAGGTCCGCAAGGCCGAATACGCCAGGCTCGAGGGCAAGTCGCGAACGTTCATCAAGGGACAGAAGTACGCGCTGCTGTCGCATCCGCAGAACCTCGCAGGCCCCGCTCGCAAGAATCTGAAGCTGCTGCTCGCCGCCAACAAGCGCCTCAATACCGCCTACCTGCTGAAGGAGTCCTTCGGCCAGCTGTGGGACTACTCGAGCGAAGCCTGGGCGCGAAAGTTCTTCGACAACTGGCGCGCTCAGCTCAAGTGGCAGCGCCTCGAGCCCTACGAGCGCTTCGCCGCCATGATCGAACGTCATTGGGATGGGCTCGCCGCCTACTGCCGGCCCGAGAACAAGGTCTCGCTCGGCTTCGTAGAGGGGCTGAACAACAAGATCCGCGTCCTGCAGCGCCGTGCCTATGGCCTGCGCGACGAGGAATACCTTCGATTGAAGGTTCTCACCTGCATGCTGCCTAAGCTTTGATCGAAAAATGATCAAATATCACCCACACTAAGTCCGGATGACCCTAAGTAGTAAGCCATGGTTGCTACGCTAGAGCCCAATTCGACCGTCATTCCTGCGGAGCTGATGCGCGATATGCCGCTGTCCGACGAGGCAGCGCCGCTGCTGGCGAGTGCACGCAATCCCCGCGACCTGATCGACAAGCTACTTTCTCTCGGCCTGGCTTCTGACGCTGTGCGGGTGCTGCTTCGGGCTCTGCCCAAGAGATACGCCATCGCCTTCGTTTGCGACTGCGTTCGCAAGAGTGCCGGTATCAAGCCACTCCCGCCGGTCGATGCGGGTTGCCTTGAAGTAGCTGAGGCGTGGCTCGTGGATGACAGTGACGCAAAACGCCGAGAGGCATCGGCCAGGGCAGAGGCCGCCGGCCGAAATTCTCCCAGTGCGTGGGCCGCCGCTGCCGCAGGTTGGAGTGGCGGCAGTCTTGCCCCGCGCGGCTATACCGAGGTGCCGCCGCCTGCGCACCTGTATGCCGTCGCATGCTTTGCGGCGTTGATGGCGCTCGCCGCCGCTGATCCGCGCCAATCGAAAGCGACGTTAGTGACGCTGATCAATCGCGCCTGCGCAAGTTTCGGCGCCCGCAACGCGTAGATCTGAGACGGAGACCTGAAATGCCGCCCGCTTCGCGACTCACCGATATGCATGTTTGTCCCATGCAGACGCCGAGTGTTCCGCCAGTCCCTCATGTCGGCGGGCCGATCACTGGGCCGGGCGCCGCGAACGTCATGATCTGTGCAATTCCCGCTTCGGTAGTGGGGGATATGTGCGTCTGCGTCGGGCCGCCGGACTCGATCATCAAGGGATCGGCGACCGTGATGATCTGTGGCAGGCCGGCAGTCCGTATCGGCGACTCGACCGCGCATGGCGGGTCGATAATGGCCGGCGCTCCTACCGTGATGGTCGGAGGTTGAGTGACGTGTTCGTGACTCTAGAAATTATGTCGGGCCCTGGCTTTGAGCAGCTTCCTGCCCGCCAGCACACATTTGGCATCGAGGGTGGGAGAATTGGCCGGACCGCTGGCAACGAGTGGGTTATTCCCCATGAGTTCGTGCATCGTGAGCACGCCAGCGTACGCTTCTTTAATGGCCTGTTCTTCATTGAGAAGCGCGGCCAGAACCTCGTTGCGGTCAATGCCGCTGAGCGGGATCTGCCTACTGGCGATAGTTACCCGATCCGGGATGGCGACAAGCTGTTCATCGACGAATTTGAGATCGCGGTGCGCATCACCACGCAGCCGCCGCTGCCGCCGGTTCGTCCGGAGATAGCGCCGCCAGCGTTCACGGCCTCACCACCGCAGCGGGCCGATGACGTCACCGGTTCGCGTTTTACGTCGCAGCCAAGCCCCTTGATAGATTTCGGTGGGGATGATGGCGAGGATGATCTCGACAAGTTTCTGCGCAACCTCACTCCGGAAGTTCCCGTCGCCCGCGCGCGCTCACAGGAGGTAAACAGTTCCGCTGCCATCCATGATCGCATCGACTTGCCGATGAACTCGCCACGCGCAGCGCCAGCACCGCCTGCTGCGGCGCCGGCGCCCGCGGGCGGATCGATGCTGGCGGACGGATGGGATAAGACCAGCTTCTCGTTCAATCCACCGGCCACTGCGCCTGTGGCGGCGCCTCCGCCACCCAGGTATCCGGAGCCGACGCGGGCAGCCCCGCCACCGGCGTATCACACACCGACTGAATACTCGCCACCAGCCGCTGCGCGTATGCCGACGGCTGCCGCCGATCTGGCAGCGTTGCTGGCGCAGGCCGGCATCGATCCTTCGCTGTTGCTGGCAGGCGAGGTGGAGATGATCGGACGGGCGCTGCGCGGGTCGCTCGCCGGCATTATCCGGGTGCTGCAGGTTCGCTCGGAAATGCGGGCGCGCTTTCGTGTTTCGGATTCCCGCAAGGCAAGCGCCGAGCGCAATCCACTCAAGGCCGCCGCCAATCTCGACGACGCACTTCATGAATTCTTTCGGCGCCGCGGTCCGGATTCCTTGCCGCTTGACCAGGCAGTAAATCGTGCGCTCGAGGAGGTCGACTGGCATCAGGGCGCGATGCTCGACGCTATGAAGGTGGCGTTTGCATCGATGCTGGAGCGTTTCGATCCAACCGCGATCGAGGAGGAGGCGGAACGCACCGGCCGTCGCAGCGCCCTCGTCGGGCGGGCCGGTCGTCTTTGGGAGACCTACGAAAAACAATTTCGAGCGATCGCCGGAAACCGGGATGAAGCGTTCCGTACGTTATTCGCGACAGATTTTGCCCGCGCCTATGAAGAGGCGCTGGAAGGCCGGCGAACCGGCGCACGCAACCAGAGGCAGTCATGAATAGATTTTCGGAAGTGCCGGCGCGCCGCGCCGTTGGCTCGGTAATCGTGGTGGTGGCGCTGGCCGCGCTGGCTGGCGGCTGCGCGTCGAAACCTCCGGCGCCGCCGCCACCACCGCCGCCGGTGGTGATGAGCCTGGCTGTTCATCTGGCGAGCGACGGTAATCCAGACGGCGAAGGACGGGCCTCGCCGGTCGTGGTCCGGATCTACCAGCTCCGCTCTGAGGATGCGTTCAAGGGGCTGGACCTTGAGGCGCTTTACTACCGGGACAAAGACGCTCTCGCGGCAGACCTCGTCGCACGCGACGAGTGGACCTTGCGCCCGGGTGAGGCGCACGACAGTAAATGGCAGCTGGCACCGGAGGTCCGTGCGATCGCCGTGGTAGGCGCTCTGCGTAGCTATAGGGCAGTGCCGTGGCGGGTGAGCATCCCGGTGCTGCCGGCCACAAACCTGGCCACGGCGCAGCGCAGCGTGCAGGTAGAGATCGGGCGTGACGGTGTGCACCTCGGCGACGGCCGTCCAGACAAGAGCAGGTGAGCGATGTCGACGAATAGGCGAGTAGTTTGGTCGGAGGGTCTGTTCCTTCGGCCGCATCACTTTCAGCAGCAGGAGCGGCACTTCGGCAGGGCGCTGGAGTTGCGCTGCAGTGCGGTCCGGGGCAATGGCTGGGGTTTCTCCGAGCTCGAGCTTGAGCCGGATCTGCTGATGATCGGCCAGTTAGCGCTGCGTCGCGCACGCGGTGTATTTCCGGACGGTACGCCGTTTTCGATGCCGGACGATGACCCGCTTCCCCCGCCTTTGGTCATCGAGGACTCGGCACGCGGGCAGGGGGTTTTTCTGGCCTTGCCGCTGCATCGCGCCGGGCTGGTGGAGACCGAGCGCACGCCACCGCCGGACTCGCTGGCTCGTTTCGAGGCAGATACCGTCAACGTCCGCGACGCGGTCGGCGGTTATGACGGTGAGGCGGCGCTCGAGGCAGGCAAGCTTCGCGCCCGGCTGGTACTCGCGTCGCAGCCCTCTGAAGGTTACGCGCGAATTCCCGTTGCTGCGATTGTCGAGCGGCGGCCCGATGCTCGTGTCTTGCTTGACGACCGCTTCATGGCAAGCGCGGTGAATTGTCGTGCGGCGGTGGCGCTGCAGTCGTTCCTGACAGAGCTGCAGGGCCTGATCAAGCAGCGCGGCGACATGCTGGCGCACCGAGCCGTCGCGACCGGTCGGGCGGCGTCGGCTGAGATCAGTGACTTTCTGATGCTGCAGACGATCAACCGGTACGAGCCGGTCTTCGCCCATCTTGCGCGTGCTGCGCAGGTGCACCCGGAAGACGCGTACCTGCGTCTGGTCGAGCTGGCGGGCGACCTTGCGACGCTGACGCTCGACACGCGCCGCGTGCCGACGTTCCCAATGTATAGGCACGACAACTTGCAGGCAACGTTCGACCCGGTCATCCGCACATTGCGCGAGGAGTTCGGTGCCCTGGTTGAGAGCAAGGCCGTCGAGATTCCGCTTGCTTGGAAGCGCGGTGCCTACGTCGGGCAGGTGCCGGATCTGGCGTTGTTCGACCAGGCTATGTTCGTGCTCGTGGCCCGCTCTGATGCACCGGGGGAGACCTTACGTCGGAACGTGCCGACGACGGTCAAGATCTCCGAGAAGGATCTGCTCGGCACGATCGTCAACAACTCGCTGCCTGGGATTCCTTTGCAGGCACTGGCGGCGGCGCCACGGCAGATCCCTTACGTCACCAATTCCGTCTACTTCGAGCTGCTGCAGGGCGGCGATCTGTGGACGGGGCTGCGGCGTACCGGGCAGCTGGCGATTTTCGTACACGACCGCGATCGGGCCTACCCGAATCTGGCGTTGGAACTCTGGGCAGTACGGACGTAAAACATGGCCGCGGACGACGGTAACGATCGGACCAAACTGCGTATTCCAGGCGCTCCGCGCCAGGCACCACCGCAGGCGCCTGCGCCTCAGCCCACAGCTGCGCCAGCGCCGCCGCCTGCGCGGCAGCAGCCAGCGCCACCGCCACCGCTACCGGACTCCGGTTACGGCGGCCGGGACACGGGCCGCATGGCCGCGCCGGTCGAGTCGCTGTATCGCGCCTCAGCGGCATTCAACCCGTTGCTAGAGGCCGCGTTGCCGCTACTGTTGCTCGCGACGCGCCTGCGCGGCGCATCGGACGCGCCTGACGTCGAAGCTCTTCAGCGTCGAATCGCCGAGCAAATCCGTCATTTCGAAACGCAGGCGAAGGAGGGCGGAGCAACTGCGGAGGATGTGCTGGCGGCACGCTACGCGCTGTGCGCGTCAGTCGATGAATGCGTGTTGAATACCCCATGGGGTGCACACAGCACGTGGGCGGCTCAGACGCTGCTGATCATTTTTCACCGCGAGTCGTTCGGCGGCGAGAAGTTCTTCCAGATCGTCGAAAAGGTGTCTGCCGACGCCAGTCGCTACGTCAATCTGATGGAGCTGCTCTACGGTTGCCTGGCGATCGGCTTCGAGGGTCGCTACCGCCTAGACGCTCGCGGTGCCGTGTTGCTCGCCGAGATCCAGCGCGGTTTGTTCGAGCGTATTCGCTCTGTGCGCGGTACTGCGCCACGCGAACTATCCGTGGCCTGGACCGGTGTTGCGGATGCTCGCCCGCGGTTAGTTCGTTACGTTCCGCTGTGGGTCGTGTGTACGGCGGCGCTGGCGATTCTGGTGCTCGGCTACATCGGCTTTCGGGGCGCACTGGGCAGTATTTCCGGTCCGGTCAATTCGGCGCTCGCCGAAATCGGCGCCGAACCGATGTACGTGCCGGGGATCGCTGCCGGGCCGCGACTGGCGCAGCTACTCGCGCCGCAGATTCAGTCGGGCACAGTCGAAGTCGTCGAGGTTGGCAATCGCAGCATCGTACGGTTGCTGCAGCGCGACCTGTTTGCGTCCGGTAGTGCTGCGGTGAGCCCGTCCGTGCACGCCACGCTTGCTGCAATCGCGGAGGCGGTCAATCGCGCGCCCGGGCGTCTGATGGTCGTCGGCCATACCGACGACCAGCCGCTACGTTCACTGAAGTTCTCTGACAACTACGAGCTGTCGCGTGCTCGTGCTCAGGCGGTCGCCGACATGCTCAAGCCGTTACTGACGCGAGGCGGGGGCGTGGAGGTACTGGGCAAGGGTTCGGAACAGCCGGTGCTGACGCCGGCCGACCGTCCCGAAAACCGAGCCCGTAACCGGCGCGTCGAAATCGTTCATCAGGCGGGGTTCTAGCCGTGGGCAAGCTTCTCGGGCAGCGATGGCTTATCGCGCTGGTAGCAATACTGCTGCTGTCGCTGGTCATCTGGTTCGCCGGTCCCTACATCGCCTTTGCCGAGCACAAGCCGTTTGAAGGCGTTGTTGGTCGGCTGGTGGCTATTCTGGTGCTGGTCATCATCTGGGCGGTGTGGCTGCAGATCAGGCAGTTGCGTTCGCAGCGTGCCTCTGCGGCGCTCGGTGCGGCGATTGCCGAGCAGCCGGACGCTGCCGGCGGCAAGCGTGACGGCGGCGAAAGCGAGCAGTTGCGAGCCCGCTTCGACGAGGCGGTGAAGTCGCTGCGATCGTCGAAACGTGGTGGGCGAGACCTTTACTCCCTCCCCTGGTACGTGATCATCGGACCGCCCGGGTCCGGCAAGACGACCGCGCTGATTCACTCTGGGCTGCGCTTTCCGCTCGAACAGAAGTTTGGTCCCGGCGCGCTGCGCGGGGTCGGCGGAACGCGTAACTGCGATTGGTGGTTTACCGACGAGGCGGTCTTGCTGGACACCGCCGGTCGCTACGTCACGCAGGATTCCGACGCATCGGCCGATGCTCGTGGCTGGGGTGACTTCCTGACCCTGCTGCGTCGCTACCGCGGACGGCGACCGATCAATGGCGTGCTGGTCGCGATCAGCGCGTCGGATCTGTTGTCCGGCGATGCGCGACTGATGGGTAACCACGTCGCGGCGGTACGTCATCGGCTTGCTGAGCTGGCGAAGCATCTGGGCGTGCGCGTTCCGATCTATCTGATGATTACCAAGGTCGACCTGCTGGCGGGTTTCGTCGAGTATTTCGACGACTTCGGTCAGGACGATCGCAAGCAGGTGTGGGGCGTGACATTCCCACTCGAGACCAGCGAGCAGGGCGGGGGCCCGGGACGCTTGTCGAAGGATCTGGAACCGTTGCTGCTGCGCCTGCAACAGCGCCGGCTGGAGCGGTTGGCGAACGAGAACGACCCGCGTCGACGCGCGGCGATTCTCGCCTTCCCGGCGCAGCTTGCGGCGCTCAATGAAGCGCTGGTGCCGTTCGTCAACGAGGCCTTTGCAGCGTCGTCGTTCGACGCGCCAATGCTGCTTCGCGGGGTCTATCTCACCAGCGGCACGCAGGAGAGCACGCCGATCGACCGCGCCATCAGTGCGGTCGCGCGGACCTTCGGCGTTGACGCGGGCGCCGCGCCACGCCCCGTTGGCGCGGGAGCGGCGGGACGAGCCTATTTTATCGAGCGGCTTCTGCGCGAGGTGGTATTCCGCGAGGAAGGGCTCGCGGGCATAAATCGGCGTGTCGAGCTGCGCAAGATGGCGGCCCAGATCGCAGCCTATGTTGGTTGCGCCATCCTTGCAGTGGGTGGTGTGCTGGCGTTCTGGATCAGTTACGAGCGCAACGTCACCTACCTTGGTGAGGTCGCCGGGGCGGTACAGAAATACAAGGACTCGCCGGCGCCGCCGTCGGGAATTTCCGGCCGGCGCCTCACCGATGCGCTACCACGGCTGGCGGCGGCCCGTGATGTCGCGATGGTCGCCAACGCCCACCGGGGCAGCGTGCCGCTGTCTATGCGCTTCTGGCTGTACCGTGGTGCCATTGTCGGTGCCGCGGCTGATGACGCCTACCTGCGCGAGCTCAGCGGTTCGTTGCTGCCGGTGCTCGGCGAGGGCTTCCAGGCGGGACTGGTGAGCATGGTGGCCGAGCCGGACAAGCTGTACGAGTACCTGAAGGCCTACATGATGCTCGGCGAGCCTAAGAAGCTCGACCGAGACCAGCTCGGAGCGCTAGCGAACCTCGAGTGGCGCCGGCTGCTGGCCGATCAGCCGTCGTCTCGCTCGGATCTGCAGGAGCACACGACGGCGATGTTCGCCGATGCCGCGCGGCTGCGTCCGCTGGTGCTCGATCGCCCGCTCGTCGAGCGCACACAGGCAGCGCTTGCTAACGCCTCTCTGCCGGTGCTGATGTATGGGCGTCTTAAGCTTGCCTACGCGGGTGATCGTGAGCATGCGGTGCGTTTCGACCGGGTCGCAGGCAGCACGCAGGTGTTCGTGCGCCGTAGCGGTGCGCCGCTCGGTGAGCCGCTGTCCGCTGTGTACACCCGCGGCGCATTTGACGACTTCCAGAGCGTGGGGCGCCTGAAGCTGGTCAAACAGTTCCAGGAGGATGGCTGGATCCTCGGCGCCTCGGCGCCGCCGCTGACGGCGATGCGGGAGGTCAGCGATGCGGTGCTGCGTCTGTACGAGGACGACTACATCCACGCCTGGGACGAGGTGCTCAAGGACGTCAACGTACGCAAGCCCAAGGACCCACGCGACCTTGAGCAGCTGTTGCGCATTCTCGGCAGTCCAGCCTCGCCGCTGAAAGAGTTCATGGGAATCGTTGCGCGCAACACCAACTTCGCGCTGGCAGCTCCCGGGGCCGCGGCCAAGGCCAAGCAATCCGCGCTGTCGGCGCTGGAATCCAAGACCGCACAGCTCGACCAGATGATGGGCGGCGGCGCTGCGCCTGAGGTGGCTCCTGGCGCGCGGATCACGCAGCACTTCGAGGCGTACAACGCGCTGGTTGCCGGTGCGCCGGGACCGGCGCCGATCGACCGGATCCTGCAGTCGTTCGGCAAGGCGGCTAACGACCTTGCAGCGGGAGCCTCCGGTACGACTCCGGGTGCTAAGGCCGGTCAGGCCGACGTACTGCGCCAGCTGCAGGGTGAGGTGTCGCTGCTGCCGCCGGCGATGGGTCAGCTGATCTCCGATGTCGGTACCGGAAGCCAGGAGGTCGTCAGCGGTGAAGTGCGTTCCGAGCTGGGCCAGGCGTATCAGCAGCAGGTGGTGCGTGCTTGCCGCGAGGCAATTGCGGGCCGGTACCCTTTCGAGCCGGCTGCGGCCAACGAGGTCCCGCTGGATGACTTTGCGCGCGTGTTCGGTCCTAACGGCACCTACGACACGTTCTTCAAGGAGAACCTGCAGGCGCTGGTCGACACCTCGCGAAACCCGTGGCAGTGGCGCGAGGGGGCCGGCACCGCGGCCGCGGTGCCGGGGCTGCTGTCGCAGTTCAAGGCGGCAGAGCGCATCCGTGAGCTGTTCTTCAGACCCGGCAGCGCGATGCCGGACGTGCGTTTCACGCTAACCCCGGTGTCGCTGGATGCCGATGCCACTCGCTTCGTGCTCGACCTCGATGGTCATCCGCTTGAATACCGGCATGGCCCGATCAAGTCGCTGGCGATGCAGTGGCCGAGCGGCCCGACCGGCCAGGCGAGCGTGCAGTTCGAGCCGATGAGCGGTGGCGGTGCGGCCTTCACCGGTCCTTGGTCTCTGTTTCGGTTGCTGGCTCGCGCGCAGGTTCAGCCGCAGTCCGACGTTCGGTTCCTGCTGACCTTCAGCGCCGGTAGCGCGACCGCGAAGGTGCAGCTTGAGGCGGCCTCCGTGCGGAATCCCTTTGCACACCCCGAGGTGCTGCGCTTCCGGTGCGGAGGCTAGCGCGAAATGCTGCAATCCGGCCTCTACGGCAAGGTTCCCGCACTCGGCGACTTCTTCGTCCGGCGCCTGCCGGGCGAGTTCTGCGAGCCGTGGGATCAGTGGCTGCAGCAGGTCATCGCGGCGCTGTATGCGCGTGAGCCTGAGCGCTGGGGCACGATCTTCGACGCGTGGCCTGCCTACTGCTTTGCCATCGACGCGGGGACGTGTGGCCCATTGCCGGTGTTCGGCCTGCTGGTGCCCAGCCGTGACCGCGTCGGCCGCCGCTTTCCGTTGACGCTCGCGGTCGCGCTTGCGCCGGGCTGGGACGCGCTAGCGGTCGCGCTCGGCGCGGAGCGCTGGTGCCGGCTTGGACTTGCACTGTTGCGCGATGCCTGTTCACCGAGCGGCGACCCGGTGGCGTTCGAGCGTGGACTCGAAGAGCTTGATCGCGCGCTGCTGGAGGTGGAGGGCGCTGCTGGCGTTGACCTCAATGCCTGTCGCGCATTGTTCGCTGAGTCTGGCGGCTGGCAGGTGGAGCTGGCGCCGGGAGCGGGCCTTGCGCATCACCTCGGTGGCTTGGCGCTGGCTGAACTGCGTCGCGGCACCGCGGGGCTCGTCGTGTTGTGGCCGCTCGCGGGCGGTGGTCCGCTGCTTGCCAGCCGCGGTCTGCCGGCGCCGCCTACAGCTGCAGGGCTATTGTCCTCAGTGCTCGCGGCGGTGCCTTTACAACCTGCGGCATCGTCCATTCCGGTGCTCTCGG
This sequence comes from uncultured Pseudomonadota bacterium, assembly GCA_903927005.1. Lineage (GTDB taxonomy): Bacteria > Pseudomonadota > Gammaproteobacteria > Steroidobacterales > Steroidobacteraceae > CAIKZZ01. The sequence continues at coordinate 16,626 of CAIYLH010000116.1, forward strand.
CGCGCGTAGAAATCGCGCTGCCAACCATGGCGCGGAGTGCTCCGGCAGCGGCGAACGACGGGCTGCCCGAGCAGTGCCTGATCGCGGCCCCCGGGATTGCGTATCTGGCGTGCTCTGGCTGGCGACGCGATGGCGTCGACGACGTGCCGGTTGCGACACGGTTCCGGGACGCTTTCCGCGTTTCGTACGAAGCCGCCGAGGCGGTGCAGGCGGCATTCTCACGGCCAGCTGGTGTCAGTGCCGGCGGCGCTGCCTGGGTGCCGGACGAGGACGGCGGACACTTTGCCTGGTTTGGCAACGCGGCGATCTTCCGTTTGCGGGGCGGCGAGCTGACGCGCTTTGCTGCCCCGGAGCAGAACTCAGCGGAAACCTCGCTTGCAGACCTGCTCGGTGGTGGATCGGCAGCGACGCTGCCGGCGACGGTCCACTCACTGCCGGCGGATGTGCAGGATGGTGATCGTCTGCTGCTATGCGCCGACGGCAGCTACGGCAAGCTGTCGTGGGGGCAGCTGATGTCTGCACTGCAGGAGGCCCGCGCCGAGCGAGCATCCAGTCGGTTAGCCGAGGTCTGGAGCCGCCCGGAGGCGCGTGTGCCCGGCGCGATCGTGCTGGCCTTTGACCTTACCGCTGAGGGGCTCGAGGCGACGCACTCGCTTGTGCAGGCGCCGCAATCGGCGGTGCTCGCATGAGCTTCCATTCGCTAGCGGGGGGCACGTCTTGCTTCTAGCGCTAAGCGTGATCAGTCGGCAGAGCGAGCGGCTAGGGGCCGCCAGCTATCGCGTGTTTGACGAGCACGGTGGCTCGATCGGCCGTGGCAAGCAGGCTGACTGGGCACTTGATGATCCAGACCTGGTCCTTTCCGGGAAGCACGCGGCGATTCGTTTTGCCGATGGTCGGTTCTTCCTCGAGGACACGAGCACCAACGGGACGGGCCTGAACCGCGCTGATGCACTGGTTCCCCCTGGCCAGCTGGTGCCTCTGAGCGATGGTGATCATCTGTATCTCGGTGATTTCGAGATTCTCGTTCAGATCATCGCGGACGCGCCGGTGACGGCGGCTGCGCCAATGCCGCCCCCTCCGGCTGCGCCGTACGCGCCGGCTTACGCTGCGCCCGCTTCGCTGCCCACGCAGGACGACGGTGACGACCTGAATTTCGACTTCAGTACACCGCCGGCGCCGCAGGCGGCGCCGGCGGTTGAGCCGGTGTGGCCGATCCCATCGCCGGCGGCGCCGGCTGCAGCTGCTGCCCCGCCGATGCCGCCGCCCGCCAGCCACCATGACGACGGCCTGGCGAGTCTGTTTGGTGATGACGCGCCGCTGGCGGCGCCAGTGCCCGTCGCGCCGATGCCAATCGCGCCGGCCGCATGGCAGCCACCGCCACCGCCGCCGCCGGCAGCGGCGTTTGTGCCGCCACCGCCGCCCGTTTATCAGCCGCAGCCGCCGCCGACAACTAGCGCAATTCCGAGTGGAGCCGGAGTCGACTTGAACGCGCTGTTCGTGTCTATCGGCATCGATCCGTCGGCCGTGCCGCCCGAAATCGCTGGGCAACTCGGTGCAATCCTGCGGATTTCGACGCAGGGTCTCATCGACGTACTCAAGGCGCGGGCCGAGGTCAAGAATCAGTTCCGGATGTCGCTTACCTACATCCGCCCCGTCGAGAACAATCCGCTCAAGTTCGCGGCAAGCCCGGAGGAGGCGCTGCATACATTGTTCGTCAAGAAGAACCCCGGCTACGTCGGCCCGGTCGAGGCGTTCCAGGAAGCCTTTGACGACCTCGGGCGGCATCAGCTCGGCATGCTCGCCGGCATGCAGGCGGCGTTCGGCGCCGTGCTGCAGCGCTTCAACCCGGAGATGATTGAGACGTCAGCAGACAAGGCCGCCAAGAGCCGCGGCATGCTCGGCGGGGTGCTCAAGCGCAGTTACTGGGATTTCTACAAGGAACACTTCGCCGCGATCGCGCACGATTCCGAGGCGACGTTCCAACAGGTCTTTGGCGAGGCATTCGTGCGCGCCTACGATGATCAGCTAAGGCGCCTGGAGGATGGCGCCTCACGTCAGCGGCGACGCTGAGGAGACGACAGCGGATGTCTACGAATGGAACACACAGTGACTCTGCTGGGCGCCCCGGCTATCGCTGGGCGTCGAGCAGCTTGTCCGTGCCAGGTAACGTTCGCAAGATCAATGAGGATTCCGTGCTCGACCTGCCGGCGACCGGTGTCTGGGTGGTTGCTGATGGGATGGGTGGCCACAACGCCGGCGATGTCGCAAGTCGCATGATCGTCGAGGCGCTCTCCGAGGTTCGCCCCGCGGAGCGTCCCAGTCAGTTTGTCGATGAGATCGAAGATCGCATTCGGCGCGTCAACCGAACTCTCTATGACGGCTCACTGGTTTCCGGAGGCGGACTCTGCGGCAGTACCGTCGTCGTGCTGGCCGCATTTGCCAACTTCGCGGCTTGTCTATGGGCTGGTGACTCGCGCGCCTACAGGCTGCGTGCCGGCAAGCTCGATCAGATCACTCGGGATCACAGCGAGTTGCAGGAGCTGGAGGATCAGGGGCGTGGGGCCGAGGCGACCGCTGCGTCTAACGTGATCACGCGTGCCGTCGGTGGTACCGAGGATGTGTCGCTCGACTTTGAGTTGTGCGAGCTGTCCGATGGCGATCAATTCCTGCTCTGCAGCGATGGTCTGTACCGCGAACTCACCGATGAGGATATCGCCGCGCATCTTGCGCGAACGCCGTCCGATGCCTGTCAGGCGATGATTGACCAGTCCCTGCGCGGTACCTGTGCCGATAACGTTTCGGTGATTACCGTGCGCTTCACGCGCACCGCAGGCGCAACCGGCCGATGAGCAGCTTCCGCACTACACTCGAAGAGTTCCTGAAGGGCAACGCGACGCAGGAGGCGCTTGAGGCCTCGCTGGCCGCAGAGCTTCGTGCCGACCCGCGGCTCGCGCCAGCGACCATGGCCTTGTTGGAGGCCTACCGCCGCACCAATCGCGTTGCGGCGTCGCTGGCAGAACGCTTGAAGGCGGTCGCGGCCAGTCCGGATCTGATCGCCGTGCCGCGGGCGCCGACCGAGGATCGCACCCGATTGCGCGCGCCAACGCCCCCCGGCGGCGGCGTCCCCCCACCGGTGGCGCCAGCGGCGCCGGCTGAGCCACCCGCAGACCGGACGGTATTGCGTCCGCGGGCGGCACCAACACCCGCGCCGACGGTCGTGGAGCCTGCGGCGGACAAGACCGTACTAAAGCCACGTCCGGCGCCAACGGCAGCGATTGCGCCTGCGGTGGCGCCTGCTGCGCCGCCGAGCGAGCCGGGAGTGGCGGCGCCGGTTGAGCCTGCGGCCGACAAGACAGTGCTGAAGCCGCGCCGGCCCGCGGCAGCGGTGGAGTCGCCTTCGGCGCCGGTGCCTGAGTCGCCGTCGCCGCAGTCGCCGCCGCCTGCGGCAGTCGGGCCCACGGTTGGAGTCGATGCGGTGTCCGCCGACAGTCCGCGTACCAGTGGAACGCAAAGCCAGAACCCGCGGACGAGCGGTACCAGCAGCAGTACGTCTTCATGGAACAGCAGCAGCTGGTCTGGTTCCCAGGGCGCAAGCACGCCCGTTGGCATAGGAACGGTCCTGAAGGAACGTTATGTGCTTGAGTCGATCGTCGCTGGCGGCGATAAGGGCGGCATGGGGCTCGTGTTCCGCGCCCGCGACCTGATTAACGAGGAAGCTCAGGATAGAAATCCATTCGTCGCGGTCAAGATTCTCAACGACGAGTTCAAGCGGCACCCCGAGTCGGTGCTGGCTCTGCAGCGCGAAGCGCGCAAATCACAGAACCTCGCACATCCGAACATCATCACGGTGTTCACCTTCGATCGAGACCAGGGAAACTTCTTCATTGTCATGGAGCTGCTTGAGGGCAGTGCGCTCAATGACGTCATCAAGAACGCCAAGGACAAGGGGCTGCCGAAGCACGAGGCGCTGCGGATCATTCAGGCGCTGGCGCGCGCGCTCGCCTATGCGCACGAACGACGGATCGTCCACTCCGACTTCAAGCCGAGCAACGCGTTTCTGACTAATGAGGGCAACGTCAAGGTCCTCGACTTCGGCATCGCCCGGGCTACCAAGACCCTGGGTGCCGATGGCAAGTCTAAGGACGACAAGACGCTGTTTGATGCGGCAACCCTCGGCGCGTTCACGCCGCCCTATGCGAGCTGCGAGCAGATCGAGGGCAAGGATCCTGACGAGCGCGACGACGTCTATGCGCTAGCTATTGTCAGCTACGAACTGCTGACAGGGCGTCACCCGTTTGAGCGCAAGGATGCGGTTACCGCGCGCGACGAAGGTCTTAAGCCGGCAGTCGTGGGAAGCCTGAGTAGGAGCCAGTGGAGGACGCTGCAGTCCGCGCTGTCGTTCAGCCGCGCCAAGCGCCCGGCCAACGGCCTTGCTTATGGCGAGGGCATGACGCCGAAGCGGTTGCCGATTGCTGTGATTGTCAGCAGTGGCGCCGCGCTGCTGCTGTTCATTGCCGCAGCTGTGATCTTTGTGCCGGGCCTGATCGAGGGGCGCCGCGCAGCGGCGCTTTCCGATGACCTCAATTCCACGACGGCGGCTGTTGCTGCCGCGGCGTTGCAGCAGCTGCAGGCAGCCAAGCCCTCGCTGCAGGCGAGCGTGCTCAGCGGCGACGCCAACCGCCGGGCGGTCGTGCGTATTTACGAGGCGCGAGTGCGGCTGTCGTTCGACCCACGCAACGGCCGCTACGATTTTGCCGCTGCGCGTAAGGTGCTGGACGACGCGCATCAGCTGCTCAGCGACTCGGCAACGCTGGACAATCTGCGCGCCAACCTCGAGAAAGAGCAGAAGAGCGAGATCAATGCCAGAACCGAGCAGTTCGAGGACCTGCTGAAGCGCCGTGTGCTGCTCGCAGCCGCCGGCCAGCCATCGGTCGTCGAGACGCGCGGCGTCGTCCGCCAGCTCGATCCGGCGCACCCGCTGCTCAAGGACACTCGCGTGCCGATCGCGTTCCGCGACGCGGCGACCGCCGCATTGTCGGCGCAGGATGCGCTGCAGGCTGACAAGCTGCTGAAGCTGGGCCTGGAGATCGCGCCCACCGATCCAAACCTGCGCGACCTCGTCGACCAGGTTAGTCGCGCGCGCGAGTCGCAGACCCTGCAGGCGCGTACCGCCGAGCTCGAGCGCAGCGTGGCGCCGCTTGCGGAGGCCTCCGCGACCCTCGCGTCATTGCGCGCCGCGAGAGTCTCTCTTGACCAGTTGCGGACGGCGTCGGCTTCCAGCGCGGTGCTGGCACGAGTGCAGCGACGCCTCGAGGCGCTGATCGGCGCCGAAGTCAGCGGCGCGCTGCAGCAGAACAAGGCTGAGGTGGCGCAGTCGGCGCTGGCTGAGTTCGAGCCGTATCTCGCACCGTCCTTCCTGCAGGCGCAGCGTAATGCAGTGACGAGGGTCGTCGGCGAGGCGCAGGCAAAGGTATTGCAGGCCGACCAGTTGCGGCACTCGATCGATACGCTGCTTGCTGCACCGCGTGCCGAGGAGGCGTGGGCCAAGGAGCTGCGCAGCGTGCTGGCAAAGCTCAACGACGTGTCGCCTCGCGATGCGCGCATTGCCGACGCCGAGCAGCGCGCCAGTCGCTATGTGCTCGATCAATCCCGGGCGCTGCGCACCGCGAGCCGCTTCAGCGAGGCGGAACGCCTGCTCGACATCGGCGCGACGTTTCATGCGGGCGACGCGGAGATCGCGGCCGAGCGCAGTGCTATCAAGCGCGCCCGTGACCAGTTGGAGGCTGATAACCAGGTTCGAGGGCAGCAGGCGAAACTTGCAGCGGACAAGCAGCGAGTGCTCGACCTTGCCGGAGCGGGCGGCGGGCAGCTGGACCGGGCGCTGGCCATGTATCGGGAGCTGGAAAAGCAGCTGCCAGCGGGCGACAGCTGGGCAAAAGTCGCTGCGCCCCAGGCGCTGGCAGATGGCTACCTGCGTCGCGCGCTCAGCAGCGCGCAGGAGGGCCAGTTCACGCTCGCCCAGAACCAGGCGCGCAGCATCCAGTCGTTGACCCTGACGGACGCGAAGTACGCTGCTACTGCGGCGCTCTACGACGGCTATGCGAATGTCGCCGCGGGGTTGCAGAGTGGCACGCCGGAGAGCGTGGCCGCTCAGCTGACGGATCTGCAGCGCAAGGATGCAAAGCTGTATGACGGCGTTCGGCCGGCGTTGGCTCGTATTCTGTCGCAGCGCATCACGAAGCTTGCGGTGGGCAGCCTCGATCAGGCGCAGACCCTGAAGAGTTCAGCGGAGAAATTATTCCCGAAGGAGCCGTTCCCGACGCTCGCGGTGAAGGCCGTCGCTGCGCCACGTCCGGCGCCCGTTGGCACAGCCGGCTCACCGGAGCCTGCGCATGTAGAGGCGCCGGCGCCGGCGGCCCGGGTCGAGACGCCCGTCGAGGCACCGCGACAGACTGCGGCTCCTGCCCCGTCCAGTCAGGTCCCGGCGGCGTCTGGGAGTGCGGCAGTGCTGCCCTCAGCGGCGCCGGTCGCAGCGCGGCCATGTACGGCGGAGCTGGCCGGCAAGGGCGCTGCGGGTGCTCGCGCGAGCTGCTTCGACAGCCTGTCGATCGGAGCCCGCGGTCCGGAGCTTGTCGTGATCGTGTTCAACGGCCGCAACATTGGGATCATGCGCAACGAAGTGGCCAATGGAGACTATGCAAAGTTCTGTGCGACGACGGGTTGTACGGTGCCTGCCGCCGCCATGGCCGGCCTGCCGGTGGCCTCGGTGACGGCAGGCGACGCCACTCGCTATGCCGATTGGCTGACGCAGCAGACCGGCAATCGGTATCGGCTGCCGAGCGACGCCGAGTGGCTCGCGGCGGCGGGCAGCAGGATCGATGCGAACGGCGTCAACTGCGTGTTCGGGCCACGCGGCAGCTCGGTTCGCGAGGTGGGTAGCGGTACGCAGAACGAATTCGGGCTGCGCGACATGCTCGGCAATGTCCGCGAATGGGTGGCGGCGGAAGGCGGCTCATGGCGTGCGCGCGGTGGTGCGTACGGCGATCCGCTGGAGGATTGCCTGAAGATTCCCGCGACCTCGCACTCGGGCTCACCCGATGGTCGCACTGGGTTCCGCCTGGTCCGAGAGATGAAGTAGGGCGCTCATGATGAATACGGAACAAGTGGCGCGGGAACTGCGCCGGTTGACGGATGAGCGTGATCACGGCCGGATGCCGTTCGCAGACTATCGCCAGCGCCGAGCTGAGTTGCTCGATGGTTTGGTTGGGCTTGCCACGGCTAAGGATCTCGATGCGACGAGGCCGCGGCAGGCCAAGGCCAAGGTCGAGCCGCCAGTCGTTGCACCGGTGCCGGTGCCTGCGAAGGCGGCAGCGCCGCTGCCATCGGCGGCAGCGGCGCCGGTATCGTCGACGAGGGCGACGGGACGCTCGATGGGACTTCTGATCGGCGCCGGGTTCGCGGTTGTTGCGCTCGCTGGCGGCGTGTGGCTCTGGCTCGGCCATAGCCGGCCGGTCGGTGGCGTTGCCGATTCGGCGACGGCCGTCGAAGGGCCGTCCTCGGGTGCGAGCGTCGGGCCCTCACCGGTCGATGTGTTCCTGCAGCGGGCAGACTGGAGCGACGGCGCTCTCTCAGCGCTCAACTCTGCCTGGTGGAGCATGTCGGACCGCGAGATCCTCGCGACGTTGACCAGCGAAGGCTCACGCCGATTGGCCGATGAGGTGGCCGCACGTCTGCGCACGCGTGGTACACACGGCGGCCCACCGCCGCTCGATCCGGATGCGCCGCTGCTGTTGCTTGCACGCAACCTCAATGTGCCAGTGCCGTCATCGGCAATCGGGCCTCGCAGCGCAACGGCAACACTGGCCGTTGAGCCGAGCGCGCCGGCCGCGGCCAAGCCCGCACCGAGCAAGGACGTGCAGGCTGTCCCGGCCGTCCCGGCGCGCGCGACTGGCGCGGCGCAGGGGCAGGGCCGCGCGCCAGCCGTCACTGCTGTGGCGCCAGCGGTTGTGCCGGCGGTCTCTCCGGCGGATGCCTCGCGCAGTGCAACTACGGCAGCCGATCCTTGCGCCAGTGCCAAGCGGCGCCGCTGCCATGACGATCTCGCTGCAGGCCGACCCGGTCCGGACCTCATTGTCGTGCCGCCCGGCCGGATCCGGATGGGCAGTACCCTCGCCGCCGAGGAGCAACCCGTGCACGAGGTGGCGTTGCTGCGGCCGCTGGCGATGACTCGATCGGAAGTTACGGTAGGGCAGTGGCGGACGTTCTGTGAGGCGACAGGCCGGGCCGTCGGTGCCGCGGCTGGCGATGAGATGCCGGTCGTGAACGTGTCCTGGAAGGACGCAACGGATTATGCGAAATGGCTGTCGGAGCAGACGGGCCGTCATTACCGATTGCCAAGCGAAGTCGAATGGGAGTACGCGGCCCGCGCGGATACGGCCGGAGAGCCTGGTCATGAGTTGCCTGCCCTCAATCCGAATACGGACGCGCGCTATGCCGCGCCAGGCGGGCAGCAGCCGACCGGGCCGACCACGGTCGACGACCCGACGTTCCGGCCGAACGGGTTCGGTCTAGTACACGTTCTTGGCAATGTGCGCGAGTGGGTGCAAGACCCATGGAGCGCGGACTATCAGCACGCGACGGCCGATGCGGCGCCGCGTGAGGGCGGCGGCACGACTCGCGTGGTGCGCGGCGGGTCGTTTCGTGATGGACCCGAGCGTGTGAGGCCCGCGGCGCGCGACCATCTGGAAGCCACGGTTAAGGATGCTCAAACGGGCTTCCGGCTGGTCCGGGATATTCGTTCCCTGTAACTGTCTTGTAGTTGCGACACGACTGAAAACGCGATAGCTTGATAGTCGTCGACGGAACCTACGTATCAAGCTTCGGCTTTGCGCCGGACTCCGCTGACGAACTCGCCCGAATGATCTGGCGCGAATAATTAAAAGATCCACGCGAACGGGCGTGGTCGCATGGAGGCACTACTGTGACCCTTTCTGGTCAACCCAATTCGTTCACGCTCCGTCATTTTGTCGCCCTCGCCCTGGGTCTTTCGCTAGCGTCGGTCGCTGCGGCCCAGAGCACGCCCCAGGTTCAGCCTGGTGCAGCGCAGCCCCTGCCACCGGCGATGCCGTCGGTCATCCGGCCGGTCGATGAGAGCCTGTTGTCAGTGCCGCCAGTCGTTGATCGGCCGCTCGGTCTCGACGAGGGCCCGAGAATTATTGTTTCGCGCTTTGTGCTGCAGGGCGCGGCCGATCACAGCGACAAGGGTCTGTCGCTCGCGAGCCTGCAACAGGCGCTCGACCGGGCTCTCAAGGCGCAGCCCGTCGAGGGCTACACCGTCAACCAGCTGCAGAAGGTCGCCGACCAGCTGTCGGTTGCGTACCGTGCCAAGGGCTACGTGTTGACGCAAGCGTTCATCCCGGCGCAGGACGTCAAGAACGGCGAAGTCCACGTGCAGGTTCTTGAAGGTCGACTCGGCGCCATTCGGGTCGAGGGCAACAAGCGCTACAGGACCTCGGTCATCAAGGCGCCGCTGGAGCCGGTCGTGCATACGACGGTCAACCAGCAGGATGTGGAAGGGCGCCTATTGCGTCTGGCGAGCTATCCGGGCCTGAGCGTGTTCGGCGTGTTCACGCCCGGCCAGAACGTCGGCGACAGTGATCTCGTACTCAAGGTGCAGCGCGAGAAGGCGCTCGACTTCGATCTCGGTGCTGACAATTACGGCAGCCCCTATAACGGCGAGAAGCGCGGCCGCATCGGGATGGCGTGGAACAGCCCGATTGGCATAGGCGATCGGCTGGCGCTGTCTTTCCTCAAGGGCGCGTCGGGCGCTACCGCGAGCGGGGCGGACACCAAGTACTACACGGTCGATTACCGTGTTCCAGTGTCGGCTGGCCGCGGCGCGTTCACGTTGGCCTACGGCAACAACGACTACGCCGTCGGCGGCGCGCTGGAAGGCATCTATTCGGGTCGTGCCAAAGTCGGCACCGCAGGTTTCGAGTGGGAAACCGGTCGCAGCCGCCTCGGCCACAGCTATCTCTACGTGCACGCAGACACGAAGAAGGGCACGTTCAACACCGCGACCGGGTTCTCGACACTGCCGATCACGGCGGAAGAGAAGCTCACCGATGGCGAGATCGGCTTCGTCTACGACCGCACCGACAGCAATGGTGGCGGCCGCTGGGACATGGTGCTGTCGGCCTTGCACGGCAATAACAGCAACTCCGGCTCCCAGACGATCCGGCCCGAGTCCGATTCGTCCTACACGATTGGCCGCATTGCGGTCGAGCGACTGCAGCGGGTGACCAAGTTCACGACCCTGCGGCTGCACGTCGGCGGCCAGTTCACCTCGAACGCGCTGCCGACGCTGGAGGAGACGGCGCTGGGCGGTCCGACGTCGGTACGTTCCTACGAAGTCGCCCGCTATGTGGGTGACAAGAGCGTCTCCGGTTCGCTTGAGTACTACATGGGTGCACCCGGCTTTGCGGCAAAGCCGGGCCCGGGCGGACAGCCCTGGGGCCAGGCACTGCAGTTTGTCGTGTTCACTGATTTCGGTCGCGGTTGGCTGAATTCGACCACAGGAATCGCGCAGCGCGACCTGAAGGGCGCAGGCGTTGGCGTCGCGTTCAACCTGCCGCACCGCCTTGCGCTTCGCATCGACGTGTCCAAGCCGCTGTCGGCGACCGACGACGATAAGGCGCAGACCTACTACAAGAGCACACGTGTTTACGCATCGCTAGGGGTGACGTTCTAGGCCGTCCGCGCATTACGCGACCGCCTCCGCTGAACGCCCTACAGAGAGAAAGGATTCTTCAAATGGACACGACCCTCCGCACTTCCACTGGTTCACGCGTGCTGCGCGGCGCGATCGCGGCGATCCTATCGGGATCGCTCAGTGCCTTCTCGGTAGGCACTGCGCTGGCCTTCCCAGGTACCGGTACTCTCGCCGGCGGCGCCCTGCAGGGCGGCGCTACAACGATCACCGGCACGGCGAGCACCGTCATTACGCAGACTACGCCGCGTGTCTGGATCAACTGGGATTCTTACTCGGTGGCTGTTGGTCAGTCGGTGACCTATAACACCACCCTCGCATCCGGTATCGCGCTGAACTACGTGACCGGTTCTGGCGCCACCACCATCGCAGGCACCGGTGCGGGTGCCGGCGCGATTGTTGGCAACAACGTGCAGGTGTGGATCCTCAACCCGAATGGCGTAGCGATCAGTGCCGGCGCCACGATCAATGCGCCCGGTTTCCTCGCCGCCGCGCTGACGCCGAGTACGACCGCAGCGGCGTGGACGGGTGGTGTTGCTGGCAATGCAACCGGTACGCTGGATCTTTCGTCCGCCGGCGCAGCCGGTGATGCGAGCAACGCCGGCACTATCACTGCTGCCGGTGGCGCAAATTCATACGTCGTGCTGGCTGGTGAGCACGCAAGCAACGCGGGCACGATCACCGCGCAGTTCGGCACGGTCGAGCTTGCTAGCGGGCGTGTCGCTACCGTCAGCTTCAACGGTGGTCTGATCCAGTACCAGCTCGATACGACGCTGGCTAACGGCTCGGCGATCGCTGCAACCGACGCGGTTACTAACAGCGGTTCGATCACCACGGGCAATGCCATTCTCGCGGCCAATGTGGGCTCCACGACGACGGGCCTGGCGGTCAACAACAGCGGCGGCATTCGCGCGGTGACGGCAGTGGCAGGTCCCGGTGGCACGATTCAGCTACTTGGATACGGCGCTTCCGCTGGTATCACCGCGTCGACATCGGGTGGCGCTGCGCCGACCATCGATGCTACCGGTTCAGTGGGTGGAACTGTTCTCATGCAAGGCGCGGGCGCCGTCAGAGTTGCGCAGGCGGTTACCACCGGCGCTGGCACCGGATCGGTGGGTCTCGAGGGCACGACCGTCACGCTGGATGCGACCGGCGCACTGAACGGCTCCGTCACCGCCGGCACCGGCATCTATCGCGCCACCACCGGCGGCGTCGCCGTGACCGGTGGCGCGACTGACGCGGTGACCAACCTCGGCGTCGATTATCAGACCGGTACCTTCGCGGCGCCCACGGGGCTCGCCTCACTTGCCATCAAGGCCGGCGCAGGCGCTGTCACGTACTCCACGGCCACGGATCTTTCCATCGCCAACCTGAGTGCGATCGCCGTCACGAACGGCGGTAGTGTCGCTGGCGTCAACGGCATCACGACCAGTGGTCAGGACATTTCGATCACGACCACTGGCGCCCATGCGCTGACGGTGGTTGGCGACGTCTCGACCGGCTCCAGCTCCAATGCCAGCACCATCGCCCTGACCGCGGGCAGCAACCTGCTGCGTGGCGTGGCCGCCTCCGGCGTCGTGACGTCCGGTACGGTCGACCTGGTCGCTAACGGCGGCACGATCGGCTCGGCTGGCACCGCGCTGTCGACCAGCGCCTCGAACGTCGATGCGACGGCGACCGGACTTGTGAACCTGACCAATGCCGGCGCCGAGACCCTCGCGGTCAAGGGTGCCAACGGCAGTTCAGTCACAGCCGCGACGACCGGCGCTGGCGCTGATCTCACCATCGGCACGGTCAACGGCATCACCGGCGTCAGTTCGACGACGGGCACGCTCACGACGGCGAGCCTGACGGCCACCGGCAACGTGCTGGGCGCCGGCGTCACGGCGACGACCGCCAACCTCGCCGCGGGCGGCGGCATTGCCGCGAGCCTGACGGCGGGCGTCCTGACCGGGGCGTTCGGCACGTCCGCCTCCAACGTCTCCGCCTCGGCGACGGGCGTGGGCAGTGCCGGC
>CAIYLH010000117.1 GCA_903927005.1 uncultured Pseudomonadota bacterium
CTCTAGGATCGGGCCGATGGAGGCCATCGCCAGCAGCTGACCCGTGGGCGCTCCGTCGGACGCCTCGATCACGGTGCGCAGCGGCGCGTGACGCTCGAGCAGTGCGCGCAGCGAGAGCTCCAGCGCATCGGCCGCAACAACCCCTTCAAGCCAGAGAGCCATCGGAATGTTGTACTGGGCGGATCGCCCCCCCTCCAGCTGATCCAGCATCCACAGCCGCTCCTGGCCGTAGGAGAGCATCAGACGGCCGTCGCTGGTCTGGCCGCTGCCGGGGACGACCGCGCCGGCCTGATCCTGTTCGGCTGCCTCTACCGCCAGGGCCAGAGCCCGGGGCGTGGAGGTCTCAAAGACTGACCGCAGCGGCAAGCTCACTGCGCAGGCCTCGCGCAACCGGGAGACCAAGCGCATCGCCAACAGCGAGTGGCCGCCCAAGGAGAAGAAGTTATCGTCGACCGAGACCTCTCTTGCACCAGTGAGCTCGGCAAAGAGCCGGCACAGCAGGATCTCGCTCGCAGTCTCCGGGGGAACATAAGCGCTATCGCCTGAGATCTCAGGAGCCGGCAATGCCCTGCGATCCAGCTTGCCGCTGGAGGTCAGCGGCAACGCATCGATTGTCATGAACGCGGAGGGGATCATGTACTCGGGTAGCGTCTGCGACAGGTGTGCTCGCAGGGTCAGTGCTGCAGGGATCGCTTCATCAAATCCCGATACCAGATACGCAATCAGGCGTCTCTCGCCGGCCACCTCGCGCACCACAACTGCGGCCTGCAGAATCCCCTCGATACTGCTCAAGGCAGCTGCAATCTCGCCAGGCTCGATCCGAAAGCCTCTTATCTTGACCTGCTCATCGGCGCGGCCGCCGAACTCGAGAACGCCTGCGTCCGTCCAGCGGGCCAGGTCGCCGGAGCGGTACATGCGCTCACCATCAGATGCGAACGGACTGGCGATGAACCGTTCGGCGGTGAGAGATGCGCGGTTCACGTAACCGCGCGCAAGGCCCGCCCCTGCAATGTACAGCTCGCCCCAGACGCCGATTGGAACCGGGCGAAGGGCGGCGTCCAGCACGTGGATCTGCTCATTGACCAGCGGGGCCCCGATGGCTGTGTCGGCCCCCTGCACCCGGCGCACGGCCGACCAGATCGTGGTCTCCGTGGGGCCGTAGAGATTAAGCACCGGACCGTGAGAGGACAGTGTGGCAGCAAGGTCTGAGGGCAATGCCTCACCCCCGCACAGACTCAGCCGCAGGCCGAGCGACTGCGCCGAGAGCAGGCGCCAGATCGAAGGCGTGCCTTGCAGGACTGTGACGCCCTGAGCGTGAATCTCCTTGATCAGGCCTTCTGGGTCCTGCAGAAGCTGCCTGCTGGCCAACACCACCCGCGCTCCGCTGATCAGCGGCAGCAGCAGCTCAAGGCCTGCGATATCAAAGCTCACGGTCGTAATGGCCAGCAGGCGATCGGAGGACTGCAGGGCAATCCCCCGCTCCGGCAGCCCCAGCAGGCTCAGTGCAAGGTTGCGATGGCTGACCCCAACGCCTTTGGGTTTTCCGGTGCTGCCGGAGGTGTAGATCAGGTAGGCAAGGTTCTGCGAGTGCAGCACAGCGCGTCGATCCACATCGGTCACTAGCGCTGAACTGAGAACCTCTAGCGCATCCAGCACACTCGGATCATCCAGCGGCACTTGCTGCGCCCCAGCAGCAAGCGCTCCGCTCGTCAGGCGCTCTGCCAGATCCCTCGTAGTGATCACGAGAGACGCTGCGCTATCGCTGAGCATGTAACTCAAGCGCTCGACCGGATACTCCGGATCCAGCGGCACGTAGGCGGCGCCGGACTTGAGCACTGCCAGGATCGCGACGATCAGTTCCACTGAGCGCTCAAGCCCGATCGCGACCCTCACCTCAGGGCCTGCGCCCAAAGAGATAAGGTGGCGAGCCAACTGGCTTGAGCGCGCATCCAGCTCCGCATAAGTCAGCATGGTGTCTTCAAACACCAGTGCGATCGCCTCCGGGGTCTTCATGACCTGCACTGCAAACAGATCCGGCAGCAGCAAAGAGTTATCAAGCAACTGGTCGGTGGCGTTGAAACGGGCCAGCGCCTCTGACTCTACCGGGCTTACCAGTTCAATCCGTGCCAGCGGCGCATCCGCGGATGCGCTACCCAGCTGTTCAAGCACCTGTTGCAGCTGCGTCAGGTACCGGGCTAGTTCCTCTTGCGTATACAGGTCGGTATTGCCATTGAGATCCAACCGCAGCTCCGGCTGGCCGGGCTCGTCATACACCATCAGGCCCAGAGCCAGCTCGGCGCCATTGGAGAGATTGTGGTTTTGCGATGGTGAATCTGCGAACCGCAGCGCGTGATCAAACGGCATCAGGTTCACGGACAAGCTGTAGAGATCCGGATCCTCAGGCCCAAGCCCCAGGTCGCGCCGCAGCTGCACGCTGTCGTAGCGCTGGTGGCGAAGCGCTGCATCAAACTGCCGCCCTACCGCGGCCAGCAACTCCGCAACGGTCAGCTCGGGCCCACAGTCCAGCCGCAGGTGGACAACATTAGAAGTCATGCCGGGAATCAGGCGCGCCGCCCGGCCCCGACGACCCAGCACCGGCAGACCCAGCACGCAGCTGTTCGAGCGGCCGTGCAGACACTGCAACAGCGCCGAGCCCGCTGTCACTAGCTGACCGACCGTCGTATCGAGTCGCCGAGCCTGAACCCGTAGCTGCGCTGTCAGCGACGCTGGCAACACCAGGGTTTGACGGACTGAATTGCGACTCCAACCCAGCAGGCGACCCGACCAGGCCGGCGAAGGTTCACAACCGGCTAGGCGCTGCAGCCAGTACTGCCGATCCCGCTCCTGCTGGCTGGAAGCCCGATAGGCAGTCTCCTGCGCAAGCAGCCTCGCAACCTCCCCCGCCTCGTAGACCGGGAGCGGCTCGCCCAAAGTCAGCGCCGTATAGACCTGAGCCGTGCGCTGCACACACAGCAGGCCCGACAGACCATCAAATACCGCATGGTGGACAATGGCAACGGCGCACCAGCGATCCTTCGCCAGCTTGACTAGCGCCCAGCGGAACAACGGGCCGACCAGCAGCTCAAACGGCGTGCGCACTAGCCGCTGCAGCAGCGCCTGCGCCTCAGCCTCCGGATCCACAGAGCCACTTAGGTCAATGACAGGCAGGCGGTAACCATCATTGGGCTCTATCTGCTGGACGTAGCCCTCTTCTGTTACGACAATCCGAGTCCGAGGCGCCTCCGTATGAGCCACCACGTAACGGGCAGCCTCGACAAAGAGCTCCACATCCAGTGGCCCCTCGATCGCCTCGTACTGACCAATGTTGTAGGCGTAGCCGGACGCATCCAGCAGGTGGCCCAGCACCATCCCGCGCTGCGCGGCAGACAGCTCCAGTTCGCGCGACTCAGCCATTTAAGTCAGCCCAAGGCGAGAGATGATAAGAAAGGGGAAAGCGCTTACGGCGCCAACCCGCTCACCGGACTCGCCGGCAGCGAATGGATGATCGACGCGGGCTCGCGCCTCGACGCTTGCCCTGGGCCTCTTAGGCCTGACACTTGGCGTCTGACACGCCAGCGTCGGCTGCTCGGCATCGACCATGCCACGCGTTGCCGGAGCAGACGACCATCGTAACGGTTTGGCTATGCGCAAGTACGTACTTAAATACGCGTCGGAGACCAGTTTAAGAAGGGACTCAATTCGCGGGCCTTTGTGCGGCGGGCGCTCGTGGTCGCGTCCTACCCATCGGATAATTTGGCCCACCCGCCGTTCCCGCCGGGGCCCTCGCAACCGCCGATTATGTTAAAGCGGGGCTGCCGCTCTGCCGGGCCGTGTCCGGCCGCATTCCCGGCGCCGCCGACCGCGGACTTTCAGGTCGAACTGCCTGACTGTTCGGCCCACGCACTGGCAAGCAGCAGCCCACCCCGCGTGCAGTACCTGCCGTGGGCGCTGCTCGGGAAGGAAGCAGGCGATACCTGGCCGACCACACGGATCGTGTACGTGCCCACTTCAAATCCCTCCGCCGGCCGGTGGACCTCGACCTCCACGTCGTCAAACTCCAGCCAGCGCCCGGTGCTGGGGTACTGACTCTTGTAGAACGCCTCCTTCGCACAGAACAGCAAGGCCGCCGCCTCGTCACGCCACGCGTCGGACTGCCCCTGCAGCCAGTCGAGTTCCGTCGGCGTGTACAACCGTGACCAGAGATCGGCGCCGATCGCGCCCACCTGCTCCACGTCAATGCCAATGCCTACGTACAGCGACGCCGAGGCCACGACGGCTGCGCAGTAGCCGCTGGTATGGGTGATGCTGCCGACCAGCCCCGTCGGCCACGCCGGGGCACGATCCGGCCGCGCCGGCACCGCAACCGCCGCGTGCCCAAGCTGCGCCATTGCAACGCGAGCGCAGGCGCGCCCCGCCGCGAACTCCCAAACCCGGCCGGGGACCGCGCGCTCGACGGCCTGCGCTTCTGCTGGCCATAGCTCGATGCCAACCGCGCCGCCACAGAGCTCTGCCGCGCCCACAGCGGCAGGGAACAGGCCTCGCAGAAGCGGCGCATCAGCCGCCGCCACGACACTCGTCGCCTCGGGCGGGGCATAGATCCCGGTCACGCCATCGCCCGGGACGGGAAGCCCATCCGCATGCGGCTAGCCTGCTGTGATTGGGGCAATTTGCATCCCTCCATCAATTGAATCGGCAGAAAAATTCGCATGACACCCGTCGCCTTCAACAGATCCCGAAATGCATATTTGCCGAACATCACTGTTGCCGCCTAACTTCGGATGGCCGCAAAGGCCCGTCGATTGCAATTGCGCAAAACAGACCGGACCGCAGCGGCGCATCGCAACCGGAAGGCAGTCCGCAGCACGCGGCAACCGGCGACAGTGCTATCCCCCTGCAACCGTCAGTCCTTATATAGATCATAAAGTGAATGGCTTCGGCAATCCGTTGCGGGTATCTCGTTCCCGATCCGTACTTGCCAGACGCGCACGTTGTACTTACGGCTGAGCGACTATCCTGACACCCGCCCCCTGCGACGATGTCGCAGCGCTGCATGGCGCGCAAGAGCCCTGGGCCCGCCGACCGGCTCGAGGCGCGGCTGGCGACACCGCCACGCGGGCACGCACAGAGCGCAGCACGCAGGTTACAGTGGCGCGATCAGGCCACCCCGGCAGCGCAGCCCTTGCCCTTAATTCCGAGCAACCCGTATTGAACACCAGCATCGCACCAGACGCAGCACTACAAAGCGCAACCGACGAGCGCGCCACCTACGCCAAGGTCACCTGGCGCCTGCTGCCATTCCTGCTGGCAGCCTACGTCGTCGCCTACCTCGACCGGGTCAACGTCGGCTTCGCGAAGCTGCAGATGATGACCGACCTGCACTTCAGCGACGCGGTCTACGGATTCGGTGCCGGGATCTTCTTCATCGGCTACTTCCTCTTCGAGGTACCTAGCAACATCATCCTGCACCGCGTCGGCGCGCGGGTCTGGATCGCCCGCATCATGCTGACGTGGGCGGTCGTCTCGGCGTCGACCGCGTTCGTCACCACCCCGTTCATGTTCTACGCACTGCGCTTCCTGCTTGGCGTCGCGGAGGCCGGGTTCTTCCCTGGCATCGTGCTCTATCTTACGTACTGGTATCCGGCGCAGCGACGTGGCGCCGTCATGGCCCTGCTGTTGACTGCCGTGCCTCTGACCGGGGTCATCGGCAGCCCGCTGTCGGGCTCGATTCTGCAGTCAATGAATGGCTGGCACGGACTCGCCGGCTGGCAGTGGCTCTATCTGGTCGAGGCCGCACCGTCTGTCGTCGCCGGTATCGTGACGCTGTTACTGCTCGACCGCGGGATCGAGAGCGCCAAATGGCTTACGGCAGACGAGAAGGCACTGCTTCTGCGGAACGTAGAGGCCGAGGCACAGGGCAAGCACAACCACACGCTCGCTGAGGTGTTCCGCAGCGCGCTGCTATGGCGGATGAGCGCGATCTACTTCAGCCTCGTGATGGGCCTGTATGGAATCAGCTTCTGGCTGCCAACCATCATCCGTGCGACCGGCGTGAGCCAACCGCTCGACATCGGGCTGCTGACCGCGATCCCGTACCTTGCAGGCGTGCTATGCATGATCCCACTGAGCCGCCGCTCGGACCGGCTTCTGGAACGGCGCTGGCACGTCGCGATCCCCGCCATCGTCGGTGGATTTGGTCTACTGATGAGCACAACGGTTACCCATGACACGACCCTCTCGTTAGTCGCAATGACGGTGGCAACCGCGGGAATCATGAGCACACTACCGCTGTTCTGGAGCCTGCCGACCGCAGTGCTGAGCGGAACCGCAGCGGCTGCGGGCCTTGCGATGATCAACTCCGTCGGCAACCTCGCCGGCTTCGCCAGTCCCTACCTGGTCGGGGTCATTGCCGACACAACACACGACACGCGCCTTGGAATGGCGCTGCTGGCTGGGTCGATGTTCATCGGCGCGGGACTAACTCTGTCCCTGCCAAAGGCTGTCCGTTGAAATCACGCAGCCGTTTCACACTAAACGTCTGTGGTTCCAACTAGTGCGCATCATCCTGACTGACTTTGCACGCCGCAGGCTGTTCCCGCGCGAGCCACGGCCCAACACAATCCGCGACATCACGGGCGAGGACTTTGAGCGCCACCTCAACGAGCATGCACCGCTGCATGATCTGTCGGGCTACGCCCCTTTCTGTCGGTTGCACGTGCATCGCAACTGGACCTCCACGCGCTGTCTCACAGTGCCGGTGACCGATGCCAACCGCCACCTGCTGTGCTCGGCTTACGAAGC
Organism: uncultured Pseudomonadota bacterium; assembly: GCA_903927005.1. Taxonomy (GTDB): domain Bacteria; phylum Pseudomonadota; class Gammaproteobacteria; order Steroidobacterales; family Steroidobacteraceae; genus CAIKZZ01. The sequence goes on from CAIYLH010000117.1 coordinate 6,799, forward strand.
TCGAAATCGTGCCGAACTGCCGGTGCTGGTGCGCTGGTTCGAGGGACTACAGGCGCCGGTCGCCGACTACCTCATCGCAATCCTCTATAGTCGAGAGCAACTCCTGCAGGAAGGCTCACCGATCGACGCCGACTGGGGTGTGGTTGGCTGCCTCTACACCGACGCGCCCGCCGAGATGCCGATGGCACCCATCACGATGATGCGTAACGCCCTCGGCGTGGCCAAGGGCGGATCGGGCGTTCCGCTCGATGCAGCCGCCTACCGCCGCAGCGTGGAGTACTGGAGTTCACACGCCAACTGGCGGTAAGCCTGATATCGGGCGACCCAGCAATTAAGCAACGACGTTCGGCACCGGGTTTAGAAGCACTGCGTCGCGCAGCGCTGTGCCGTTGCCATCACCGCCCAGCTCAGTCCTACTCAATTGTCTTCTGGACGCAACCTATTGTTTTTGCGCATGTAAATTCGCCCTCAGAGATACCGACAGAAGACACCGCTGGGGAGCGAAAGCCGCACCGTGGCGGGCGCCTTGCGACGGCCATGACGATCCGGCAAGTCGAGCAGCAACGGGCTGTAGCTCGCGCCCTTCCAGAACCGGATGCTGCTGAAGTACGCGAGAAGTCGCGTCTTCGCCCACATCATCAGCAGGTCGAAGAAGCGGGCATCACGCGCGCACAGCAGCATGCAGATGCCGTGGACCGGCAGCATGATCAGCAGCACCAGCAGGTTCTTCGTCAGGAGGAAGACCTCCATCGTGAAGGCCGCGTTGAGCAGCAGTGCCGCGTACGTCACGCCGAAGCGCATCGGCGGGCGTGTGACTCCGACGAAGAGCGGATCGGCAGTGACCCCGGCATTGCGCGGTTCCACGGCCGATGCCCCCTACACGCCGAACAGGGTCCGAATCCAGGCCACGATCTGCGGTGCGCCGAAGATCGCTGCGATGCCGATCAGCGCGCCGATGACCCAGCCCCAGGAGATCCGGCCCACGGCGGCAGCGATGGCCAGTGCGATGACGATCAGCACCGCGACGGGCGTCGCGATCGTCAGGGCAAAGGTCACCAGTGAATTTGCGCCTGTATCGAACGGAGATGCCTGCGCGAAGGCGGCGCCAGGAGTGAGAAGTGCCGCCGCTGAGGCGAGGCGGACACTCAAGCGACGCTGGCTCCCCGATGCCGGCGACGGATTTCGGGGACCGGCGCCGACTTCCTTCCAGCCCTTCTTTCGCTCTTCTGTGCGTCTCAGTCACGCGACCGTCTTCACCAGCATTCATCAGGCGGTGTGCCAACGCGCCATGTCGCACGGCAAGTCGTGGGACCTTCAGCCGGGGCTGGAGAACGGCGAGCGGCTGTGCACCGCCTACGAAATCTTCTGCGAGTGGGAGCCATCCGCGGACATGGAATTCGACCAGGCCGCGCTGCTGGCGCGGGGGCGGCCAGTTCAGAGGACATCGAGTTGTTCCGATGCCTCCACTGCCAGAGCGCCATGCTGATCGACAAATGGGCGCGGCGACGCGAAGTCTGTTCGGGTTGCCGGGGTCGGCGCTCTGCTAGTCCCTGACGAGCACCATCAGCGCGAGGTGGTACAGGGCGGCGAACAGTCCGAACCCCAGCGCCATGCCGGCGATCTGCAGGAACGGGAAGCGCGGACCCACGGCGGAAAGCTCGAAGGCGACGGCCGCCACCAGACCGAAAACCAGCACGAAGGCGCAGACGGCGTCCACGACCGGCTTCAGCAGCAGCAGGCCGGCAATCAGCGGGAAAGACACCACTTTCCAAGTCATTCGGGCCGATGCGCCCAGGGCGGGATGAATCTGCGCCATGCCTGCCTCCCAGGTCGGGTACCGCATGAAATAGTCACTAATAGTGACTATAAATCACATTCCATAAACCTCGACTTGTCATTGGTTTACGGATTGCCTATTTTAGTCACCATGGGTGACTCAAAAAACGAAAAGCTAAACCGGCTTCTGGAGACCCTTGGGGACACCACCCTCGTCTCCAGCCGGTGGCTGCGCGCCAACGGATACCCCAGCAATCTGGTCGCCCGCTACATGGCGGGTGGCTGGCTGCAGTCGCCGGCGCGCGGGGTCTACCTCCGCAAGGGCGGCAAACCGACCTGGGAAGGGCTCCTGCGAGCCCTACAGCGCCTGGAGCAGCTGCCCCTCCACGTCGGCGGCCGATTCGCGCTGGCCCGCCAGGGACATGAACACTACCTGCGCCTTGGCGAGTCCGCGACCCTGACCCTGTATGGCCCGGCGAAGCTGCCGGCCTGGGCAAGCAAGCTGCCGCTCCGCGAACGCGTGCAGGCATGCGGCAAGGGACCGTTCGACTGGCCGGCACTCTCCTTCGGCGCTGACACGCTCGATGGAAACTTGAATGCACAGGGACTCGAACGCGCGGCGGAGGACACGAGCGCGGCCGGCGTCGTGTTCTCCACTCCCGAGCGGGCAATACTGGAACTGTGCGACGAGACACCAGACAGCGCGCTGGTGCACGAAGTGAACGCTCTGATGCAGGGACTCTCCACGCTCCGGCCGCAGTTCGTCAGCGCATTGCTGCAGCACTGCGACAGCATCAAGGCAAAGCGGCTGTTCCTCGCTCTCGCCGATCGGAATCGCCACGCGTGGCTCGCCCATGTGAGCTTGCAGGACGTGGATCTCGGCAGCGGCAAGCGCGTCCTAGTCCCGGGCGGCAAGCTGAACGCCAAGTATCAGATAACGCTGCCTGCCGACCTAGATGAACAACTGGGATAACCGCTACGCCGAGCGCGTAAAGCTGCTGGTCGCGATTCTGCCGACGTTGGCGGAAGAGAAGCGCTTTGCGCTGAAAGGCGGCACCGCGATCAACCTCTTCGAGCACGATCTACCGCGCCTCTCCGTCGACATCGACCTGACCTGGCTGCCCGTCGGTGATTTCGCGAGCGACATGCGTGATATCTCCGCTGCACTGGAAACCATCGGCGAGCGACTACGCTCCGGACCGCTGCGACTGCAAGTACAGACGAGCGGAACTGCAGCGACCGGCGTCCATCGCCTGATCGCAAGTCGCAACCGCTCGCGCGTGCAGATCGAGACGACGCCGGTGATGCGGGGTACGGTCCACTCCGTTCGGACCATGCGCGTACGCCCAGGCGTCGAGCAGAACTTCGGATTCGCCGAGATGCAGGTGCTCGACTTCGCGGACCTCTACGCCGGCAAGCTCTCCGCCGCACTGTCGCGGCAGCATCCCCGTGACCTCTTCGATCTGCAGCCGCTGCTCGATGAAGGGCGACTCGATGAGCGTCTGTGGCGAACGTTCCTCGTGTACCTCACTTGCAGTTCGAAGCCTGCTGCGGAAATGCTGTCGCCGCAGGTGCCCCGCGATTTCGACGAGATCTTCACGGCACATTTCCAGGGTATGACTGCGGTGCCGGTCACCGCCGCCTCGCTGCTCGAAGTGCGCGCACGACTCCTACGGCGCATCTTGGAATTGCTCGATGCGTCCTCACGCGCATTCCTGGAATCTGTTGAGCGAGAAACGCCGGACTTCCGCCTCATCGAACTGCCGCATGCCGCTGATCTGCCCGGAGTGCGTCGCAAGCTTGCGAACTTGGGTCAACGCTCCGCCGCGAAGCGCACTGCCGACTACGAGCAGCTCAAGGACTTTCTTCGCCGCTCGTCATAGACCTTGAGTCGCAGAGTTTCTCAGGTGCTTCACCGGAAAACCTCGAACAGATTCTGATCGCGTCGTCCATTCTGGCAGCGTTTGACCCATCTCCTCCCTGAATCCGTGCGCTGCTTTTCGCGCCTGCCCTCCGCATTCTTAACCCCATCACGTCACGTAGATGAGGCAAGAACATGGATACCCGATCGACGAGTGAAGGCCACCCTGACGACAACACCAACGCGCGCATCGCACGATGTCTACCTGCCTCGCTGGGTCAACGAGCCTCTCCCCGACCTGCGTGCAATCCTCAGCGCCGGCGAGATCTCGCGCCTGACTCGGCGCCCACGCTGGCTGCTGCTTGGTCTGGCGGTGCTGGGACGCTTTCCGAAGCAGCGCACTCACTACGGAACGGCGGTCGGCTGGCATCGGGCCGACGTGCTCGACTGGTTGACGCAGCACATGACGATTGAGCCCGACCGACCGCTTACTCCGCGAACGTGTCGACAGGCGCGCCCCCGCCAGGCTTGCCTTCCGCTCGAGATCAGCTCGTCTTGCGCAGCGCACGGCGACATACATCGCCGTCGTTCCGCCCACGGAGAGCAATCGTGAGTTCAAACCCATCGGACCGAACGGACGCAATGGGCTCTACGTGCCAACGGGCGGTGCGTCGCCGTGAGCTACGCAAAATCGTACCGCTCGCAGACACCACCATCTACGAAATGGAGAAGCGAGGGGAATTTCCGCGGCGCTTCTATCTCACTTCAAAGTGTGTGGTGTGGGATCTCAACGAAATCGAGCAGTGGCTCACCGCTCGGCGCGCCGCCAGTGTCGCGGGCCGTGTTCGCCGGTCTCCCGAACCTGACGTGCGGTGCCGCAAGCAGCGCCCAGTCAGCGCAATCTGATGGTTCCGCGGAGTCAGGCCTTCGGTGGTGCCGCAGCCGTAGTTTCAATCAAGGCGACAACTCGCGCCCCGAGTTCTCCGGGCAAGCACCTCACGGCACTGTGTCGGTCCTTTGTATTCGGCGCTCGACTACACCGAATGACGTACTTCTTCGCGTCGTCCGTTATCGTCCCGGCCCGCGCGTACTTCGGCATGTCCGACAACGGGAATATCCATGCCATCGCGATGGCAGACGCGTCCGCCGTCAGCAGGACGAAGATGGCGCATGCAGGTCTGTCCCGGTAGGTCGCCTTGCGCAGCTCGAAGTGAACCGTATCCGATCTCTCTGAAGTGCCGGACTTGTTGATCGTTACTGTTCTGCACTTCACTTGTGCCGGCAATGCCCGACCCGACCGCTTGTCGTAGATGAGCAGGTCGATACCGTCATCGTCCGCAACGGGCTGGAACGCCGATAGGCGTCCGTCCGTTGTAATCATGCGCATGTTGGCGACGTGATTCTCTGCGATGGCGCCGATCTGTGTGCTCGAAAGTTGTTCCATCGATTGTCTCCCCGTCACGCATGCTCGCCTGGAACGCAACTCCAGACTAACAGGCCACTAGGTTAGAGCCTGTGACGCGATTAGCTTCATCGACGACGGGAGCAGTACCGGCGTGTGCGACTTTCCGGCCACCCACGCATCAATCATGTCCGCCCACTCCTGCAGCATGTGCCTCCGCTGCTCCGCGTACTGGGCGCGATTGTACGTGCCGCGCGACGAATCATTGCGCTCGTGCGCCAGCGCCTTTTCGATCCAGTCACGGTTGAACCCCATCTCGTTCAGGATCGTCGAGCCCGTGCGGCGCAGGTCGTGAACAGTGAACATCTCCAGCGGCAGGTTCTCCGCTTTCGCCTTCTCGGCGATTTGCGCAGTAACGCGGTTGAGAGTGCTCGCCGCGATGTGGACATCGGCGTCGTAGCGCGACGGAAAGACGTACGGCGAGCTTCCGGCCATCAGCTTCAGCGCGGTGAAGATCTCGAGCGCCTGGCGCGACAGATAGACGCTGTGCGGCCGGCGCGCCTTCATTCGTTCCTTCGGAATCGTCCAGACGGCCTTGTCGAAGTCGATCTCGCTCCAGGTCGCCATTGACAGCTCGCTCTTGCGCACGAGCGTCAGCAGGATCATCCGCAGCGCGAGGCGGTGGATGTGGGCAAACGACACCTTGTCGATCAACGTGAAGGCGATGCGGATCTCGTCCGGCGAGAGCGCCCGTTCCCGCGGCTTGAAAACGGCGATGGAAGTCGGCGCGACCTCGCTGGCCGGGTTCGGAACTTTGTGTCCGTGCAGGTTCGCGAAGTTATAGATCCCCTTCACGATGTCCCGGACGTGGATGGCCGTCGCGGGCGACCCCCGGTTCTTGATCTTGAGGCAGAGGATACGAACGTCGTCGGACGACACCTCGGACAACAGCCGGTTCGAGATTTCGGGCTCAACCTCGCGCCGGTAGATGCCCCGGCGCATCCGGCGGGTGCTCTCGGCCATGGGGCCCTCGTCGAGCCACTTCGTGGCGAACTGCCCCAGGGTCTCGGCCGCCGCCAGCTGGCGCTTCTCCCGCTGCTTCACCCGGGCCGGCGAATGCCCCTGGGCGAGCGTGTTCCGGGCGGCGATGCACTTCTCCCGGGCGGCGGACAGGGATAGCCCGGCCGGGCCATAGCGACCCAGGGTGAGGGTCTCGCGCCGATTGCTGATCCGGTAGTCGAACCGGAACGTGATCGTCCCGGCCGTCGATACCGTCACGTACATCCCGTCCCGGTCCGTCACTTTGTACGGCTTTTCCCCGGGTTTGAGCTTCTTCAGGGCGATGTCGGAAAGCATGGCGGCCCCCCCTCGATAGTGGCCCGCAGCTCGCCGGAGATGTCGTACACGACGCGCAAAGCGCCAGCGCTCTCGTTAGCAAACGCGGGCGCGCCCCTCCTGTAATTCAGGCGGCAGACGCGCCCGCACTATATTTGACACTCGCTCAGGGAAAGCCAGTCAAAGACACATGACCGTTAGTGGGCCGCCTTGATGCGCTCCAACGCACGAGCTTCTATTTCTTCGAGTCCCGCCGGCATCGCGGGGGACCAATGGATGTTCTTGAAGCCTTCCGGAAAGCTATGGAAAAACTGTGCTTTGAGCCTTGGATCCACCCGCGACAGCGTGCCCTGAACCGCCGTAAAGCTGCCTGTTGATTTGGTAATGCGCGCGGCAATCTCCGGGCGCAGGGTGTAGTTGATCCAGGCATAGGCGGCGTCATCATTCTGACCCTTTGCCGCTAGCGCAAAGGTAATCATCCAACCGACTGCCCCGGACTTCGGGTTGACGAAGTGGACGAAGTGATTTTCGCGATTCAGCTCCCAGCTTGCCGAGTCCCAAAGCAGCGCGGCACTGACTTTGTCGTCACGCATGGCGGCGAACAACTGCGCCTTCGACTCGAAGTAAAGGTGCAGGTTGGGCTTACACGAGATCAATGTCTGCGCAACTTCATCCATCAGTTGCGCATAGGCTTTTTTGTCGGAATACAGCGCAAAGGGGTCCTTGCCCAGCCCGAACGCAAACGCGATCAGCGTGTGACGCAGCGCTCGCATCGACGTTTTGTCACGCAGTGCCGGGTTGCACAGATCCATGTAGTCCGTGACCTCCGCGCGTCGCCTGTTGACGACAATTCCCTGCGCGCCCCACAGGAAGGGAACGCTGTAGAGCTTGCCGTCTATCGTTGTGTTGGCTCTCACGCTTTGCAGTAACTCGGGAAAGTATCGATCGCTATGAATCCTCGTGATGTCGATGGGCTTATAGAAGTGATACTGCTGCTGTGCGCCGGTAAGCCGATCCTGCGATGGCTGAATCAGATCAAATCCGGCGCCACCTGATGCATGTAAACGCGTGATGATGCCCACATCGTCATCCACTGTAACCTCAAGTTCAATTCCCGTTTCCTTGCGAAAATCCTCAGCCACATCAACCGGCACATAGCTGTCCCAGGTGAGGATGCGCAGCTTATTCACGGCCTGGGCCGAGGCGACCATCGCGAGGCTCCACCCAATCGACAGCAGACAGGTATAAACGAGTTTCAACGCAAGACCTCGCGGCGGTTTGATCGATACGCTGAGGTGACCGTCTCAGTCCGGGGAGCCCCCCTGACGCAGACTGCCACGGAACGGCAGCAGGGCGATACATGCAGCCCGAACGCCTGCTGATAGAACTTCCCCACCGCCGCCCTATCACTGGCCCCGACACGCCCATTACGTAGGGACACCTGCGCGCGGCCAGGCGCGACCAACGGCACGAATGAGGAAAAGGGCACCCGCAGCCTCATGGCTATCTCCCCGCCTTATGCGGCCTCGATTCTGAGGCGCAGCGTCGCTGGCCGAACCCTTGGCCCGGACGGGCGACGTGCAGCCGCCGGCGCCACGCCATCAGCGCCCTAGGCGCGGGATCGGGCTGTGGCATCCTAGCCTCGCTACATATGTTCAAGATCAAGCAACGGTGGTGGATCGGAGCAATCGTCGCGGCGCTGGTTGCCAGCCTCTTCACGTTGGGGCTGCGGCCGATGCTCGAGCGGGCGGTTCGCGCGCGGATCGAGGCTGCGGCCGTACGGCATGGCATGGTGGCCCGGATCGGGGCGGTGCACGTCGGCGTCTGGCCAATGCTGCGACTGGACGATCTCGATCTCGACTTCGGGCAGGGCGCGCGCCTGCGCGCCAATACGGTCGCTGCGACCTGGCCCGGCCAGCTGCGCCTCGCGGTTCACGCCGCCACGATCACGGTTCCAGGTGACGTCACGGTCAGCTTGGGGGCCTCTGCGTGGCGGCTGGCTGGCGCCTTTGGCGGCGAGCTACAGCTGGCGCTGCTCGAGCCACAGGCGGGCCTGCAGCTGCGCAGACAGGCAGAGGCGGCTGGCAGCGCCTGGACCGTCGAAGCCCGAGGACTGGATGTGGGCAGGCTGCTGGATATGCGGCGCGACGGCCACGCGCTGCTCAACGGCGGGATCGCCGACGGCCACATGGAAATCCAGTCCGGCCCCGGGACGGTCCGCTTCCGCGTGGACTTTGGCGTGCGCAGCGCGCGCCTGGGCGCGCTGGCCGGCAATTCCACCGACGATCTGCAGCCCGGCGACCCCACCGACGTGACCCTGCGATTTGAGGGTGCGTGGCAGCGTGAACGCGGTGCGATCAATATTCCGAAGATCCAGGCGACCGTGGCCGGCGCGGTCTTGTCGGGTTCGCTCGCGCTGACCGGCCTCGACACCGATCCGGCGATCGATCTGGCACTCGGCGCTCGGCAGCTGGATTTCGCGCAGCTGCTGGGTGCCTCGGGACTCGACGTGCCCGACAGCCTAGGGCTGGCCAGCGGCAGCCGTCATGACCTCGGCTCGGCCACGATCGACCTGCAAGTTCGCGGGCGCCTCGCGGTACCCGCCTCGCTGGCGGTGAGCCAGAAGGTCGCCTTCAAGCCGCCACGCGAGCTGCCGCCCGGCATCACGCGGCTGCGCGGCGAGTTCCCATTCAGCGTCACTGACGGCGTCGGCCGGCAGCGAACGATCGATGTTGCGCCGGCATCCCCCGACTTCATCGCACTGGGCGAGGTTCCGCCCTTGTTCCTGCGCACCTTGCTGCTGGCCGAAGACGCCGGCTTCTACGGGCACCGCGGCATCGACCTGAGCGAGCTGCCCGCCGCACTGCTGACCAACTGGTCGCGCGGCACCGCCGCGCGCGGCGCGTCGACGATCTCCCAGCAGCTCGCCAAGAACCTGTTCCTGTCTCGAGACAAGCAGCTCGGACGCAAGCTGCAGGAACTGGCGATCACGTTCCTGCTCGAGTCGGCACTCGGCAAGGCGCGCATCCTGGAGATCTACTTGAACATCATCGAATGGGGACCCGATCTGCGCGGACTGCGGCCGGCGGCGCGCCGCTATTTCGGTCGCGAACCCCGGGCGCTGACAGCCGCGCAGACGGCCTTTCTGGTCGCGATCATCCCCGGCCCCATCAAGTACCAAAACGCGTTCGCGCGCGGCACGCCGGCACCCGGATTGCGTTCGCTGATCGACGACCTGCTGGCGAAGCTGCGGTCCGTAGATGCGCTCAGTGAGGAGGAATACCGCCAGGCGCTCGATGAACAGCTAGTCGTCGCGATCGAGAGGCCAGACGGCTGATCGAAACCGCCTGCCGCCCACTCCCACTCAATAGCGACGTAGAGCTTTTTCACTTGTAAATATTCGATTTATGCGTGGCGGTCGCCGATGCGGAACTTTTGTGTAAGCGTTTGAAAACTTCGCCGACAGCGCGGCAAATCTTCCACGTCGAATGCTGACGCTAACCCGCGCAGAGTTGCTCGACGTTAGCGCGCCATCGCCGCTGAGATGGTCCTACGCTGCGGTTAGCTTCGCCACTTCGACTTCGTCAAGGTCGACGCGACCGCGCGCGTTCCACAAGTCGTGCGAATACTGCATAGCCAACCAACTCTCAGCGGATCGCCCGAGACACTTTGAAAGACGCAACGCCATCTCAGGCGTGATCCCACTGCGACCTGACAGGATGCGACTGAGCGTAGACGGTGCAACCGCCAACTTCGCTGCCAGATCACGACCACTGAGCCCATTGGGCTCGAGATAAATCCGCGCGATGAATTCGCCCGGGTGAGGCGGGTTATGCATAGCCATCAGTGATAATCCTCGTAGTCGAGCACGTACGCTTGGCCGTCACGAAACTCGAACGTCAATCGCCAGTTGCCGTTGACCCACACCGACCAACGCCCCTTTTCGGAACCTTTGAGCGGGTGCAGACGGAATCCCGGCACATCCATATCGTCGATCCGCTGGGACGTTTCGAGCGCGATCAACAGCCAGCGGAGTCGCGGCGCATGCTTAGGCTGGATTCCCGCAAGGCTCCCGTTCTGATAGAAGCGTCGCAATCCCTTGTGGCGGAAGGACTGGATCATGGAGCGAACATAGCGCGTTGCGCATCACGAATCAATATCCACCGCCGGCGGCCGCTTGCGATCCGGTCAGCTAAATCCGAGCAGGGGCGGACCTATCGGCCGCGCCAAGCTATTCCCACTCAGTCGTTAGACCGCATTTAAATCATTGAGTTACGGTCATTGGGAATCTCTCGGGGGAACGTCCCGCCACTTCCTGCTCGTCGCGGGTGGCGAACGCTTTGATGTTCAGCCGCCCCAGCAGCGCTTCCACCTCCCGGTCCGTCAGGCGACTGCCTTCGATGCGCGCGGAAGACCCGATACTCTCGATGGTTGCTATGCGCCGCAGTGCGCTAAGGCGCTCAGGCGCTCAGGCGCTCAGGCGCTCAGGCGCAAGGATGCCAAGCGCGCGCCAAGCTCCCTTGAACTCATCAAGTTCCGACAGCAGAGCCAGAAGTTGGGGAGTAATCTGGAGGGTATCGGTGTTGGCCGTACCAGAATATATACCGGTTTACACCCGAATAGTCGCCGGATACGCCGCCTGAATAGACCTTTTTGGTTACACAGGTGCGGCAGTGAACTACCCGCCAAGGTCCTGATGAAAACGAACCGACTGCACCTGATCGCCCTGCTGTTGTGCTTCACCAACACGGCAGCGCATGCGACCCATACCGACGCATTCGACCTGCAAGAAGCCACGATCGCTTCGCTGCAGGACGCCTTGCGCACCCATAAAGTCACTTGTCACACCGTGATCGCCGGCTACCTGGCGCGCATCAACGCCTATGACCAACCGACCCGTTTAAATGCACTCGTGCTCGTCAACCCTGCGGCACTAGTCGATGCAGATCAACTAGATCAGCAGTACCGACGAACGGGGCAATTGCGACCACTACACTGTGTCGGCGTGATTGTGAAAGACAATTACGAGACCCGAGGCTTGCAGACGACAGCGGGGTCACTGGCCCTGAAAGGTTTCATCCCGACGACAGATGCGGCCATGGTCGAGCGTCTGCGCGCAGCCGGTGCGGTAGTGCTGGCAAAATCGAATATGGCGGAGTGGGCGTTCTCTCCCTACAAGACGGAAAGTTCGATCGCCGGCATCACGCGCAACCCCTACGCACTCGACCGTGTCCCAGCCGGCTCCAGCGGTGGCACGGCGGCCGCGGTGGCGGCCAACCTCGGTGCTATTGGTCTGGGCTCGGATACCGGCAACTCCATCCGCGGTCCCTCCTCACACACCGCCTTGGTCGGTCTGCGTCCTAGTATTGGGCTGACCAGTCGCCGCGGCATCATTCCTTTGTTCGGGCATAACGACGTCGGTGGCCCGATGGGCCGCACGGTCGCCGATGTGGCGACTCTGTTGAACGTGGTTGCCGGCGCTGACCCACTGGATCCCGTGACTGCGCATGCCAACGGACAGGTGCCACCGGACTACACCCGTTTTCTGGACCGGAATGGATTACGCGGTGCCCGCATCGGGGTCTTCCGCCGCTACCTCGATGCAGCGACCACGGACCCGGAAATCCGAAGGCTCACGCAGCGTGCCCTCGCCGATCTGGCGGCACAGGGAGCGCAGATTGTCGACCCTTTCGATTTGCCCGACTATGAGAATCTGACCACCACATTGTGGTGTGGTGATTTCCAGGCCGACGTCGACCATTACCTGGCAACACGGGGGCAAAATGCGCCGTACCATACGCTCGCGAAAATCGTCGCCTCGGGGTTGTATCTGCCCTCTATCGAAGCCGACCTGAAGTCGGCACTGCAGCCACCCACCAGCGCCGATGACCGGCGCAGCCCCTGCCCCGATGTCTATACCGATCCACCGAAGCAGGCGTTTCGTGCTGCACTCCTGCAGGCGATCCAAGCCGCCCACCTCGATGCCATCGTGTATCCGACTTGGTCCAACCCACCGCGCCTGGTCGGCGACCTAGACAGCCCGGCCGGGGACAACAGCCAGATCCTCTCGCCCCAGACCGGGTGGCCGGCCATTACCGTACCAATGGGGTTTGCCCATGACGCACTACCGGCAGGACTGACCTTTCTAGGGCCCGCGTTTAGCGAAGGGAGGCTCATTCGTTATGCGTATGCCTACGAGCAAGCGACCCGGCACCGTCGGCCGCCGGCCGGCTTTGGGCCGGTGGCATTCTGACGAGTACTGGATGCTCTGCGACAGATGTCACCAGAACTAGAAAAAAGGACATTGGGCTGGACGGGTGGTGAGCCACCCGAGGCCAGGCTACGCTCAGCGTCAGTTACGGCCGCCTATGACAGCTTTGCTCCCACTCAATGGTCTCCGACTGCGGTAAGCCTTTGAAAACAGAAATCTTCGCATCGGATCGCTACACTTTTACCGTCAGAAACACCGGCATAACATCTCGCTTGTGAGCGATAGTCGCCGATAGAGTTCGAAAGGCCCGGCCGAATCAGGCTTCTGGGGTACCAGTGAATACGCCTCCAAGACAGCACTTCTTGTACTTCCTGCCGCTCCCGCATGGACAAGGGTCATTGCGCCCTATCTTCGGTGTTTCGCGGACATACGTTTCCTGAACCTGGCGCTCGTCGTTCCAATCCGCATCGACGGATTCGCGCTGCTGGCGCCGCTGCTCCTCCTCGGCCCAACGCCTTTGGCGAGCAGCGATCCGCTCCGGTGCATAGAACTTCCACGGATCATCGAAGCGGATCCAGCCTGGTTTGTCCGGACCGGCATACGCGGCCTCGACATCTTGATGACCAAACACGGCGAATCGGCCTTCCTGCAACGCAGCCACATTCTCCAGCACGGCCCTGTGTGCAGAGCGAGGAAAGTCCAGTAACACGGTGGCAAGCATCGCGCGGTGATCCTGGTCGTGCAGTTCATTCGAGACCCAATCCGCAGTGCGTGCCAGGCAGGCATCGAGCGCGTCGGACCCGCGCCGTGCGGCGGACGCGAGCAAGACTTCCACAGCGTGCCCACGCATATAGGGCTGCGCGTGATGACCCCATGCGAACGCCTCAACATCGGGAATGACAGAATCCGGCTTGTTGCGGAACAAGGCGGGCCAGTAGCCCGATAGCCACTCCTCGAGGTTTTCATCTTCGCCGCCAGTAAACCGCCGCATGAGGTGGAGCAACAAGCGCCCTGCTGCTGCGTCATCCATCAAGCCCAGAATGAATGCGGCGTGGAGTCGCAGCCACCAATTGCCATCGCTCTCGCACAAGCTCCAGTCAGCCTCAGACCCAATGACTGCACCCAGCGCTTCGACCATCGCGACACCGTGCTGTGCGCACTCATCGATGCGTTCGCGCGGCACGCGATCTTCGTCGCGAATCAGCGATGCGATGAGCTCGCGCACGTCCATCAGCCCGCCGTGCCTACAACAACCCCGCCACAACGGCGGCGGCACGGAAACGAGTCAGCAGACTGGGATGCAAGGTTCCCAGGCGCGGCAGCAGCCCGTGCGGTGCGGCGGGCGGCGTGGCGAACCAGTCATGCGTGTAAGGCAGCAACACCCGCTCGCGCAAATTGAATTTCGTCGGGAAGCTCAGACCCGATAGTTTGTAGGCTGCCGATTCCGCGGCTGTGATTGCGAACTCGCCGGAGAACAACTCGCCTACGCGTTGAGAGGTGCCATACGCAACAAGGACGCGATAGAGCGGCGCCTCAGCGTCGTCAACAGTGATCGCCAGGGCCGGCCTGTGCTTGGGCCCCGGGTTTAGAGCCTTGTTCTCCGGGAATGCGCACCAAAGTATGTCACCCGCGGAAGGCATCCCCCAGCGCGGATCTGTCGCTGCGCCAGGGGCAGAGCCAGTCACAGCAATGTCGAACTGATCGAGCGGACTTCCTGACGACCGGCAAGCCGGCGGATTGTCGCAAGTTGCTGCGCAGTGAGCGGCCCGTCGTCGGGTTCGTAGGCAGGCAGAACGCTGTCGGCCAGACGCCGTAGCGCAACGTGCACGACCTGTGTCTCGTTGAGATTCAGTTCCGCAGCAAGCTTGCGCATGGTGCTGCGGGTGACGCCGAACATTCCGTCACGGCCGCGAAAGCTCACCAGAAGTTTCTTGCCCTCCTCAGAACCACTCACCTTGGGAACGGACGTCCCAGACAACGAACCAGCGTGCTTGCCGGACGTCTTGCGCTTGCTGCGAACGTGGTTGGTGCTCATCGCAATTCCCCTGCCTGGATATATACAAACTATATATCACATACGCTGACGGTAAAACTCCTCCATCCTCACGAGCGACATGTTTTTACCGTCAGAATTACCGTCAAAAGCAATGCGTTGACCGAGCGGCGCAGTACGCAACAGCAGGTGGAATGTGTTTTTAAATCCGCCACTAGACACGCCATTCATCCCGCGGAAAGTATTGGGGATTACTCGTGCCCGGAGCATCGTAAGCAACTGATTTATAAAGGCAATAAGAACCAGCCGAAATCCCTCTCACTCCCACTCGATCGTAGCGGGCGGCTTGCCGGATATGTCGTAAACGACGCGCGAGACGCCGGCGATCTCGTTGACGATTCTCAGACTGACCTTCTCGAGCAGCTCATACGGCAGCCGCGCCCATCGCGCAGTCATGAAGTCGATGGTTTCGACTGCGCGGATCGCGATTACCGGCGCATAGCGGCGGCCGTCACCGGTGACCCCGACCGACTTCACCGGCAGGAACACCGCAAACGCCTGGCTGGTCTTGTCGTACCAACCAGCGCGGCGTAGTTCCTCAATGAAGATGTGGTCGGCCAGACGCAGCGTGTCGGCAGCATCCTTGGTGACCTCACCGAGGATGCGCACGCCAAGCCCCGGTCCCGGGAACGGGTGCCGGTAGACCATCTCACGCGGCAGGCCGAGCTCTACACCCAGGCGCCGAACCTCGTCCTTGAAAAGTTCGCGCAGCGGCTCGACGAGCTTGAGCTTCATATGCGCCGGTAGGCCGCCGACGTTATGGTGGCTCTTGATCAGGTGCGCCTTGCCGGTCTTGGCGCCCGCCGACTCGATCACGTCCGGGTAAATCGTGCCTTGCGCGAGGAACTCCACACGCGATCCTGCCGCGCCGGTGATCTTCTGCGACTCCTCGTCGAAGACCTCGATAAACAGGCGCCCGATCACCTTACGCTTCGCCTCAGGGTCGGTAACACCGGCGAGTTCGCCGAGGAAGCGCGCCTCCGCATCGACCCGAATCACCTTGACGCCGAGGTTCTTGTCGAACACCTGCATCACCTGGTCGCCCTCGTGATGGCGCAGCAGCCCGTGATCCACGAACACGCAGGTAAGCTGGTCACCGATTGCACGATGCAGGAGCGCTGCGACCACGCTTGAGTCGACGCCACCGGACAAGCCCAGCAGCACGTTCGCCGAGCCCACCTGGCTGCGGACGCGTGCGATCGCGTCGGCAATGATGTTGCCCGAACTCCACGAGTCGCCGCAGCCGCAGATCTCGTGGACGAACCGCGAATAGATCCGCTCGCCCTGGGTCGTGTGCGTGACCTCGGGATGAAACTGCAGCCCGTAGTAGCGTCGCGCCTCGTCGGCGATGCCGGCAACGGGCACGTCGGGGGTCGAGGCGATAATCTTGAAGCCAGGTGGCACCGCAACGACACGGTCACCGTGGCTCATCCAGACGTCGAGCAGTCCGTGGCCCTCTTCGTTGACCCGATCCTCTATGTCGCGCAGCAGCTCGGAGTGTCCGCGCGCGCGCACCTCTGCATAGCCAAATTCCTTCGAGTCGTGCGGCTCGACGCGACCGCCTAGCTGGTGAGCCATCGTCTGCAGGCCGTAGCAGATGCCGAGCACCGGCACTGCCAGCTCCCAGACTGCAGGCTGCGCCCGCGGCGTGCCCGCAACGGTGACGGTTTCGGGCCCGCCGGAGAGGATGATGCCCATCGGCGCGAACGCACGGATGTCGGCATCGGTCATGTCCCACGGGTGCAGCTCGCAATAGACCCCAAGCTCACGTACCCGCCGCGCGATCAGCTGCGTGTACTGCGAACCGAAGTCAAGGATCAGGATCCGGTGGGCATGGATGTCAGCAGTCTTCACGGCACGCTCAGTCATCGATCAGCTCACCCGGTAATTCGGCGCTTCCTTGGTGATCTTCACGTCGTGGACGTGGCTTTCGCGCACACCCGCGTTCGTGATTCTCACAAACCGCGGCTTGGTGCGCAGCTCCTCGATGTTGCGGCTACCGGTGTAGCCCATCGCGGCGCGCAGACCGCCGGCGAGCTGGTGCAGGATCGCGACCAGACTTCCCTTGTAGGGCACGCGACCCTCGATGCCCTCCGGCACGAGCTTCTCCAGCTCGGTCTTGGTGTCCTGGAAGTAACGGTCCGCGGAGCCGTGGCGCTGCGACATCGCGCCCAGCGAGCCCATGCCGCGGTAGGATTTGTACGAGGCGCCCTGATAGAGCTCCACGTCGCCCGGCGACTCCTCGGTACCTGCGAACATGCCGCCCAGCATCACCGTGTGCGCGCCGGCGGCCAGCGCCTTGGCGATGTCACCCGAGAACCTGATACCGCCATCGGCGATCAACGGCACACCGCTCTTGGCGAGCGCCGCGGCGACATTGGCCACCGCCGAGATCTGCGGCACGCCCACGCCAGCGACGATGCGAGTGGTGCAGATCGAGCCCGGCCCAATGCCCACCTTGACGCCATCGGCACCGGCCTCGACCAGCGCAAGGGCGGCCTCGGCGGTAACGATATTGCCGCCAATCACGTCGAGGTGCGGGAACGCCTTCTTGATACGGCTGACCATCTGCAGCACGCCCAGTGAGTGGCCATGCGAGGTGTCGACGACGACCACGTCGACGCCCGACTCCGCCAGCTGCGCAACGCGATCGAGCGTATCGGGGTTCGTACCGACCGCAGCGCCTACGCGCAGTCGGCCACTGGGATCCTTGCAGGCGCGCGGGAATTCGGTTGCCTTCTGGAAATCCTTGACCGTGATCATGCCCTTGAGCAAGCCAGCACCATCAACGACCAGCACCTTCTCGATGCGATGGCGGTGCAGCAGGGCCAGCACCTCGTCCTTCGGCGCGTTCTCGCGCACGGTGATCAGTCGCTCCTTCGGCGTCATGACGGTCGTGACCGGCGCGTCGAAGTTGCGCTCGAAGCGCAGGTCGCGATGGGTGACGATGCCCACGACTTCACCCGCGTTGGTGACCACCGGCACGCCGGAGATGCCCCTCGCGCGCGTCAGGTCGATGACCTCGCGGATCGTCTTGTCAGGTGTCACCGTGATTGGGTCGGAGATGACCCCGCTTTCGTATTTCTTGACGCGCAAGACCTCGCGCGCCTGATCGGCCGCGCTCATGTTCTTGTGCACGATGCCGATCCCGCCCTCCTGCGCGATGGTGATCGCGAGTCGAGCTTCGGTCACCGTATCCATCGCCGCCGACACGGTCGGCAGGTTCAGACGGATATTGCGCGTCAGCTGGGTGGAGAGATCTACGTCGCGGGGCAGCACGTCCGAAAAAGCCGGAACGAGCAGCACATCGTCGAACGTCAGCGCTTCTTGATCAATTCGCATAAGGCAGACCTGTGCCGCGGAGTAGCGGCGGGGCCTATGCGGCGCGCACGGCTCCGCCGGGGAGCCTTGGTAAAGCCGGGCATCGTACGCGTTCCCGGCCGGGTCGTAAACCGCCACGTCCCGCCTGCGGGGCCGGCTAGACTTGGCGCCATGAATCGACCCCCCGCCCCGCCCGGACGCGATGTCTACACCGTCTCCCGCCTGAACCGGGAGGCCCGGCTGCTGCTGGAAACCGCCCTGCCGGCCCTGTGGCTGGAGGGGGAACTGTCCAACTACGCCCGGCCCTCCTCCGGGCATTGGTATTTCTCGCTCAAGGACGAGGCGGCACAGGTGCGCTGCGCGATGTTCCGCGGCGCCAACAGCCGCGTCCGCGTCGCGCCCCGCGACGGGATGCACGTCCTGGTGCGGGCACGGGTCGGCCTGTACGAGCCACGCGGCGAGTACCAGCTAGTCATCGAGCACCTCGAGGAAGCCGGCGAAGGGGCGCTACGGCGCAAGTTCGAAGAGCTCAAGGCACGCCTGCAGGCCGAAGGCCTCTTCGATGCCGACGCCAAACGGCCGCTGCCACATCTGCCGCGCCGAATCGGCGTGATCACCTCACCCACCGGCGCTGCGATCCGCGACATCCTGCACGTGCTGGCTCGGCGCTTTCCCGCCGTACCGGTGCTGATCTACCCGGTGCCAGTGCAGGGCATCGGCGCCAGCGCCGACATCGCCGCAGCGCTGCGCCTGGCCTCGGCGCGCGCCGACGCGGACGTGCTGATCCTGGCCCGCGGCGGCGGCTCGCTCGAGGACCTTTGGTCTTTCAACGAAGAAGTCGTCGCACGCGCGATCCGCGCGTGTCGGGTGCCGGTCATCACCGGAGTCGGCCACGAGGTCGACACAACAATTGCGGACTTTGCCGCAGACATGCGCGCACCAACGCCGTCAGGCGCCGCCGAACTCGTCGTGCCCGACCGACGCGAGTGGCTGCGGGCGCTGGCAGCTGTCCGCGAGCGGCTGACGGCGGGCTGGGCGCGCGGCGGCTCCGCACGCCGCCAGCGACTCGCCTGGCTCGCCCGCAGGCTGGAGCTCACGCACCCGCGCACGCGGCTGGCGGTACGCGCGCAGCGACTGGACGAGCTTGAGGGGCGCCTGGCACGGGCCCTGCGCCGCGAACTACGGACCGCCCGTACCCGCCTGAACGCGGCAGCCCGGACCCTGCATGCCGTCAGCCCGCTGGCGACGCTCGAGCGCGGCTACACCATCGTGGTGGGACCCGACGGCCGGCTCGTGCGCCGCGCCTGCGACGTCGCCGTGGGCGACGCCAT
The DNA here is from genome assembly GCA_903927005.1 of uncultured Pseudomonadota bacterium. Lineage (GTDB taxonomy): Bacteria > Pseudomonadota > Gammaproteobacteria > Steroidobacterales > Steroidobacteraceae > CAIKZZ01. The sequence goes on from CAIYLH010000117.1 coordinate 26,089, forward strand.
CGAGGCGCGCACCGTTGAGGGCAGCTACCGGGCCACGGTAACCAGTCGCGGCGCTTGAGCAGGCGCTACGCAGCCAGAGCCGGATGCACAGACCGAGGCAGTGATCGGTCCGCTCGATCGCGCCGCCGTGCAGGCGCATCACAGCTGCCACCAGCGCTCAGCATCCGGTCGACGATCATGGCGTCAGCGGCTACCTCGGCGTAGATCTCAAGCGCCGCCTCGGCGGAAGTTGCGCGGATCACCTCGTGGCCAGACGCAGCGAGTCCGCCAGCGAGTAACGCCGCGGCCTCGGGATCGTCTTCTATCAGCAGCAGACCAACGTCCGCTGCCCGGTTATCAGCCCTTGGAATGCTTGATCAGACGGCGGCGCTTCTTGACCTGCCGCTCGGTGAGTTCATTGCGGCGCCCGGCAAAAGGGTTCGCATCCTGACGAAATTCGACACGCACCGGCGTACCCTGCAGCCGAAACGCCTCACGGTACGTGTTGACGAGGTAGCGTCTATAGGCTTCCGGCACCTGCAGCACCTGGTTGCCGTGCACGATGATGACCGGCGGGTTGCGGCCGCCCTGATGGGCATAGCGCAGCTTGATGCGTCGACCGCGCACGAGCGGTGGCTGGTGCGCCTCGATAGCGGCTTCGAGGACGCGCGTCAGCTCCGGTGTTGGCAGCTCTTTGAACGCAGCCTTGGCGGCGCGGTTGGCTTCCGCCAGCAGGTTGCCGACGCCGGTGCCATGCAGCGCCGAGATGAAGTGGCGTTGCGCGAAATCAAGGAACGGCAGCTTCAGTTCGAGCTGGTTGCGAATGTGGTCGCGCTGGCTCTCAGGGATGTGGTCCCACTTGTTCACGGCCAGCAGCAAGGCGCGCCCGCGCTCGGCAACGTGCCCGAGTAGCGTCGCGTCCTGGTCGGCGATGGTCTCGTGGCCATCGAGCACGCCGATCACCACGTGCGCCTCGTCGATGGCCTGCATCGCCTTGATGATGCTGAACTTCTCGATCACGTCCTCGACCTTCGAGCGGCGACGCACGCCGGCGGTGTCAATCAGGATGTAATGGCGTCCATCGCGCTCGAACGGCACGTGCACACTGTCACGCGTAGTGCCTGGCTCGTCGAACGCGACGAGGCGCTCCTCGCCAATCAGCCGGTTGATCAGCGTCGACTTGCCGACATTCGGGCGGCCGACGACGGCGATGCGGATCGCGTCACGCTCCACTTCGAGTTCGGCAGCAAAGTCAGCGGCGCTGTCCGGCGGCAGCCCGTGCATGAAGCGCGCCACGAGATTGTCCAGACCCTCGCCGTGCGTGGAGGAGATCGCCAGCGGCGCGCCGAGCCCGAAGGAGTGGAACTCGAGCCCGGCAAGTTCAGACTCGACGCCCTCACTCTTGTTCGCGACCAAAATGACCGGCTTGCCCGAGCGGCGCAGACGCGCCGCGACCGCTGCGTCCTCGGGAGTGGGCCCGGAGCGTTGGTCGACGATGAACAGCACCCGATCGGCCTCGGCCACCGCAACATCCGTCTGCGCAACCATCAACGTCTCGAGGCCGGATGGGCTTACCACCAGCCCGCCGGTATCCACCACGAGGTAGCGGCCGCCACGACGGCCGTAGCCGTACTGGCGGTCGCGAGTCAGCCCGGGCAGGTCGGCGACAAGCGCGTCCCGCGTGCCAGTGAGTACGTTGAAGAGCGTTGACTTGCCGACGTTTGGACGTCCGACGATTGCAATGACCGGCAGCATTTTGATCCCCTGCCCGTCATTTCCTCGGGCGGGCGCGCAATGCGTACAGGTGACCTGCGTCGGTCTGCACGTAAACCATGCCGTCGGCGACGACTGGCGCGTTGGTAACACGCGCCTTCGCAGTGCCGATCCGGCCCAACAACACGCCAGTGTTGGCGTCAAGCCAATGCACATGACCTTGGAAATCCGCGACCACGACCGCATCGCCGTCGAGCGCCGGCGTCGTCAGCCCGCGGCGCGCAAGCGCCTCCTGATCCCAGGCCGGCGTGCCGTCACGCCGATGCAGCGCGATCACGTGGCTGTCGGTAGTAGTCACGAACAGCATCTCGGGAGCCGCCGCCAGGCCGCGGTAGCTGGACGCGTCGCGCGACCACCAGACCTGCCCGGAATCCAGCCCCAGCATCGCGATGCGCCCCTGAAAGCCCGCCACGAGCACGTCATGGCCGGAGACGGAGAGTTCGCCATCGATGTCGACCATGCGCTCGAGCTCCGTGCGGCCGTGCGGCGGACTGACCGCCGACTCCCACAGCACCTCGCCCTTGGCCACGCCGTAGGCGGCGACCTTGCCATTGTCAAAACCCGCCACCACGTTGTCGCCGGCGACGACCGGGCGCGATGTGCCACGCAACGTCAGGCGCGGCACCGGCTGCTCATTGCTCCACAACTCAGCACCGGTATCCAACGACAAGCCGCGGATGCGCCCGTCCACCGTGCGCACAATGACGGCCTGCGAAGAGATTGCCGGAGCCGCGAGCACCTCGCCGCTGACCCGCACGAGCCAGCGACGCGCGCCAGTGGCCTCGTTGAGCGCAACGACCTGGCCATCGCTGGTGCCAACGACGACCAGTCCATTGCCGGCCGCCGGACCCGCGGACAGCGCAAGCTTCGACGGCGCACGCCACAGGCTGCGACCAGTCACCGCGTCGAAGGCCATGACCGAGCCCTGCGGGCCCGCGGCGTAGAGATGACCGCCGTCGACGGCCGGCGCGAGCGCGAGGCGCAGGGCACGATCCTTGCCCCCCAGACTCGCACTCCAGACGTGCTGGACGGCGAGCGTGGCCTTGAACGAGACGAGCGCCTTGGGCGGCTCGACGTCCTTGTCCTTGTCGCAGGCGACCAACGCAAGGCCGAGCAGCAGCACGGCAGCGATCAAACGGCGGTTCATGGAGCAGGTCACGGCTTGACGCCAGTCGCTGCCGCCACGGGGGCGGGCAGCTCGCCGCCGGCGGCGGTAATTTTCAGCTCGATGAGCTCGCGGGCAGCCGGATCGAGACCGGCACCGGCCAGCGCCGCGTGCCAGGCACTGAGTGCGCCGGCCTGATCGCCCTTGTCGGCAAGCAGGTCACCCCGCGCGTCGGCGTAGGCCGGCAAATCAGCCGGCGTGGCCGCGCCAAGCGTCGCAAGCGCCTCGTCAGGCTTGCCGAGCGCGCGCTGCACGCGCGCCAGACGCAGGCGGGCTACCGCCTGCAGCTCCGCGTCGCGACCGCTCTTGGCGACTTCGCCGAGCAGGGTTGCCGCCTCCGCCAGCTTGCCGGTATCGACGTCAAAATGCGCCACCGCAAGCGCCGCCATGTCCGGATAGGGCGTGCGCGAGTAATGCTCGCGCAGCTCCGCGACCAGCTTGGTCGCATCCTCCGGGCTGTTGCCGCCGAGGGCAGTGAGGGTCGCGGTGTACTTCGCCGCAGCGGTCAGGGACTGGTTTTCCTGCCAGCCGCGCCACTGCTGCACGCCGATCAGGCCGCCCACACCGAGCACGATGCCGGCGATGGCCCAAGGGGCATTCTCCTTGAGCCAATCACGCACCTGCTCGATCTGCTGCCGTTCGGACAGATTTTCTTCCACAAGCTTCTCCCGCCTAATGCTTCGTTCAGCGACCGCGATCTTGCCGAGCCGCGCCGTCACCGTCCACCGCCACGACGCCGAGCAGGCGCTCCAGGCACCCCGCCAGCTCCGCGAACGGACACTCCTGCTGTTCACCACCGCTGCGCAGCGGCTTCACCGCCACCACGCCCCGAGCGAGCTCATCCTCGCCGAGCACGACCGCCACCGTCGCGCCGCTCTTGTCTGCGCGCTTGAACTGCGCCTTGATGCCGCCGCCGCTAAGGTCGGTCTCGAGGCGCATGCCAGGCTGCGCATCACGGACCGTCTCGGCCAGTTGCAGGCCACGGGCGACCGCCGCGGGGCCCGCCAGCACGAAGTACACCTGCGGTAATTCGGCAGGAGCCGCGAGGCTTAGTTCCTGCATCAGCAACACAATGCGCTCCATCCCGAGCGCCCAGCCGATGGCCGGCGTCGCCGCGCCACCCAGCTGCGTGACCAGGCCATCGTAGCGGCCGCCGGAGCAGACCGCATTCTGCGAGCCCAGAGCGTCGGTCGCCCACTCGAACACGGTACGGCTGTAGTAATCCAGCCCGCGCACGAGGCGCGGATTGAGGCGGTAGGCAACGCCAGCAGCATCGAGCCGCGCGCACAGCCCCTCAAAGTGCTCGCGCGAGGCAGAATCCAGATAGTCGGTCAGCAGCGGAGCAGCCGCGATCAACTCAGTCAGCGCCGGGTTCTTGCTGTCCAGAATACGCAGCGGGTTACCAACCAGGCGACGGCGACTGTCGGCGTCGAGCGCCGCCTCGTTGGCGGTGAAATAGGTCCGCAACGCCTCACGATAGGTCGCGCGCGACTCAGGCGTGCCGAGCGAGTTGAGTTCGAGCCAGACACGTTCGGATGGAATTCCCAACAGGCGCCACATGCGCGCGGCGATCAGGATCAGCTCCGCATCGATATCCGGACCCTCGTAGCCGAAGGCTTCCGCATCGATCTGCGTGAACTGCCGGTAGCGGCCCTTCTGTGGCCGCTCGCCGCGAAACATCGGCCCGATCGTAAACAGCCGATGCCGCTGGTTGTGCAGCATTCCATTGGAAATCGCGGCGCGCACGATGCTGGCGGTGGCTTCTGGACGCAGCGTCAGGCTCTGCCCGTCGCGGTCCTCGAACGTGAACATCTCCTTCTCGACGATGTCCGTGTACTCGCCGATCGCGCGCTTGAACAGCTGCGTACGCTCCAGCAACGGCACGCGCACCTCGCGGTAGCCATACTGCGAGAACACCGCACGCGCGACGGATTCAAGCCGGCTCCACCAGCGCGCCTCGTCGGGCAGCATGTCGTTCATGCCGCGTAGCGGCTCGATGATCTCGCTCAAGTCAAAGGATCCTTCAGCTCGTGGGTCAACGGACGGTGCCGTCGGCGTTCAGGCCAAAGCGGGCCTTGGCGCCCTCGCGACGCGAGGCGGGGACAGCAACCGACCGACCGTCGACAGACAGTTCGATGGCATCGGCGTTACCAAAGAACACGAACCACGGTGCGGGCCCTTCGATGGTGTGGCTCTGGCCGGCATGGACGAGTCCATAGAACAAGCGCACGCCGGCGCTGCCCCGTACCTCGACCCAGCAGTCGGCCTTGCTGCGCAGCACGATGCGCGGCCCTGCGGACGCGCCTGCCGTGGCGACTGCAGGGCTCACAGGAGCGGCGACAGCGGCCGGTGACGGCGACGGCGACGGCGACGCCACCGCAGCGGCCTCCATAGGCGCCTTCACAGGCGGCGCAAGCGCGGGCGCGCCTGGCTTTGCGTTGGAGGACGAGACCACCGGCGCCGGGGCGATCGCTGCAGGACGGGTCTGCGGCTTGGCAACAGCCACCGCCGGATGCGTAGCCGCGTCAGAACCCGTCGCGGACGGCGCTGCAGCAGCAGTTGCCGGCACCGACGCTGCTGGCGAGAAGACCGCCGGCGCATCGCCGTCGGACGCGCCATTGAACGTCGCCGAATCCTGCAATTGCAGCGGGACCTCCAGCTCGGTGTCCGGCGTGACAGAGGCCAGCGGCGCCTGCGTGGCGGGCACCGCCGCTGGCGGCACCGCAGCCTCAGGCACCGCTCCGCGGGTCAACCACCACCAGTAGGAAGCGCCCACCAGCAGCAACGCCAAGAAGAGCCCCGCGACGATCTTGAGCACCGAATAGTTGCGCGGCAACGGGCCTGCCGTGGTCGGTGGAATCAGCGAAGGCGCCCGCTGCTCGCCAGCCAGGGCGTCGTAGGCGGCGAGCACCTGCTCCATCGGCAGGCCCACGAAGCGCGCGTAGGTCCGCAGAAAACCGCGGACGTAGACAGGCGCGTCGAACACCTCGAAGCGCTCAGCCTCGAGCGCCTCGATCAGCGCCGGCGTCACGCGCAGGGCGGCGGCGACAGCCGCGACATCGATGCCACGCTCGGCTCGGGCTGCCTGCAACAGGCCACCGGGCCCCGGGCGATGCTCGGCATCCGCCTCGACCAGCTCCGGCGCGCGCTCGTTCATGGCGTACCTGCTCGGCCGCGCAACTCGCGCGCCTGCTCGGAGTCGGGGAACTCCTTCTGCAACTGGTTCTGGTATCGCGTCGCCGCCTCGTTGTCGCCGAGCGCGCGCTCGATACGCACCCCTAGCAACAGCGCGTCGGGCGTCGGCGACGCGACGCGAAAGTAACGCTCCAGCAAGCCGCGAGCGGCAAGTCCGCCGCCGTGCGCGTACGTCACATCCGCCAACTGCAACAACGCATCGGGGAAATCGGAGCGAAGTCGCAGCGCCTTGCGAAAGAACGCCTCGGCACTCACAAGGTCGCCCGCGGTGCGGGCGCAGACGCCGGCGTTGGCATAGGCGACCTCGGGAGTCGCGTAGGCCGGGTTGCGAGCGGCCTGCTCAAACAACTTCTGGCCCTGCTCAGCGCGGCCAGCACGGCACTGGAAGACGGCGTAGTTGTTCTGGATTTCCGGGTTGCCCGGCTCGAGCTTGAGCGCCGTCGCGTAATGCTTGTCTGCCTTTTCGGGATCCTGCAGGCGCTCGAAGACAAGACCTGCACTAATCTGCACGGAGGCATCGCGCGGGTTCTGCTGCAGAGCCTTCTCGATCTTTTCGCGCGCCACCGCCACGTCGTTCTGCTTAAGGTAAGCGACCGCCAACTGCGCGTTCAGCCGCGCCGCGGTAACCATCGGAGCCTCGCTCGGCGCATTCGGCCCGGCGCTTACCGCTGCGGTCACAAGGACCAGCAGTATCGCTGCGAGGCAATGCTTCATGCCTCGACCCCCACGCTGATCATCTTGCTGCCCAGGCGCACCAGCGTACGGTCATGGACCCGACCGGCGAGCTGACCGCACGCCGCGTCTATGTCATCACCGCGCGTACGGCGCACTGTCGCGGTGACGCCATGGACGTTCAGGTAATCACGAAATGCCGCTATCGCTTCCGGCTTCGAGCGCCGATACGCCGTACCCGGGAAAGGATTGAACGGGATCATGTTCACCTTCGCATCGTGGCCAACGAGCAGCTTGACCAACTCGCGCGCGTGGCTGAGGTGATCGTTGACGCCATCGAGCATCACGTACTCAAACGTGATCGAGCGGCCGTTCTGCGCGTCGAGGTAGTGCCAGCACGACTCGAGCAGTTCCGCGATCGGATGGCGACGATTGATCGGCACCAACTGGTCGCGCAACGCGTCATTGGGCGCATGCAGCGAAACAGCGAGCGCAACATTGGTGTCTTCGGCAAGACGGTAGATCTGCGGTACGAGCCCGGAGGTCGACAATGTCACCCGCCGCCTCGAAACATCGAAGCAATGGTCGGCCATGAAAATGCGCAACGCCGGCAATACGGCACGGTAGTTGGCGAGCGGCTCGCCCATGCCCATCAGCACAATGTTCGTGATTGCGCGCTCGCCAGCGGGACCTACGCCGAGGCGCTGGTTGGCGAGCCAGACCTGACCGACGATCTCGGCGGTCGACAGGTTGCGGTTGAATCCCTGCGCGCCGGTAGAGCAGAACGAGCAGTCCAGCGCGCAACCCACCTGCGAGGAGATGCACAGCGTGCCGCGCCCTAATTCAGGGATGAACACGGCCTCGATGGCCTGCTCGCGGTTGTCGGAGCGTCCCGCCCGCAACAGCCACTTGCGCGTGCCGTCGGCTGAGACATGCTCGGTGACGATCTCCGGCGCGCGCACCTCGGCCACCGCCGAGAGGCGTGCCCGCAGATCCTTGCCGAGATCCGTCATTTGTTCGAAATCGCCGATCCGCCGCTTGTAGATCCAGGTCAACAGCTGGCGCGCACGGAACGGCTTTTCCCCAAGACCCACGACAAACGCCTCCAACTCCTCGGGCGGAAGCCCGAGGAGATTGGTGCGGACGGCGTTCTCGGCGGCCATGGGGACTACCGCGCGCTCAACGCGTGCGCGGGCAAAGCTCCGTCTGGGCGAAGAAGTACGCAATCTCGCCCGCCGCGTTCTCGGCGGAGTCGGAGCCGTGCACGACGTTCTCCTCGATGCTGTCAGCGAGATCCGCACGAATCGTGCCCGGAGCGGCCTTCTTCGGGTCCGTGGCGCCCATGATGTCGCGGTGCTTGGCGACGGCGTTCTCGCCCTCGAGCACCTGCACGACCACAGGACCGGAACTCATGTAGCGGCACAGGTCGCCGAAGAACGAACGCTCGCGATGCACGGCGTAGAAACCCTCGGCCTCGCGAATCGTCAGGTGACGCATACGCGACGCCACGATCTGCAGTCCAGCCTGCTCGAAGCGGCGATAGACCTCGCCGATCAGATTCTTCTGGACGCCATCGGGTTTGATGATCGACAGGGTGCGCTCAAGCGCCATGGCTCAACCTCGGTAAACACGGTGAAAGACCGACCATTATACAGCCGGAAGGACCTCTCCCGCAACGCGTTAACGCGCGGAAGTTAGCGGGAATTAAGGAATTTTTGGCCCTGCAGGGCGGTCCAGACTAGAGCGAAAAGCTCTCGCCACAGCCGCACTCCGAGCGCGCCCGCGGGTTCTTGAACCGGAACGCTTCGTTCAGGCCATGGCGCACGAAATCCACCTCGGTCCCCTCGACCAGCGCGAGACTATCGGCGTCGACGACGACCTTGACCCCCTGGTCCTCGTACACCGTGTCACCGGTGCCGACGTCCTCGGCGTAATTGACGACATACGCGTAACCGGAGCAGCCGGTGCGTTTGATTCCCAGACGCAGCCCTACCCCGTGCCCACGGGCACTCAGAAAGCTTTTGACTCGATCAGCGGCGGCGGGGGTGAGTGTGACGGCCATGGGTGGTGCTGCGAACTCCGGCAAGTTAAGGGGAAACCCCAGACAGAGGATTCTATGCAGGTCGCCCGGCCAGTTGAAGGGCAGCGGCGCCGATAGCTTCTTGGACCACGAGAAACCGGCCGAGTTTCCCGATTGGGGCCTGCAGACGGGCGGCCAGCGCCCGCACGTCCAGTACAACCTCGGCGGGGGCCCGCCCAGGCAGCCAGGCGGCGGCAAGGGCCGCCAGCGCGATCGTGTGCGGGCAGCCGCGCACCTCATAGCGCGCGGCCGCTATCCGCCCCGCGCTCGCCTGCAGATGGAAGCGCACGTGGGTCGCCGTCAGCGGTTCGCGGGCCTCGCCGCTCACCCAGCCAACCCCGTCGGGACGCCCGGCCCCTGGCGCCCGCGCAAGCAGGTCGAGCACCTCCGCGCTGTAGCCCTGCAAGCTCATGCCGGCGCCAGCGACCGCAGCCGCAGCACCACCTCACGCACCTGAGCTGCGGCCGCGTCGACCTCCGGGGCGGTCTGGCCGCGCCCCAGACTGAAACGTAGCGATGCCTGCGCCAGCGCGTCGTCCCGACCCAGCGCGCGCAATACGTAGGACGGCTCACCGCTCTCCGCGCCGCAGGCGGCACCGCTGGCGACGATCAGGCCACCCAGACCGGCCAGCAGGGCCTCGCCGTCGACCCCCTCGAACGACACGTTGAGGATGTGCGGCGCGCGCGCCGTCGGGTGGCCGTTGAGGTAGGTGCCGGGCAGATCCGCCAGCGCCGACCACAGCCGGTCACGCAGCAGCCCGAGCGCCGCCGCCTCGGCAGGCCCCGAAATGCGCGCCAGGCGAAACGCCGCCCCCATGCCGACCAGCTGGTGGACCGGCAGCGTGCCCGGCCGCAATCCTCCCTCCTGCCCGCCACCCACCAGCAGCGGCTGCAGCGCAGGCCGCGGCTCGCGCCGCACATACAGCGCGCCCACCCCGACCGGACCGTGAATCTTGTGGGCCGACAGGCTGACCAGGTCAGCCTCCAGCACGCTGACATCCAGCGGCACCCGACCGGCCGCCTGGGCCGCATCAACATGCAGCAAGACGCCGCGGCGCCGGCATTCGGCAGCAATCGCGGCAATGTCCTGAATCACGCCGGTTTCATTGTTGACCAGCATCACCGAGACCAGCGTCGTTGTCGGCCCGAGCACCGCCGCGATGGCTGCGGGGTCCACGCGCCCATCGCGTGCCGGGGTCAGCAACGTCAGCCGGTGCCCTTCCCGCTCCAGCCTGCGGCAGGCGTCGAGTACCGCTCGATGCTCGGTCCGCAGGCTCACCACGTGGCCGCCCGGCCGCGCCCGGCCAGCGCCCAGGATCGCCAGATTGTCCGCCTCGGTAGCGCCGGAAGTGAACACGATTGCAGCGGCAGGCGCCCCCAGCAGCGCGCCGACCTCGGCACGGGCCTCCTCCACCCGTTCACGCGCGGCACGCCCCGCGGCGTGCGTCGCGGACGGGTTGCCCGGGGCGGCGTCCAAGGACGCGAACATCGCCGCCCGCACGCGCGGATCGAGCGGCGTGGTCGCGGCGTGATCGAAATACAGCGGCGGGGCGCTCACCGCTCTGAATCCGCCGAACTGCGCTGGGTGAGTACCGCCGCAAGCAGGCCGCGCAGCATGTTGACCTCATGCTGATCGAGCTCGGCACGGGCAAAGATCCGCTCGAACCGCTTAAGCAGAGTCGGGCCTCCGGCCCGATCGGTGAAGCCCACCGCGTTGAGGACCTGGTCGATATGCGCGGTCAGCCGGTCCAGTTCGGCAGCCGGCGCCAGTGGCACCAGTCGGCGCGGTCGGGGGATGGCCAGGTCAGCCGCGCAGCGCAGCTCGTAGGCGATGATCTGCACCGCCTGCGACAGGTTCAGCGACTCGTAAGCGGGATTGGCCGGCACGTGAATCAGCGCATTGCAGCGCTCGAACTCGGCGTTGGTGAGCCCGCTGCGCTCGGTCCCAAACACGACCGCAGCGGTGCCCTCCTCGCCAGCCGCAAGCAGCCGTGGGGCGGCCTCGCGCGGGGTCAGGCCCGGCCAGTAGAACTCGGTCCTGAGCCTGGCACTGGTGCCCACCACGAAATTGCAGTCGGCGACGGCTTCTGCCAGCGTCGCGACCACCTGCGCCCGCTCGAGCAGGTCGGCCGCTCCTGCGGCCCGGGTCGTGGCCTCCGGATCGGGGAAACTGGCGGGCGCGACCAGCCACAGGTCGTCGGCCCCCATGGTCTTCATGGCACGGGCCGCAGCGCCAATGTTGCCGGGGTGGCGGGGGGCGACCAGAATGAAGCGAATCGACACTCGGGGCAGGGCTCCTCGGCTCGTCTGATATTCTACGCGCCGCTCGAGGCCGCGCACCCCCGCTCGGCCAACCTCGGTGACCTGACGTGGCAATGCATCCGCTCGTGAACATCGGCATCCGCGCCGCCCGCCGTGCCGGCAGCCAGATCCTGCGCGGTTTGAACCGCCTGGAGTCCCTGGAGGTGACCGCCAAGGGCCTCAATGACTATGTCAGCGAGGTCGACCGATCCGCCGAGGCGGAGATCATCGACGTCATCCGCAAGGCCTATCCCGGCCACGGCATTCTCGCCGAGGAGAGCGGCGCGTCGGCTGGCAGCCAGGACGAATTCGTCTGGATCATCGACCCGCTCGACGGCACGACCAACTACCTGCACGGCTTCC
>CAIYLH010000118.1 GCA_903927005.1 uncultured Pseudomonadota bacterium
CCGCGTAACACTCCAACAAATCCTGCCGTCGCCTCCGACGTGCGCCCCATCGCGATCAGGTTAGGTGGAGGAGTTTGCCCCGGCCACGGGTGGAGGAAGTCGAAGTAGCCGCCGGGGGTCAAAGTAAAGATAGACCCCACCACCCATGACCCATTGCTCATGAGTCCCTGCGGCGGTGACGGTTCTGTTTACGCTTTGCGGCTTTACCATTCTAAAGCCAGTACTCTTGCTTCCAAATCGCGCAGCGAGGACCTGCGCCTTCGTCATTCCGATTCGACAGCACTCTTGAAGAGCCTCCAGACGATTCTGAGCCTCCTGATAAGCCCTCTGAGCGTCCCGTTCGGCTTTCTTCCTTTTCGCGTCGAGCTTCCCCTGCTCGATCTCGTACAACTTTCCCTTTTCGTACTGTGACTTTTGATACTGCTCGAACGTCCTGTTCGGAATTTGCTCGAAGTCACCGAAGCAAGAGTCCAGCCGCTGGCGATCTGACTCAGTTAGTTGACCCCTTATTTCGTCGTAGTTTGATCTATGCACCAGGCGTGCTATGTCACGACGCAACATTTCGCATAGCGTCCAACGATCAGAGATCGCCTTGTCGCTATAGCTCGTTTGCGCGATTGCGCCTGAAAGCATGCCGAGCAGCAGTCCGATGCTCGCAATACAACAGAGTAGCTTTTGCATTTGCATACAAGCCTCACGCGCTGCGCGAATACGACTCACATTGACCCAGCAGCTTGTCAATTAAGTCTGAGTTTTCCTGAAGATCTTTTGTTGAAAGCTTGATCGTCACGATGTCACTCTGGAACGGACGAACATACGGCAGCGACTCTGAGAGCTTTTGGATAGTACTGTCTCGACCTTCTTCTCCAGTCCTCACACGCACATGGCAGTGCTGGGCTTCCTTGGGAGGATGCAGCCAACAGAAATTAACTCCGCTTGTGCCGATTGCGATGTGGTTCTTGTTGTATTTGACGTTCGCATGACCGAACGTCTCGATCTTGCCAACTATCTGATCAAGGACTTGTAGCGCGGCTGGACTTGCGCGCTTCTCCCAGAACGCCCGATTTACGGGGTCGCCTTCAGGTTCTAGCTCTGGCACCGTCTCCTGATATACGTCGAGTACCTTGGTGAACTGAAGGATCAAGCCAGCATCGGTCTTGATCGCTGTCATCTGGATTGCGATCAACGGCACCGCTCTGTTTAGCAGCCGAATTACGTTGTAGAAGCGGGAGGTAATCTCCTCTGCAACTATGACCGCGCGATGCTCTAAATCTGGGTATCTCTGTCGCTCCAGATCCCAGTATTCGATCGTGCGAATGATGTGGCTTTCATCCAGCGCACCAAGCATCACTTCGACTTCGTAACGCCGCTCTTGCTCCGTATCACTTAGTACAAAGTCAATCCGACCGCCGTAGGCGATCTTCTTCTCACGGCGATAGACTTGAACTTCGGTACCAAGCCCAAGAATGCTCGGGTCTTCCTCGATCTTTTCCTGAAGCCACTTTTCGTCTCGATTGAGGTCCCGAAGACGTACGGTCGTCGCTTTAATCAGATCCATACTGAGCGCCTTCTCCGAACTGCCGTTGTTTCTGCGAACTGTCCGAGCATCAGCCCGCGACCTCAGCGAACTAATAGGCGGACTACGCTATTCAGGTGGAAATTCCGCGTTCTTCACAAAACGTTGAATACCAAGTCGGCGCTTTTTTGAGGCTTATCCGCACAAAGTCTGCCCATGACACGGACACAAACCTCGCATTTGGCGCACCATTCAACCCGTCTCTGAATATCCTGACCTGCTTTGAATCGCTAGTACGTGTGAATAACGCCTTCGGCGCAAGGTTCACTAGTGTCGCCGTTCTACCTTGTGCGAGTGCATTTAGCAGTCGCCAGTTGCGAGCAAGCTCATAGCATTTCGATGCACGGACCGCAGCTACATCCCAAGGTAGGCTGCTTTTCGTAAGGTAACTATCCCAGCCCTCATAATTCGGGTCTTTGAAGTCATTTCCGCTACGAAGTTTTACTTCGATGAAGATCAGTCCGCCTTTGCCTAGATCGATAACGACGTCTGGTTCTGTTAGGCGAACGGGATCCCTGTCCACATCGAGGCACACTCCCTTCAGGCGCTTCGCAAGATCCCTTGCGTTATCCACGTCACCTGTGGGAGCGCCCCACAAAAGCATCGTTGTGACGTCCTGAGCAACATCCTGAGCAACTATTCCACACGACTGAAGTGTAGTAATTAGCTGGTGGGTCCGTTGCAAGTAGGAGAACACCACCCACGTTACTGCATCCTCAGATGTTGGGAAGAACCCGAATCGAATTTTCTTTGACGGTCTGTTCTTTTCGTTGAGCGACATCTTGAGCGTATCAAGTGCGCCATCCTGAATGTCCGTTGGAATGTTCTTGAGAGGATCCCTAAAGATCCACGTTTCCGCACCCCGCGTGGGCGTGTTGGACACCCCAACTTCGCAGATACCGCACTGCCGAAGACACTTCGAATATTGCGACGCTGCTTTTGGTCGACCACTAATCGTGACTCCTGGAATAGGAGCGCCACAGAATTGACAGTTGATGCCCTCCAGGACCGTCACATCCTGGGACGTCGACACAAGCGCCTGATCCATTGGCTTCCCTCACTGCGAGGCTGAGGTTTCGGGGCTGTTCGTCAAAATCATCGCCCGTTTCGTGCCAATTTGAATCGCACCAAATCCCTACTGGAGTTGCCCACCATAGGGTCATAAGAATCAGCAACTTATGTTCGGCAAGGTACGCCAAGTTGTAGCGCACCAAATCTAAAGATTTAGTCACGATCCGTGTCTTCTTCGGATATGAAGCCGCTGATGTACCCGCTCTCGTCCAGGTGAGCAACGTGCCAGAAGTACCCAGCGCCTCCTAATCCTGGAACTCCGAAGTCAACCTTGACCTGTCGGATCCCTTCTGGAACCGTTTGAACGACTTCGCTGTTCGTACTCGCTTTCTTATAGACGGGAATCAAATCGCGCCGAAGATGAATCTGGTATCGGGTTTGTGACACTGACATCTTTTCTGCGGCGATGCTCTTGTCGCTCGCATACACCATGCTTACCGTCGTATCGAGCACGTACTCGGCACGCTCCTTAATCCCCTCTTCATCCAATTTGGCGAGTTCAGTCTTTACGACCCACTCTGGCGACGAAGATTCCTTAACCACCGCTGGCGTAAGTCTCCATACGTTCCAAAAATCGACGCTGCTTACGCCTCGCTTTATTAGATCAAGTTCTATCTTGCTGTGATCGAAGACAATATAGTCGGTAGGCTCCAACACATAGTTGTCTACGTAGTCTTGGTTCTTTGCCCAGTACGGCGCCTTGTTGCCGTGCGCACCAAAGATACCGAGCAAGCCACGCGGATTGATGGCTTGCGATATCTCGTAGTCTTCCTCGAATCGCAAGTACAGAGCCTTGCGGCACTCAATTAGACACTGAGCATAGTCTCCAGACAGAAACGCCGACTCTGCCTGCTCCAATACCTCTCGTTCGCGACTGCTCTTCAAACCATCTATCAGGCTAATGCTCTCAAATGACTTTCCAAATTGCCGTTCTGAAACCTCGCGAAAGAACTCCTTAACGGACACTACGGTTAGATCAACCTCCGACTTTGAAGGTACGATCCCATGGTGCTTTGCACCGACCCGCATCTTATTGAGCGCCGTCAAGCGCTGGCGAAATGGCAATTCTTGTGGATAAATCCTTTTGTTGATGTTTTGGAAATATTGATCGAAGTAGGTTTTCTCCGAAACATCCGCCTTTACGTGTTCCGCAACCGCAAGTAGAAACGCTTCCACCGCATCTTGGAGCAAGGTCACGCCAATTGTGAGCGATGTTTCATTCGCCGACTTAGTGTGTTCCGACGAAAGCAGCGCAAATCTGCGTGCCAGCAGCAGATTCTTTAGGATACTGCGCGGAATCTCCATCGTGGGCGGTCCTCAGCAATTCAGCTTAAATTTCACCATCACACCAGAACTCCTAAACGGAGGTTCGCCGTGGCGAAGCAGGCAGCTATCTGAGTCATAAAGCACTACATGGATGCGATTAAGACACCAGATTTCGCGCCATCGCGGACCGCTCATCGCAACCCAACAATGCCTAAGCCTTCGAATACAGATCTCGCTGAAATCCAATGAAAGCTGATCGCGCCTTCTGCACACCACCAAGCTTCTCAATGCCCTCGACCTGGGACTGATATTTGATGGCGATAAGTTCGGGTAGACGTTCCTGCTGAAGCTCATCCACGCCTAGGTGAACGTATTGTCCCATAACAAAGTCGATGAACTCTCGCTGCGTCGGATCTAGTCCACGGTAAATCTGGTCACGGGACGCCTCGACACGGTGCTGACGGCTTACGGTTGGCGTGGCGTAGGCAACGTATTGAAGGACATCAAACAGATCACTGTCCTTTGCATCGATCAGGATCTGGATCTGAGAAAGATCGTCCCTCCCGAACCCCGCATCAGCCAACCTGTTCAGAAGTGCAGTTCTGGTAGTCGGATCCGACCACAGCTTCCGTAGGTGATCCTCGGACTTCAGGAACTCGGGAAGCTTCAACGTTTCATAGAGGCTCTGGACGAACTGCGCGGCTGATAGCAACTTGCCATCGGGTCCGTAGAAGTTCGTTGCCATCATGTGCTGGATGCGGCGTTCTTTGCCGTCTGCAAGCTTGATCACTACCTTCTGAACTCTCTGGGCGTCATCCTCGTCCTCGCCACCCTTGTACCCCTTGGGAACCTCGTCACCCTTGGTCTTCTTCGGGTCCCTGGACTTGGGCTCCTCGGGTTCCAGAGGTTCGCCGTCCCACTCAGGGTCGCTGAAGTGGAGATGTGCCTTCACGAAGTCATAGATCGTGAAGTAGTCCTTCCCCTCGAAGATTCGAGTGCCGCGACCGATGATCTGCTTGAACTCGATCATGGAGTTCACGGGACGCATCAGGACAATATTTCGGACATTGCGGGCATCGACACCCGTGGAGAGCTTCTGGGATGTTGTCAGGATCGTCGGGATGGTCCGCTCGTTGTCCTGAAAGTCCCGAAGGTGCTGGTCGCCGATAGCCCCATCATTGGCTGTCACGCGCACGCAGTAGTTCGGATCAGGGACTGACTTTAGCTGGCTGATGATGTCTCTAACCATCAGCGCGTGTTGCTGGTTCGCACAGAACACAATGGTTTTGTCATTCGGGTTGATCTGGTCGAGGAAGATCTTGACCCTAGCAACCTCGCGTTCACGGATGACGATCAGGCGATTGAAGTCACCTTCCTCGTAACGCCTACCCTCTTCGATATCACCCTCAACCACGGTGTCATCAGAGACGTAGGTGTATTCGTCTAACGTCGTTCCGACCTGAACTACCCTGAATGGAGTCAGGAATCCGTCATTGATCCCCTGCTTCAGCGAGTATTGGTAAACGGGATCGCCAAAATAGCTATACGTGTCGGCATTGATCTTCCGCTTCGGAGTAGCCGTCAACCCGATCTGCACTGCGGGCTTGAAGTATTCGAGAATCCCGCGCCAGTTGCTCTCGTCATTGGCACCACCACGATGGCACTCGTCCACGATGACGAGATCAAAGAAGTCAGGCGGATATCCCTCGTAATTGACCTGTCCAGAGCCTTCGCTCATGAAAGTCTGAAAGATCGTGAAGAAGATGCTGGCATTAGTCGGGACCCTGCCCTTCTTCGCGATATCGGATGGATCTACACGTACACAGACCCCGTCATCAAATGCAGAGAAAGCGAGGTAGGCTTGGTTCGCGAGAATGTTTCGATCAGCCAGGAACAGGATTCTTGGTCGTCTTCCACCGTCCCTCGCGAGGTTCCAGCGAGAATGGAACAGCTTCCAAGCGATCTGGAATGCGATGAACGTCTTGCCCGTACCCGTAGCAAGAGTCAGTAGGATTCTGTCCTTATTGTTTGCGATGGCATCAAGAGCGCGATTGACTGCGATCTCTTGATAGTACCGTGCGCTTCCAGCACCAATAGTGGTCTGGAAGGGAATGGCGGCAAATTTGTCGCGCCACTCGTTGACCTTGCCGAAGCACAGATTCCACATCTCGTCTGGGGTTGGGTACGAAGGAACGTCACGCTCCTTGCCCGTCTCCATATCAACGGCGTAAATCTTCTGCCCATTCGTGGAGTAAGCAATGCGGGTCGTTAGCTTCGATGCGTACTGCTTGGCTTGACCAAGACCCTCGGTGTACTCGGCAGACCACTTCTTGGCTTCGATTACTGCGAGCTTCCGATTGCGGTACTCCAGCACGTAGTCAGCGATGTCGACCTTGCCGCGATTGCCACCACCTTGAATCCGACCAAGCGTGATGTGTTCCTCGCGCCGAACCCTGCTGCCTTCGACAACACCCCATCCCGCTGCCTTCAGAGCGGGATCAATGTGTTCAGCGCGAGTTTCGGATTCGTTCATGTACTGCCGTCAATTACTTCCAGAGTACGCTTCGGAAAGTATGGAATTCCGAAGGTCTATATAACGATCGATTCTGTCGCCATTTACTTTTCTCAACTGTTCCGTGTAAGCGGCGATCTTGTCAACGATTCCTGTGATCCGAAGTTGCTCGGATAAGGTTGGAAGTGAAATCGGCAATCCTCTTATCATCGGTAGTTTGAGGAACTTTGTCCCTGAGCCAACGGACGCCGCTTTGAAGGTCTTGAGGTTTTTCACAAGCTGGAAGTACAGATGGCGGTAGGTAAGTGGCACGCCGTCCTTCACTGTAATCACATAGGTACGTTGGTAAGCGTTGAACTTCCCCCGATAGTGCTTCACGTTGAAATCGCCAACTGCGTTATTTCCCGCGAGCAGGATTGCCTCACAGTCAAATGCGAACTCGTTGATTGCGTAAATCTCTTTAGCGCATGTAAAGAATGGGTACGCACCGTTCTCTATCGCCGCATTCGCATCAAGCTTTCCTGTTCTGATATCAACTAGATCACCGAGTTGAACTTTCTGGGCTTCAAGTTCCGCTAAGAAACTGTCGAATATTTCGGATGCGCTTTGTTGACTATTTTTTGCATTTCTCTTCGCAACTTCAATCGCCTCAAAAGCTTCATCGAGAATTGCGACGATGCGCTTCTGCTCGGAGAGTGGCGGAACTGGAATTGGGTATCGCGCAACGAACTCTTGTGGCACGCGTTTATGACCGACGGCACCAGCCATTCTAGATGCGCCTTCGCGACGAAATGACTCTCTCGAAAGATAGTAGTAGAGCCATTCGCTTGTTATCGAAGAGTCAGGTCGCAGAACGAGGTACTCGCTCGAACCGAACCCGATGCCGTTCGTCAGGTTGGTTGCGATTCCGAGCTTCCCATTCTCGAAGCACGGCGTGATCTTTGCGAGCAGAACGTCTCCATTCGCGAAGTAGGTGTATCCGCCAACAACATCAGCGAGGGGGCGCTGCTGATTCAATTTCAGATCTTTACTTCCAATAGGGAGGTCTTCCATCGGTACAAATGAAACCAAGTCCTTGGGCTTCAGCAGCGCCCTAGCCTCGCCTTTTGACGGCTTGATCTCGCAAACGTCGCCGATGGCTTTTTCTTGCCAGCCAGCTTTCATATGAGCGCCCTGATTGACGCAAGCACTTCCGCACTCTCAGCGTCCAGCGCCGCAATCTCGTCCAGAATCTCTGCAGGACTTCTATGAGCAGCTGCTTCTGGTTCGTTCGGATTCTTCACCGAAAGATCGTATGTCTCGGTATCAATGTCCTTCGCAGCTATTGACCAACTCTTGGGCGACTCAGGTTTCCTAGTCTGAAGCTTGATGAACTCAGTCAAATCCGCTTCGTTCAACGGATTTGTCTTCCCCATGTTCCGACCTGGCTCCAGCTTGTAGTACCAGATCTTATTGGTCTTCGATCCCTTGTCGAAGAACAGGACCACGGTCTTCACACCAGCGCCTTGGAATGTGCCAGACGGGCAATCCAGAATCGTGTGAAGGTCGCAGCTATCGAGCAGAAGCTTTCTCAGTGACACCGAAGCATTGTCGGTGTTGCTCAGGAACGTATTCTTGATGACGATGCCAGCACGACCACCTGCCTTCAGTGATTTGATGAAGTGCTGAAGGAACAGGTACGCAGTTTCACCAGACTTGATCGGAAAGTTCTGCTGCAACTGCTTCTGCACTGCCCCACCAAATGGAGGGTTTGCAAGAACTACGTCGTACCGATCCTTTTCCTGAATGTCGTTGAGATTCTCAGCCAACGTGTTCGTATGCACGATGTTCGGAGCTTCGACACCGTGCAGGATCATGTTCATCGTGCCGATGACCAACGCTAGCGACTTCAATTCCTTTCCGTAGAACGTCTTCTTTTGAAGAATCTCAACATCCCGAGTACTTAGTTGCTTGGAAGCCTTGAGGTATTCATAGGCTTCGCAAAGAAAACCCGCTGAACCTGCTGCTGGATCGTAGATCTTGTCACCAATCTTCGGCGCAACCACCTGAACGATGGCGCGGATCAGAGGACGGGGCGTGTAGTACTCACCGCCATTTCGTCCCGCATTCCCCATGTTCTTGATCTTGTCCTCATAGAGCGCGGACATTTCGTGCTTTTCGGCTTTGGACCGAAACCGAAGTTCGTCCACACGATTGAGGATCTCGCGGAGGTTGTAGCCGCTCTGAATCTTGTTGCGGATCTCACCGAAGATCTCACCGATCTTGTATTCGATGGTGTCGGGGTGATCGGCAGTGGTTCTAAATTTTGCGAGGTACGGGAACAGCTTCTTATTCACGAACTCCGTCAGGTCATCCCCAGTGAGTGCCTTGTTGTGGTCGATCTCACCAGCCTTGTTCTTAGGGACTGCCCACTTCTTCCAGCGGTAGTCGTTCCCGAGAATCGGGGTGTAGGACTTTCCTGACAGTTCAGCCGCTGCTTCCCTGTCGGCTTCGAGATCATCGAGGTACTTGAGGAAGATGATCCACGAAGTCTGTTCGATGTAGTCGAGTTCGTTCTGGCAACCCGCTTCGGTACGAAGGGTGTTGTCGATGTTCTTGAAGGTCTGTTCGAACACTATGCGGTCTTCCTTACCCTGATTAGGACGGCATATAGCCGTCTCACAGTCCGTCCAGGGTTGGGTTGCTGCCCAACTCTTTTGAACGGTTATAGAGCTTCCTACGCCCAATATTGGCGCATCAGAAAGCACAGGGCGAGGGCGTATTTTGCGAAGCGAGTCGCGGTGTCGGCAATCGGGTCAGGGGGTGACCACGACGATGTCCTCGATCCGCTGCAAGGAGACCTGAGCCTTGCGGGCATTTCGACGGGATCGCTTCTTGTAGACCGAGAAAACCGCCTTGGCGGACAGGGTTGCTCCCCGCGCACCCTTGAACCCTTTCGCGACTACGCGACGGGCAATTTCCTTAAACGGCAGTCCCACTTCATCCCGAAGTCGAAGCACCAGATCCGAGAGTTCGAGTTGGGACTTCGAAAGGGGCGTGGAAAACAGCGCCCGCGTTCGATAGACGCCAGAAACCTCAACGTATTCAGCGTCTTGTTCATTACCCCCGAAGAAAACTACTCCACCGTAACGCTCTTGGCCAGGTTTCTGGGTTGATCCACGTCGGTGCCGCGCATCGTCGCGACGTGGTACGCCAGCAGCTGCAGCGGCACGGTATAGACGATCGGCGCCTGGAACGGGCTGACGTGCCGCGGCATCGTGATCACGTGTACGCCGTCGGACTCGTGGATGCCGGACTCGGGGTCGGCGAACACATACAGCTCGCCGCCGCGCGCGCGCACCTCCTGCAGGTTCGACTTGAGCTTCTCAAGCAGGTCGTTGTTCGGCGCAACCGCGACCACCGGCATGTCCGCGTCGACCAACGCCAGCGGCCCGTGCTTCAACTCGCCGGCCGCGTAGGCCTCGGCGTGGATGTAGGAGATCTCCTTGAGCTTGAGCGCGCCTTCCATCGCCACCGGCGCGAGCGCGCCGCGACCCAGAAACAGGGCATGGCGCTTCTCGACGAACGTTGCAGCGAGCTTCTTTACCTGGGCGTCGAGCGCGAGGGTCTCCTCGACCAGCCGCGGTGTCTCCAGCAGCTGCGCCACCAGGTTGCGCTCGGTTGCTCGATCCATGCCGTGCAGTTTGCCCAGTGCAATGACCAGCATGCCCAGCGCCGCCAGCTGCGTGGTGAATGCCTTGGTCGAGGCAACACCAATCTCGGGGCCAGCGCGCGTCAGCATGACGAGCGTGGATTCGCGTACCAGCGAGGACTCGGGCACGTTGCAGATTGCCAGCGTCGACAGGTAGCCCGACTGCTTCGCCTGACGCAGCGCGGCGAGCGTATCGGCCGTCTCGCCGGACTGCGAGATCGAGACGAACAGGGTGTTCTTGGGAACGACCGGGTTGCGGTAGCGAAACTCACTGGCAATGTCGACCCAGCAGGGCAGCCGACAAATCTGCTCGACGAAGTAGCGTGCGACGGAGCCTGCGTGCCAGCTCGTACCGCAGGCGACGATCTGCACAGCCTCGGCACGGGCGAGCACGTCGGCCGCCTCCGGGCCGAACGCCGCCTCGAGCAGCTTACCGCCGGCAACCCGTTCCTCGAGCGTCTGCGCGATGGCGCGCGGCTGCTCATGGATTTCCTTGAGCATGTAGTGGGCATAGTCGCCCTTCTCGACCGCGTCCGCCGACAGCTCGCTGTCGCGCAGGGCGCGCTCTACCTCGACACCCGCCTGATCGACGATGCGCACGCCGTCGCGACCGATTGCGGCAACGTCACCCTCCTCCAGGAACTGGAAGCGGCGAGTCACTGGCAGTAGCGCCGAGACGTCGGAGGCGACGAAGTTCTCCTGCTCACCGCGACCGATCACAACCGGGCAGCCGACCCGCGCAACGACGATAAGGCCGGGGTCCCGCTCGCTGATCACCGCCAGCGCATACGCGCCATGCAGCTCTCGCACAGTCGCCTGGACCGCCGCAAACAGGTCGCCGTGCGCCGCGTAATGATGATGCACGCGATGCGCGATCACCTCAGTGTCGGTCTCCGAGGTGAACTCATAGCCCTGCGCTAGCAGCGCGGCGCGCAATGCCTCGTGGTTTTCGATGATGCCGTTGTGGACGATCGCGATGCCGTCGCGCGAGACATGGGGATGCGCGTTGCGCTCACTGGGGACGCCGTGGGTCGCCCAACGGGTATGGGCAATGCCCAGCTGCCCGGCAGTCGGGGTCTCGAGCAGCGCCTCTTTCAGACGCGCCACTTTGCCGACCGTACGCAGGCGTCGCACACGGCCATCCGACTCGAGCAGCGCGACCCCGGCCGAATCGTAGCCCCGATATTCAAGCCGCTGCAGCCCATCGATCAGGATCGGCAGCACATCTCGAGCCGCCACCGCACCGACTATTCCACACATGAATCATGTCCTCGCTGCAGGGCCAGACGCGAATTATCGCTCATCGCGACACCTAGGATGAGCATCACTCCGACGACGGTTCTGCAGGCAGGCGCGCCTGCTCGATCCGCGCGTCGCGTTCCTCAGCCGTAGCTTTGTGCGGCCGGCGCCAGACGCGCAGCGAGATCTGCTTGCTGCGCTCGACCGTCAGCGTGTCGGGAGGCGCTGATTTGGTGAGCGTGGAACCCGCGCCGATCGTGGCCTTGGGTCCAATGGTGAGCGGCGCTACCAGCATCGAGCCGGAACCGATGAAGGCACCGTCCCCGATCGTCGTTGGCCACTTGTTCACGCCATCGTAGTTGCAGGTGATCGTACCTGCACCGACGTTGACGCGACTGCCGATCCGCGCATCACCAAGGTACGTCAGATGGTTGGCCTTGCTGCCTACACCGAGGGTGGTGTTCTTGAGTTCCACGAAGTTGCCAACGTGGGCATCGTCGAGCAGCACACTGCCCGGGCGCAGTCGCGCGAACGGTCCGACGACGCAGCGCGCACCGATGACTGCGCCGTCGAGCACGCTGTAGGGCTGCAGCACGGTGTCTGCCGCGATCGAGACATCCCGCAGCACGCAGCCGACCCCGACGACGACACGATCGCCGAGCACGACGCGCCCCTCGAGCACGACGTTGACGTCCAGCTGCACGTCGCGCCCGCAGGCGACTTCGCCACGCACGTCGAGCCGGGTGGGATCCGCGACCGAGACGCCCTCCTGCAGCAGCGCCCGGACGCGCATGCGGCGATACTCGGACTCGAGCTCCGCCAGCTGCAGGCGGTCGTTGACGCCGAGCACCTCGGCCGCGGTCGGGGCCGGCACGGCCTCGACCCGCACGCCATCGCGCACCGCCAGGGTGATCACATCGGTAAGGTAGTACTCGCGCTGGGAATTTTCGTTCGACAGCCGCGCGAGCCAGCCGCGCAGCGCGGCAGCGGGCGCCACCAGCACGCCGGTGTTGGCTTCGCGTACCGCCAGTTCCTTACGGTTGGCGTCCTTCTGTTCGACTATCCGGTAGACGGAGCCGGCGTTGTCGCGCAGCACCCGACCGTAGCCGGTGGGGTCATCCAGCAGCACGGATAGCAAGACGAGGGCGTCGTCGCCGGCACGAGCAAGCAGCGACTCGAGCGTCGCCGGCTGCAGTAGCGGCACGTCGCCGTACAACACCAGCACCCGATGGTCGTCCGGAATGGCCGGCATCGCCTGCATCAGCGCATGGCCGGTACCGAGCTGTTCGGCCTGCAGCGCCCAGCTGAGATCCGCCTCCGGGAACGCCGTACGTACCTGCTCACCGCCGTGGCCATAGACGATGTGGATGGCCTCGGGCGACAGCGCCCGGGCACAGTCCAGCACGTGGGCGAGCAGCGGACGGCGCGCAAGCGGCTGCAGGACCTTCGGCAGGTCGCTCTTCATCCTCTTGCCCTGGCCGGCGGCCAGAATCACGATGCTCAGGGGCATGGGGCTCGTCCCGAATCGGTTGATGGGCCATTCTCGCACGGCCCCCGTATCGCCGGCGCAATCCGGTATCGTCTGCTCTTGCCGCGGCTGCCGCCGATGAGGTCCCCGACGATGCTGAACATCCTCCGTCTCAGCCTTTGCGCTTTGGCCTGTGCCGCGGCAACGGCAGCACTCGCCGCTGAACCCGCCCCCGGCCACCGCCTGAACCACGCCGATCTTTGGCTGCTGAAGCGGGTCGGCGCGCCGGTACTCAGCCCGGACGGCGAGCGGGCCGTGTTCAACCTCAGTGAGCCGGCCTACGCCGCCAAGGATGCCGGTTCAGACCTGTGGCTGGTCGCCACCGATGGCCACAGCGCAGCGCGGCAGCTGACCCATACGCATTCCCCGGAGTCCGGCGTCGCATTCAGCCCGGACGGCAGCCGGATCGCGTTCAGCGCACGCCGCGACGGCGACACCGAGGAGCAGATCTACGTGCTGGACCTCGCCGGCGGCGGCGAGGCGCTACGAGTCAGCAGTGCGGCGCTGGGCGCACGCTCGCCGCGCTTCTCGCCGGACGGCCAGTCGATCGCGTTCGAGGCCGAGGTCTGGCCAGGCGCACGCGACGACGCCGACAACCGCCGACTGGCCAAAGAGCGCGCCGACCGTCCCTACGCCGCACGCGTCTACGACAGTTTCCCGGTCAGACGCTGGGACCACTGGCTGGATGAGCGCCAGGTGCACCTGTTCGTACAGCCGCTGAACTCAACCGCGCAGGCGCTGGACCTGCTGGCCGGCAGCGCGCTTACGGCGCACTCCGGCTACTCGGGTCGCAGCGAGGACGACGGCGTCACGCTAGACGCGACCTGGACGCCAGACGGCCTTGGTCTCGTTTTCAACGCGAGCATCGACCAGGACCAGGCAGCCCACGCCTTCACCAGTCTGCAGCTGTGGTACGTCGCAAGCAGCGGCGGTGAGCCGCTGGCGCTGACCGGCGGCGCCGACAGCTGGGCGTCGCCGCGCTTTGGCGGCGAGGGTCGCGGGCTGTACGCCGAGCACACCCGCCAGGAGGGACGCATCTATTCCTCGACCCGGGTCGCATCGATGCCGTTCACGGCAGGTCACGCCGGCACGGCCCAGGACCTCACCGATGCGGTCGATCGCAGCGTCACCAGCTGGGGGGTCGCGAGCGATGGAACGCTGTGGTTCCTGGCCGAGAACGCGGGCCTTGAGCAGCTGTACACCGCGCCTGCCGGCAAGCCGGCGCGGCCTGCGGGTCCGCAGACCGCGGGCACCTACACCGCCCTGTCGGTATCGAAAGGCCCACACCCGGTACTGCTCGCACGCTGGGAGAGCGCCGTGCATCCCGCCGAAGTGGTGCGCCTAGATGCCGGTCACGGCCACAGCGCACTGACCGCTTTCAACACCGCCGCAAGCAGCGCACTCGCACTACCGAAGGTGGAACACTTCTGGTTCAGGAGCAGCCGCGGCCGCGACCTACACAGCATGCTGGTAAAGCCGCCCGGCTTCGACCCCTCCAGGCACTACCCGCTGTTGGTGCTGATGCACGGTGGCCCACACACGATGTGGCGTGACGCGTTCGGGCTGCGCTGGAACTACCACCTGCTCGCCGCGCCGGGTTACGTCGTGCTGCTGACCAACTATTCAGGCTCGACCGGCTATGGCGAAGCCTTTGCGCGCGCGATCGAGCGCGACCCGCTGGCGGGACCCGCGGACGAGATCAATGAAGCGGCCGATGAAGCGATCCGCCGTTATGGCTTCATCGACGGCACGCGCCAGTGCGCCGCCGGCGCAAGCTACGGCGGACACCTCGCGAACTGGATGCAGGCAAGCACCCATCGCTATCAGTGCCTGGTTGGTCACGCGGGACTTGCAACGCTGGAGACGCAGTGGGGCACCAGCGACGGCGTCTATCACCGCGAAGTGATGGTCGGCGGCCCTCCCTGGGACGGGGCACCGCTGTGGCGCGAGCAGAGTCCACTCGCCCACGCCGGCCAGTTCGCAACGCCAATGCTGCTGACCGTCGGCGAGCACGACTTTCGCGTGCCGCTGAACAACACGCTTGAGATGTGGACCGCACTCAAGCGCCAGCAGGTACCCAGCCGCCTGATCGTGTTTCCGGAAGCCAACCACTGGATCCTGCGTGGCGAGGACAGCCGCTACTTCTATTCGGAGGTTGCCGCCTGGCTCGCGCGCTACCTGCGACCCGACGAGGCCGCTGCGCCGCACTGAGCCCAGCGATCCGGCACACGGGGCTTAGCGACAGCTAGCCCCAAAGTAACGGCCAGGCACATGGCCGTGCGCACAGATCCAGCTGAGCTGCTCATTGCGGTAGAGCGGAATCCAGCCAAACTCGGCCCCGCCGTACGGTCCGCCGCGCAGTACGATCTGCACCATCGCGCCGTTGCCGATCGCCACCCGCGCAGCGGCCGTCTCCACCGGCCGAAACGCCGGATCGGAGGCGATGGCGGCAAGCAGCGGCAACTGGTGGTGCGCCTGGATGTAACGCGTGGCCGTCTCGCGCAACGGTGCCGCCGCGAGCAGCGCCGCCGTCACCTGCGCCCGCACCTGTGCGTCGCTCATCGGCACGATCACGCGCGGCGGCGGCGGCTCGTCAACGGCAGCCGCGCGCAGCGCATCATCGCCCGCGGCAAGCTGGGCAGGCGTCATGTCGCGCTCCATCTGCTCGAGACTCGTCGCTACTGTCTTCGAGAGTTCGCCATCGGCAAGACGGGCGGCATGCACCAGCCAGTAACGGGCAAGCGCCAGCCGCGGCCGGCCCGTGGACGGGTTCGCGTACAGGATCGCGAGGTTGTTCGCCGCCAGTGCAACGCCGGCCTCGGCAGCCTGCGTGTACCAGCGCTTCGCGGCAACTTCATCGGCCGCCGTGCCGCGACCGTTCTGGTAGGCGAAACCGAGGTTGAACGCAGCCGCAGCGCAACCGAGGTTGGCGCCGTCTTGGAACCAGGGCAGCGCATTTTCGGCGCCGTGGTCGCCGAGCACACCGCCGGCGTAGAGCACGCCGATATTGTTGTACAGGCGGCCGAGCAGGAAGCGCTGCGAGACGGGATGCAGCACGAGGCCCACCGCCAGCGCGAGTAATCCTGCCACAACGATCAGCGATTTTTTTGACATGGCGCCTCCTTGCGGTCGACCGGGCGATTCCGGCGATGGGCACTCCGGCCCGCCAGCAGCAATCTTAGCCGACGACGGCAAGCGTCTGCAGCACCGCGAGCAGCCAGGCGGCGACGGCCGCCGGTTGGCCCAGCGGCAGCACGGTCCGATCGCAGTGCGGCAGGCCGACGTCACTCGCCACCGCCAGGATCGAGGGATCGTCCGGCCACTGCGCGGGCTTGCCGACCGCAGGTCGGTGTACCTCGAGCTTGGCGCAGGCTTCGCGCTTGTAGCCCTCTACCAGCACGAGGTCTACCGGCGCGAGGCGCGCCAGCAACGCCCTCAGCGACGGCTCCGCGCCGTCATTCTCGTGCAGCAGCGCCCAGCGCTCGGCGGTGGCGACCAGCACCTCAGAGGCGCCCGCCTCGCGGTGACGGAAACTGTCCTTGCCGGGTCGGTCGATGTCAAAACCATGGTGGGCGTGCTTGATCGTGGACACGCTCAGCCCGGCCGCGCGTAACGCCGGCAACAGCGCCACGATCAGTGTCGTCTTGCCATTGCCAGATCCACCGGTGATGCCGAGCACCCGCATTGCACGCCCTTTAGCCCTGATCGCCGCTACGCCAACTTAGACCAACGGCGGCTACGCCCAATCATGTCATGGCGAGTTAAGAATGGCAGCCATCGGCCATGCCACCAACGCCGCGCGCGTCCGCGGCAGTTCCAGGCCGTCACTTTCGGGCCACGGACGGGGGGACTGCACCGGCAACAGCGCCCTCAGGCCGGACAAGCTCGCCCTGCTGGCAGCGATTCGCGCCCGTGGCGCGCGCTCACGGGCCGCGCACGAGCTGCGGTTGAGCGAGCGGCGTGCGTGGCTACCGCCGAGGGGCCTGCTTGCGAAGATCGCAGGCGGAGGGGCGTGGAAAAGTGAAGGCGCGGCCCGTGCAGAGGCCGCGCGTCACCGCCGAGCGGCGGTGACGCGGTCGCTGTCGCCTACTGGCGCAGCTTGCGGATCCGCTCGAGCATCCGGATCTGCGCCACGGCGCGCAGCAGCTCGGCCTGTGCCTCGGCAAGGCTGATCTCGTCGGTGCGGTCCCGAATCGCGTCCTCGGCGCGCTGCTTGGCAGCCAGTGCCGCTGCCTCGTCGAGGTCCTTGGCGCGCAGCGCAGTGTCGGCAAGCACCGTCACGCGTTGCGGCTGGATCTCGAGCGCACCACCGCCGACGTAAAACGAGTGCTCGACGCCGTCCGGCGTCTGCACGCGCACTTCACCGGCCTTCAGCATCGTCAGCAACGGGGCGTGGCGCGGCGCGATGCCGAGCTCGCCCTGAATGGCAGGCACGAACACCATCGCGGCGACGCCCGAGTAGATCTCGCCTTCGGCGCTGACAATGTCGACGTTGATCGTGCTGGCCATGGTCTATTCCTCAGGCGAGGGTCTTCGCCTTCTCGACCGCTTCTTCGATCGTGCCGACCATGTAGAACGCCTGCTCCGGCAGGTGATCGTACTCGCCGGCGATGATCGCCTTGAACGCACGGATCGTGTCCTTGAGCGAGACGTACTTGCCCTTCTGGCCCGTGAACACCTCGGCGACGTGGAACGGCTGCGACAGGAAGCGCTGGATCTTGCGCGCGCGGTACACGGACAGCTTGTCTTCGGCCGACAGCTCGTCCATGCCCAGGATCGCGATGATGTCCTGCAGCTCCTTGTAGCGCTGCAGGATCGCCTGCACGCCACGGGCGGTGTTGTAGTGATCCTCGCCGATGACCAGCGGATCGAGCTGACGCGAGGTCGAGTCGAGCGGGTCGACCGCCGGGTAGATACCCAGCGAGGCGATCTGGCGCGACAGCACGACGGTCGCATCAAGATGCGCGAAGGTCGTGGCAGGCGACGGGTCGGTCAGGTCGTCCGCGGGAACGTAGACGGCCTGGATCGAGGTGATCGAGCCGGTCTTCGTCGAGGTGATGCGCTCCTGCAGGACGCCCATTTCCTCGGCCAGGGTCGGCTGGTAACCCACCGCCGACGGCATGCGGCCGAGCAGCGCCGACACTTCGGTGCCGGCCAGCGTGTAACGGTAGATGTTGTCGATGAACAGCAGCACGTCACGGCCCTTGCCCGAGGCCTGCTTCTCATCGCGGAAGTACTCGGCCATGGTCAGGCCGGTGAGCGCGACGCGCAGGCGATTGCCCGGCGGCTCGTTCATCTGGCCATAGACCATCGCAACCTTCGAGTTCTCCAGGTTCACCTTGTCGATGACGCCCGAGTCGCACATCTCGTGGTAGAAGTCGTTGCCCTCACGGGTACGCTCACCAACGCCTGCGAACACCGACA
>CAIYLH010000119.1 GCA_903927005.1 uncultured Pseudomonadota bacterium
CGCTGGATGTGTGGTGAGTGCCGGTGTGCTCACGACCGCGACGGCAACGTCGCGAAAGCCATCCTTAGCCGCGAGGGGGTGTCCCTCGTCCGTGCACGGGAACGAGTCATCGCCACGGCACGCGCGGGCAAGCCGGACACCTCGTCCGCGCAAGGCTAAGGAAAGCGCGTGTCGGGGCGGCGGCATGAGCACCAGGTCTCAATCGTCGCCCGCATAAAGAAAAGCCAATTCCGCCCATGGGGAGTAGCGAAGCAGCGAGGTAGGTGTGTCAGGGTGCCCGCGCCACCGACTGGCCAAGGAAAAGCGTTCAGCAATCCGCTTGAAGGATGTTGGTAAATCTGCCAACATTCAAAGCGAAATGGGCAGAAAAGAATGAGACCAACGCGGCCGGTATCCTAGCTCACGCCTGCGCGAAAAGCGTTTGAGGCATTTCCCGACGGCGCGCGGCAGATAGTGATCGATGCTTTGAGCGTTGCCGCCGAAGGTGGCATGGCGGGAATCGCCAAGCCGATGAAAGGCCTCGGGTCGGGGGTGTTTGAGGTTGCGTTGCCGTTCCGGGGCAATGCCTTTCGGGTGGTCTATGCGGTGCAGCTTGGGGACGAGCTGTGGGTGGTCCATGCGTTTCAGAAAAAGTCGACGCAAGGCATCAAGACCCCGAAACACGAGATCGACTTGATCAAGGACCGGTTGAAGCGACTGAAGGAGATGCTGCGATGAAAAAGGAACCGCTTGAGCTTATCCGCGGGAGCGGAAACATCTATCGGGACTTTGATGTCCCGGATGCCGACGTTCGCCAGTTGAAGGCAATCCTGGCGGCAGAGATCATCAAGACGCTCGACAAAAAGGGTCTCACTGTAAGAAAGGCGCAGAGCCTCACCGGGATCGATGCCGGAGATTTCTCGCGCGTTCGAAACGCGGATTTCCGGCGCATCAGCGTCGAGCGCCTCATGGCGATGATCAATGGGCTAGGCTCACGCGTGGAAGTGGCGGTGACGCTGCGACGTGCGGAGACAAGGCACGCGGCAGCGGTGGCCTGATCCGTGAAAAGCGGGTACGAAAGCGGGTACAAAACGCGCTGCCGCAGTGACATTGCGAGCAGCGGCGCGGGGTTACCGGCGCAATTGCTGTTTAACGCCGAAACCGCTCGCGAGGAAGGCTCCCCATGGCTAAGAAGAAGGTCCGTAGCGTGTGGCACGATCTCTATCCGGAGGACCAGGCCGCCGAGATGGAAATGCGCTCACTCCTGCTCGAGGGGCTCGGAGCCTAGTTGGCCGAGTCAGGCCTGACTCAGACTCGGGCGGCTAAGATCCTCCGGGGTCACTCAGGCGCGGGTGTCGGATCTGAAGCGTGGCAAGATCAGCTCGTTCAGCCTCGACCTGCTCGTCCGCCTCGCGGCTAAGGCCGGCCTTAATCCGAAATTGAAGCTCGCGGCCTGAGGCATTCGGCGACTGAATTCTCACCGTTTGGGCTGATCTGCTGGCACCAGCGAGCGAATGGGCGGTTTCGAAATGGGCGACAGCCCTCACCCGGCCAAAAGATAGGCTTTCCCACCCAACCAAGTGCTTACTACGTTGCCGGAGTCTCCCGATCCCTGACCCCCAATAACTTTCCATCCGTGCGCGGCGATCCCGCAATTAGGTGCGGTGTCTGTTGATTGCCACCACCCTCCAAACTTACCAAGGAACAGCCATGACCAGCCCCATGTATACCGAATCAGTCCCCGTCTTCAAGCAACTGCTGACGGCTTTGAAAGCCATTCTGGCGCAGGCCGACGCACATGCTGCCGCCAAATCGATAGAACCAGACGCATTGTTGCAGGCACGCTTGTATCCAGACATGTTTCCGCTGCTCAAACAAGTGCAGATCGCTGCCGATTTTTCTCGCGGGATATCGGCACGCCTAGCAGGCATTGAGGTGCCCGTTTATGAAGGCAAAGAAAAGAGCTTTGCCGATCTCGATGCACTATTAGCCCGGACACTGGAGTTTCTTGATAGCGTGAAGTCCACCCAATTCGAAGGTAGCGAAACGAAGGAGATCGTGTTGCGTCCTGGTACGCCTAAAGAAAAGAAGCTGAGCGGTCAGGCGTATCTCGCCAACTACGGCTTGCCGCAGTTCTTCTTTCATGTCACCACCGCCTACAACCTTTTGCGCCACAACGGGTTAAGTATCGGCAAGCGTGACTACATGGGCGCGTACTAACCGTGCCGTGTCATTCGCGAGATTGATGAACCCGTGCCCCGCCAGATGCTGGTCAGGGCGTTACACTTCGCAAGCACTCGTTGGTACAGGACGCCGAGATCAGCTCACTCAAGGGCGCGCAGATCACAGCGATTCATGCAACGCTCATCGCGCTGCGGCTCAAGGATCAGGTCGTCGCACAGCGTTAATGTCCGTCCCTACAGCCCCGGCTCAGTGCCGGGGCCGTTTCACGCTGCCCTTTAGCTGTATTGGTGTCCGGCTGCTCCGGGTCAACCGCGAGCGCTGAGTCAGGTCCGATGGGGATTCAGCCGGAGCATCAGTGTCATCGGTTGGAATGGCGGGATCTGGAGTCCGTCATATTCCTAGATAACCAGCGCGCGTCGTCGTGAAGAGCATGAACCGGCAGCCCACGGACGCCGGCATTTTAGGTGATCGCCTCCAACCTTGTTTCCCGATCGGGAAACACATATTCAATCCATGCCTCAACAACATTAGAATTCCCGATCGGGAAATAAAGCTTGCGCATAGCCCGATTGGGACCGATAATTTCCCGAACGGGAAATAGCTCAAGCCATGACATCCATTCGATCACCCCAACAGCTAGCGCGCGCCCTGCGTGCCGCTCGCAAGCAGCTCGGGCTGACACAGCCCCAGCTGGCGCTGGCGGCAGGGGTTGGTGTGCGTTTCATTGTTGACCTTGAGGCAGGCAAGCCCACCTTGCGACTGGCAAACGTGCTGCGGGTCATTGATAGCTTGGGGGGAGAGATCCAGTTGCGCGGATTGCCCTCTGCTGCGGCCGATGACCAAGGTGAAGGTGGTGACCATGGCGCATGAGTTGGCAGTCTGGCTTTTCGCCGATCGTATCGGCACGCTGGCGCTGGTCGATGGCCGACTGAACTTTTGCTACGCACCAGACTGGCTGTCGCAGCAAGACGCTATTGCCTTGTCCGCTTCGCTGCCCCTGCAAGCCGAGCCGTTCGACGATCGCAAAACGCGTCCCTTCTTTGCTGGTCTGCTGCCTGAAGGGCAGATGCGCCGCCTGATCGCGCAGCAGTTCCAGGTGTCTGGCCAGAACGACTTTGCGTTGCTGGACCTCATCGGCGGCGAATGCGCTGGTGCCGTGACGTTCATTGAAGTGGGGCAGATCTTGCCTGTGCCTACCCGCAACGATGACATTCAATGGTTGAGTGACGAGGACGTCGTTGCCCTCCTTGATGAATTGCCGCGCCGCCCCATGCTGGCGGGGAAAGACGGCTTGCGACTTTCATTGGCTGGCGCTCAAGACAAACTACCGGTGGTGTTCGACGGTGCACGCCTTGGGCTGCCCCTCAATGGCACGCCCAGCTCCCACATCTTGAAACCCGCCATTCACGCTGTTGAAGACAGTGTGATCAACGAGAGGTTTTGCATGGCGTTGGCTGAGGCCATGCAGCTCCAACCAGCGAAATCAAAAGTTCACCAGGTGTTGGATCACTCGTTTCTGCTGGTTGAGCGTTACGACCGGCTGATCAATGCCCAAGGACACCGACAACGCCTTCATCAAGAGGATTTCTGCCAGGCGCTGGGTGTGGTGCCAGAAATGAAATACCAACATGAAGGCGGTCCGGATTTAGCCCTGTGCTTCGATCTGGTACGCCGCGCGACACGGCCCAGTGCCCCGCAGGTCCTGCGACTGCTCGACTACGTGATTTTCAATGCGCTGATCGGCAATCATGATGCGCACGCCAAGAATTTCTCACTGCTGTATTCAGGCAAGGCACCCGTTCTGACGCCGTTCTACGACACGCTCTCGACGGCGGTATATCCAACGCTGACGCCAAAGATGGCGATGAAAATCGGTAGCAAATATAAGTTCAGCGAAGTCCAGGCACGGCACTGGGAGCAGTTTGCAGAAAGCGTCGGGCTTACAAAAGCACAGGCCAAGAGGCGCATTTTGGAGTTGGCAAAATTACTGCCAGCCACTGCGCGCAGGCTGCAGGCTGAGCCTGGACACAGCTTTGCTGGCAATGCCGTAGTTGAGCGAATCAATGCATTGATTGAGCAGCACTGCACTTTGACGATCCGACGGCTGACCCACCCGACAGACGGCGAAAGTGTTGCTCCTGACTGATTGCGGACGCGGGGGCGGACGCAGTTTCTCAAAGACATTGCAGACCAATCCGAGATCACAACGGCATCGAGCGTCCTCAGCTTTGGACTTTCAATCCCCGGTTTTCGGTCGTGTTTTCCGCCTGCTGCGGCGTACGCGAGAAATTTCTCGGCTCCTACAGATATCAAGCGATCCACTGCAGCCCGGCAACGAGCGCGGCATGAGCGCCAAAAACCGAGCCGCTGCTCCTTGTGCTGGCGCTGCTGTCGCAGCCGGGTCAGCGCGTCCTTGCGCTACCGTAGAACCGGCGCGCGTCGTCGTGCAGAGCATGAACCAGCAGCGCCTGGCGCCGGCATTTTGAGCGACAGCCTCAGACCTTTGCCGTCGGATGACCGACCAGTTGGCGGCCGCGCGACAGCCAACGAACATCCGCCAACACCCGCTGGTAGGCGGCGGGCCGGAAATTAGGCAAGATGGACGCCCCCGTACTCGGTCGGAGACTCAATGAGTTACGTCAGCAACAGCCTGCTCCCCGGGGAACAGATCACACACGAAACCCGCCTGCACAAGGCGATGTTCTTTTGGCCGGCCGTAGGCACCCTGGCGGCGCTGGCCACACTGTTCGTGGCAACGACCGGGGGCGGCGTACTCGTCGCTGTAGCCGCGCTATACGGCGGCAGCGCCTGGCTGCGCTACCGCTCCTCGGAATTCGCAGTCACGAACAAGCGCGTCATCATCAAGGTCGGCATCCTTCACCGCCGAACGGTGGAAATGCTGCTCAACAAGGTCGAGGCTATTTCCGTCGATCAGGGCCTGGGTGGACGACTGCTCGACTACGGCACGATCGTCGTTGTCGGCAGCGGCGGCACACGCGAGCCGTTCGAGCGGATCGCAGGCCCGCTGGAGTTCCGGCGGGCCGTGCAGGCAGCCACGCTCTAGCGCAGCGCCACCCGCCCTCCCCGCGGCCTATGCCGCCCCTTCAGACGCCCCGGGATCACACGTGACGCACTCTTTCGACGTCGAGCGCCTGTACGCCGCCACCACCAGCGAGGAACTGACGGCCGAGTACGACCGCGTCGCCGAGTCCTATGACGCTGCGCTGATCGAAGACCATGACTGGCGGATGCCTGAGATCATGGCGGGACTCACCGCCTGGCTGCTGCCACGAGACGCGCGCATTCTTGATGCCGCCTGCGGCACAGGACTCGTCGGCGAGGGCCTGAAGCGATTTGGGTTCACGGACCTGCACGGGCTGGATCTGTCGCCCGGCATGCTGGCGGTTGCCCAGCGCAAGGCCGTCTACCAAGGGCTCACGCTCGCGCCCTTGGGCGGCACGCTGCCGTTTCCGAGCCATCACTTCGATGCCTTCGTCGTCTCCGGCGCCTTCACGCCCCAGCACGCACCGCCGGAATCGCTGCACGACCTCTTGCGCATCACCCGTCCCGGCGGCTTTGCGATCTTCTCGCTGCGCAGCGACCAGCCTCCCCCCGGCTTCGCTGAGGAAATACAGCGCCTGACGGCCGCCGGTCGCTGGCAGCTGCTACGTGAAGGCGCAGAATTCCAGTCACTGCCGCTGGCAGAGCCGCACGTCCGCAACCGTCTTTACATCTATCTGGTGCGTTGAGCTGGCGCAGCGACCCGCCACCAGCGTCGTCCCCGCCGCAGCGCGGTCGCGCCCGCCGACAGCAGCATCTCGGCTCGGCAGCGGCATCGGCATCGGCTGCGCCCGTGCGTTGAGTGCTGACCGCCAGCAGCACCGCCAATGGTAATGTCGGTCCCGGCACGAGCAGGGGCGCCAATTCCCTGACCATCAGCGTCAATATCATTTCCAAATCCAGCTGGTCCGACACCGCATGCGCACAACAGACAGCTCGCGAGGCCTAGCGTGGGGGTTGACCCTGCTGCTCTGCGCCAGCATCGACATCGCCGCCGCAGCTCACGACAATTCTGTCGCTGTTGGCTTGGGCAGCTACCGTATCCACCGTGAAGACGGCGTCCTTGGCCCGTCCCCACCGCCGCCCCTGCCGCAGTTCCGCACTAGCGAGGCGGCAAAGCAGGCCGCGCCAACCAATCAATGGTACTCATCCGCCATTTTCTGGCGCTGGACGAAGCCGCTGTACGCGCAGCCGATGACCTACCGCACCAGCGAAGCCGGCTTCGAGGTTGGCCTGCCCGACCGCACCATCGCGATCGAAGACGGCGGCCGCAAGCGCGAGATCCGCTACCTGCACAGCGCCGCAATCACCATCTCGCCGATCGCGTTCAAGCCTAGCGGCAGCCGACTGGCGAAGCATTCCGACTGGCTGATCGAACTGGAAATGGCGGCTAGCACCGGCGAGTCCCTCAAGGCAACCGTGCTGCACGGCAGCCCGTTCAGTTACTACGACTGCAGCACCGGCGACGTACGGTTCCACCTAGCGGGCATACCGAAGCTGCTGTGGAACCCGCTCGCCAGCGGGCATGACCGGCGCGTCGCGGCGTTCACGCTCAACGGCCACGTCTACGCGATCTTCGCGCCCACCGGCTCCAGCTGGCAGTGGACGACGCCGACCGATCCGGTCCTGCACCTTCCAGCCACGGCTCGCTACTTCTCGGTGGCCGGACTGCCGGATGATCGCGACACCACGGTCGAGCAGTTCCTGTCCGTGGCTTACGCGTTTCCCACCGAGACACGCTCGCAATGGAGCTACGACGAGCGAAGCAGCCGCGTTCGCGTGACCTACTCCATCGCCACCGTTGCTCGCGAGGGCAGAGGGCGAGAAACACTGATCGGGCTGTATCCGCACCAGTGGACTGCCAGCGCTGTCGCGACCGATGCGGCCCCGCACTACGACACCGTCCGCGGCCAGATCCGGCTGATTCGCGGCAATCAGTTCACTACGGAGCGGACCTTTCACGGAATCCTCCCCAGCTGGGGGCCACTCCAGGACCCAGCGGCAAAAATGGCCGTTGACAGTCTGCTGGCCGACGACGTCGCGAAGACCGTGCAAATTTTCTTCCGCGATGGTCACGGCACCTACTGGGTTGGAAAGGGACTGGGAGCCATCGCGCAGCTAGCCTCGATCGCAGAGGCCGAAGGAAAGCAAAAGGAGCGCGCCACATTGCTCGGG
The DNA here is from genome assembly GCA_903927005.1 of uncultured Pseudomonadota bacterium. Classification (GTDB taxonomy): domain Bacteria; phylum Pseudomonadota; class Gammaproteobacteria; order Steroidobacterales; family Steroidobacteraceae; genus CAIKZZ01. The sequence continues at coordinate 7,399 of CAIYLH010000119.1, forward strand.
CAGCTCAAGTCCAGTCAGGAGAGCTGGCTCGACGGCCGGCACGCAACGCATTTCCAGCACGACTCCACCCTCGGCTCGTTGTTCGGCTATCCGCAGGAATACAACAGCGTCACCAATATCAACGACCATCACTTTCACTACGGGTACTGGTACATGGCCGCCGCTCACGTTGCCCTGCGCGACCGCACGTGGATCACTCCCGACCACTGGGGCGGCATGGTGGCTCAACTGGTAGCGGACGTTGCGACCGCGGAGCGCGGCCGCGCCGACTACCCATTCCTGCGCAACTTCGACACCTACGAGGGCCACTCCTGGGCCTCCGGCACCGCGGAATTCGACGCGGGCAACAACCAGGAGTCATCGTCCGAAGCAATCAATGCCTGGGCAGGGCTCGTGCTGCTCGGCGAAGCGACGGGCGACCGAAAACTTCGCGACCTGGGCATCTACCTGTACACGACCGAAGTCGCCTCAGTGCTGCAGTACTGGTTCGACGTCAAGCGTCAGGTTCTGGCGCCGGAGCTCGGCAGCCAGTTCGCCAGCATGGTGTTCGGCGGCAAGTACGCCTACAACACCTGGTGGACCGAGGAGCCGCGACAGATCCTCGGCATCAATCTGCTGCCGTTCACGCCGGCGTCCACTTACCTCGCTCAGGACCCGGACTACATCCGACGCTCACTCGCCGCGCTGCCGGCGGAGGTCAACGCCTACCAAAGCCGCGGCATCACCGATGGAACCCCGCCGGACGTCTGGCAGGACGTGCTGGTCTCGTACCAAGCGCTAGCAGATCCGGACGCCGCACTACGGCAGTGGGACAAGCGCAGCTCAGCCGAGTTCGGCGAAACCAGAACCCATACGCTTTACTGGATTTCTAGTCTCAAAGAGATGGGCCAGCCTGATTTCAGTGTCACGGCTGACACACCCCTTTATGCGGTCTTCCGCAAGGCCGGCGGCCCGCGCACCTATCTTGCGTACAACGCCCGCGACACGCGATTGAAGGTGACCTTCAGCGACGGCAAGGTACTTGAGGTCACCCCGCACTCACTCGCACGGGGGCATTAGTTACGGCTGGCTTCGGCTCTTAGGATTCTGAAATCCAGCGCTGATCCACTCTTCAATTAAAGCCGTGGGTCATCGCTCTCGCGCACGAACGTCACGCTGGTGGGGCCGATACCATTGATCTGCACGATCCATTCCCCACGAAGCGCGCCATGGAAGTGCGCTGCACCACCCGGAACAAAAACCACCGCGCCGGGCGGGTAGGCCTGCAACTTGGCAGGGTCGTAGACGCTACCGAATCCAATATAGAAAATGCCGGATATGACGGTATAGACGCGGTCATCCGGGTGATAGTGCGCATTGAAGACGACACTGCTCGGCATGCGCACGCGCGTCGTAAACGGACCACGGCGGGTGGGATTTCCGAGGACAACCGCGGTCTGCGCCCCGGGCGCAGCTGCGTTCACCCCCCAGCGCAGCTCTTCCGGCAAGTAAGACACCGGCGCCTGTTGCGCACGCAACGTCGTCGGAACGCACAGCGTAATTAAACATATGCCAAGCGGGAGCGCCGCGAGAAAGCCTCGGACATGCCACGCACCGGAGCCGCCTGGACGCGGGGAGCCGGATACGACATCGCCGTCACGAGAAAATTTCGAATCTGCCGGCATGACGTCACCTTAAACGGGGGGAGCGTCGGATGGCTTCGGTTCTTAGCGCGGATTGCTTCTTCGGCCGAGTCGATCTGCCAGTCCTGCTGTAGCGCCCGGCGACCGCGCCAGCGTGCTGGTCGATCGGCGCGAGCCAGGGCTAGACAACAGTCGCAGGCGCGCCGACAACGCGCCTGCGACAGCCACTTTAGCGGCCGCCCAAGTCCTCACTCAGCCGATCGACCTTGCCACCGCGAGCATAGCTCAGGCCATATCCAAGCGGGAACTCGGGCGTCAGAACGTCGCCCTTGCGAGCGAACGGCGCCGCAATAGCTGCGCGCGGCCAGGGGAACGACAGCGTGCCGCTAAAGTCGAAGCGCGGAGCGCCCTTCGAATCGCCAACCAGCACATCGGCCACACCGCCACCTTCCGTTCCAGGCTGCCAGGCGACAACGAAGGCGTCGCTGGCGTTGATTTCCTGATTGACCCACAGCGGCCGACCAGAAAGGAATACCGAGACGACCTTGATGCCGAGCGACTTGAAGTGGTTGATCTCGCGTAGCGCCGTGCGTTGGTTGTAGAAGGGGAGCTTCACGTCGCCAAACATCTCCGCGTAGGGCGTTTCACCGAATATGACGATCACGACGTCCGGCCTGCTGACGGCCAGGTCGTCGGTCCCCTCCACCACTACGCCTGCGCTCGCCACGCCGCCGCTCGCCATGAGCGCGGACTTGATCCCGGCGTTAATCATCTCGGCGTTGGGGAAATCCCGCTTGCGCGTATCCACACCCTGCCAGGAAATCGTCCAGCCACCGGCCTGCATCGCGAGGTTGGAGAAATCCGCAATCAGCACCCGCGACGACCCCCGTATTGGCAGCACGCCGTCGTTCTTGAGCAGCACGAGCGACTTGCGCACCGCCTCGCGCGCGATCGCACGATGCGCGTTAGAGCCGAACAGATCGAAGCGCCCCTCATAGGGACGGGCCGACTCGAACATCCCAAGCTTGTACTTGACCCGCAGAATGCGACGCACCGCATCGTCGAGGCGCGCCATCGGGATCTCGCCTGCGGCGACCTCCTCGAGCAGGTTGTTGAACAGCACCTTCCAGGTCAGCGGCGCCATGTACATGTCGACGCCGGCGTTGAACGCCGCAGGACAGCGATCCTTGTTGCAGCCCGGCACCAGACCGTGTCCGTTCCAGTCACCGATCACGAAGCCTTCAAAACCCATGCGCTCCTTGAGAATGGTCGTCAGCAACGGTCCATGACCGTGCATCCTGTCGCCATTCCAGCTGGAGTAAGACGCCATCACGGTGAATACGCCGGCCTCGATCGCCGGCGGATAGCCTGCCGCGTGCAGCCGCACAAGCTCCGCCTCGCTCATGGCGGCGTTCCCCTGGTCCTCGCCTAAAGTCGTACCGCCGTCGCCCAGGAAGTGTTTCGCCGTCGCGGCGACGCGCCCGGCCTGCAGCCGGCCGCCAATAGATGGCGCGCCCTGCAGCCCCTCGATCGCGGCACCCGCGTAACGGCGCACAAGATCCGGGTCCGACGAATAACCCTCGTACGTACGCCCCCAGCGGGTGTCAGCCGGTACCGCCAGCGTCGGCGCGAACGTCCAGTCGATTCCGGTCGCGGCAATCTCCTCGGCGGTTGCCGCGCCAATTCGACGTACCAGATCCGGGTCGTGGGCGGCACCGAGGGCAATATTGTGGGGGTACAACACCGCACCGACCACGTTGCTGTGGCCATGCACCGCGTCGACGCCAAAGATCACTGGAATGGCCAAGTGGCCCGGGCGAGACTCCAGCGCGACAGCGTGGAACTCGCGCGCGAGCGTCAGCCAGGCCTGCGGCGTGGCCCGCTCGTCGCCGTCAGGGCCCGAGTCGCCACCGGCGAGAATCGAGCCCAGCGGATACTCGCGCAGGTCGGCGGGCTTCACCGAGCCAATGTCCGTCTGCACGACCTGACCGACCTTCTCGCGCACCGACATCTGCTTGAGCAAGGCGGTGATTTTCGCCTCGGTCGCCGGATCGACAAGCCCGGCACTTTTGGACTTCGGCCACAGCTCCGGATGAACCACCGGCTGAGCGGCCGTCGCGGTGAACGTGACGCAGGCCACAGCCGCTACGCAAGCCAGCAGGGTTCGGAATCCGGACAGGAGTCGTTTATTGTTCATCTAGCTGAAGCCTCAGAAAATCACGATACCAATTGCCGCTCGCTTTGAGGGTGCGACGCTGCGTCTTGAAGTCGACGTGCGTTAACCCGAAGCGGCGGGTGTAGCCCTCGGCCCACTCGAAATTGTCGAGCAGCGTCCAGGCGAAATATCCGCGCAGTGGCATACCGCGCGCGACACATTCGCTCGCCGCTGCCACATGACGCTGTAGGTAGGAACGTCGCTGCAGGTCGAGGATAGTGCCGTTCGCAGCCACCTCGTCATCGTAGCAAGCGCCGTTTTCGGTCAGGTAAATATTGGCCGGAGCGTAATCGCGGTGGACTCGTTCGAGCAGCCGGACCATCCCCTGCGGGCACACTTCCCAATCAGTCGCCGTGCGCTCAACGTCTTCGACGTGCACCACCTGCGCACTCAATGGCCCCTCGCCAGCGACATGCTTTATCGTTTCGGGAAAGTAGTAGTTGATACCGAGGAAGTCGATCGGTGCCGCGATGAGCTGAAGATCGTTGTGACGCACCATCGGCGCGTTCTTGCCGAACAGTGGCCAGATGTCGGACGGATAGCCGCGGCCATACAGGGGATCGAGGAACCAGCGGTTACGCAAGCCATCGTGGCGCTGCACTGCCTGCGCGTCCTGCGAACTCGCTGTTGCCGGTTGGCAGGGATGCAGGCTCAGCGCAATCCCTACGCGCGCGTCTTGCACCTCGGCACGCAGCGCGGCGGTGGCCTTGCCATGCGACAGAAGAATGTGGTGGCACGCCTGCAGTGCCGATTTCCAGCCCTGCACACCCGGTGCGTGTACGCCCTCCCGATGGCCAAGAAAAGCGCTGCACCACGGCTCGTTGTGCGTCGTCCAGTTGCGAACGCGATCCCCCAGCACGCGACCAAGGACGGCGGCATACTCTGCAAACGCCGCGACCGTATCGCGATGTTTCCAGCCACCGCGATCCTGCAGGGCTTGCGGCAGATCCCAGTGGTACAGCGTCGGCCACGGCTCAATGCCCCGCTCGAGCAGGCCATCGACCAGACGCGAGTAGAAATCCAGTCCGGCCGAATTGGGAACGGCACCACGACCCTGCGGAAAGACACGTGGCCAGGCAATAGAAAACCGGTACGAGTTCAGGCCGAGGTCGGCGGCGAGGTCCAGATCCTCCCGCCAGCGCTGGTAGTGGTCGCAGGCCACCGCGCCGCTCGAACCGTCGCGAATCCTGCCCGGCATCTGGCAGAAGCGATCCCAGATCGACTCCCCCCGACCCTCGAGTTCGACGCCACCTTCAATCTGATATGCGGACGTCGCACAGCCCCAGCGAAAATCCGCTGGAAACTGCTCGCGCCGGGGCAACGGGCTCGCGTCGTTCGTCGTTGGCATCGTTTGCGAAGGTCCGTGCACGTTCCCACTGCGGCCGCGACCCCCGTAGCCACGACTCGACAGGCTGCGACGTTACCTTAAACGTGGAAAGCTTTCCATATTTTCCTTCGATGCACACTTAAGCCGCCTTTTTAAGGGTCTGGCAGCCAAAACGAATGGGGGGGCGCCGCAGCGGTGCGCCCGCGGCAAAGCCGTCGTTACGGCGGCGGCGGCGCGACCGAGGCGCGCCAGGTGACACCGACCGGGAAATCCCGTTCGACCGGCAGGCCCGCGTCATAGCAACGGTTGAGCAGGCAGTGAACGCCCGCAACCGTCACCTCGCGCAACGGAATGTGCACAGAGGTCAGTCGCGGCGCGGAGAACTCCGCGGTCTGCGTGTCGTCGTAGCCGAGCACGGACACCTGCCCCGGCACCGCAATGCCGGCCTGTTGAAAATGCGCCAGCGCACCCACGGCCATCTCATCGTTGGCGCAGAACAGCGCGGTGAAGCGCGCGCCGCTCGCCAGCAGTGCCTGGGCGGACGCCCAGCCTCCCTCCGGGGAGAAGTCACTCTCGAGCATGGGCACGCTGTCCGCGGCGATGCCGTGGCGGGCCAGTTCGGCCATGAAGCCCGCAATACGGGCAACGTTGTCGGGCGAGGTACGCAGCCCCCCTATCACAGCGATGCGCCGATGACCTTTGCTCAGCAGCGCCTGCGCGGCGCAAATGCCGCCCTGGGTATGATCTGCAGAAAAACACTGCTCACTGATGCTCTCGAACACGCGGTTCAATACGACGATGTTGGGTTGCTGCCGACCCAGAGCGACTATGTCCTTTTCGAGCAGCGAGTTACCCATCACGATCAGGCCGTCGCAATCACGATCGATCAGAAAGCGAGCACCCTCGAGCGCCTGCTGGCGCTCGTCGTCGAGGCCGTGGCCAAAAGCGACGACCATGTAGCAACGGGAGGCACGCAGCGTCGAATCAATGGCCTGCAGGATCGGCGTATAGAACGTGCCCTTCAGCAGCGGAATGTAGACACCTACCATCTGCGTCGAGCCGGACAACAGCGAGCGCGCGGCGTGCGAGGGGCGGAAGTTCAGTTGCTCGATAGCCTTCTGCACGCGCTGCGCCGTCGCCGGCGCGACCGAGCCCTTGCCGCTGACGACGCGCGAGGCTGTGCCTAGCCCTACACCCGCCAGGCGCGCCACATCCTTTATCGTCGCCATCGGTTCCTCGCCTCGTTGGCCGCTCGCAGCAGCGCTACTGTCGTTCACCCGCGTCGCTTTGCACGCGCGCTCGTGGCATCGGCCTGTGCGTGACCGGAAATGGTTCCAGCCTGCGCAACAATAACGCTACGCCGCGCCAGCATCCACCCAGGCCAAAAAGACGTTTGCCGCGGAAAACGTGTCGTTGACGCGAAAATTTGGCAGGTGCTATAGTGAAAAGGTCTGACTGGTAACGTTTCCAAATATACCATCAAGATCACGCCGAAACCTCTGTTTCGTAGTTCGCCAACGAGGATGTTCGGCCCTAGATGAGCGTTACTTCCACGCCACTGTCCATCCTCGCTCCGCTATCGGGCGTGCTGCTGCCGCTGGCTCGCGTTCCCGACCCCGTCTTCGCCACCGGCCTGGTCGGCGCGGGCGTCGCCATCGACCCCACCTCTTGCGAAGTCCGCGCGCCGTTCGCCGGCACCATCAGCCAGCTGCACCGGGCCCGCCACGCGGTCGCAGTGCGCAGCGCGAGCGGCGTCGAGGTGCTGATTCACGTCGGCATCGACACGGTCACCCTGCGCGGCGAAGGCTTCACCGCTCACGTGCAGCAGGGCGACACGGTTGCCAGCGGTCAGCCGCTGCTCAGCTTCGACGCCGACGCCGTGGCGCGCCGCGCCACCAGCCTCATCACGATGATCGTCGTGACGACGCCGGATGCCGTCAGCGGCTTGCGCGCAGGCTCAGGCAAGGTGCGTGCCGGCCTCGACCCTGCACTGTTCGCGACGCTCGCGCACAGCACCGGGGAATCGGTCCGGACCGACACTGGCCCGCTCGCCACCGCGTGCGTCACGCTGCCCAACGTCGACGGCCTGCACGCCCGGCCCGCGGCCCTGCTCGCTGCGGCTGCACGCGGCTACACGGCCTCGTTGCGCCTGACCCGCGGCACGGCCAGCGCCGATCCGCGTTCAGTGATATCGGTCATGCTGCTAGGCAGCCAACACGGCGACTCGATTGGCATCGAGGGCCGCGGCGCCGATGCGCAGGCGGCGGTCGACCACCTCGCAAAACTGCTCGCCTCCGGCTGCGGCGAAAGCCTGAGCGCCGCGCCCGCCACCCCAACGCCGCCGATCCCGTTGGCGCCGGCCGTGACACGCGCAGGCGTGCTGGCCGGCGTTGCGGCGTCACCCGGGCTCGCGATCGGGCACGTCATCCAGTTACGCCGCGCCGAGTTCGACATCCCAGTCAGCGGTGCGGGCCTTGCGACCGAAACCGCCCGGCTCGAGCAAGCCCTCGCCGATGCGGCAGGCGAGCTTGGCGCGCTGGGCGCCGGCCGCGACGCCTCCAGTCGCTCGCAGATCCTCGCCGCGCACCGGGAGCTACTCACGGATCCCGGGCTGCTGGACGGCGCCCGCGAGGAGCTTGCCCGCGGCCACAGCGCAGCCCACGCCTGGCGCAGCGCCTATACCGGCTACGCTGCGCGCGTCGCCGCACTGACCAACGCGCTGCTGCGTGAACGCGCCGGTGACATCCGTGACGTCGGCGAGCGCGTACTTGCACTGCTAGCCGGGACGCGTGCAACGGCGATCGACGTGCCGGCAGGCTCGGTGCTGGTGGCCGATGAACTGACACCCTCACAGACCGCCGCTCTGGATGTACGACGCGTGGTCGGCTTCTGTACGACCGGCGGCGGCGCCACCGGCCATACGGCGATCCTCGCCCGCTCGCTGGGCATCCCGGCGATCTGCGGCATCGACGCCGCCGCACGCCAGCTCGCCAACGGCACACGCGTGATCCTCGACGGCGACCGCGGCACGCTGGATACGACACCAGACGCCGCAGCAATTGCGAGCGCCGAAAACGCACTCGCGCGCGCGGCAGCAGCCCATGCACGGGCCGAGGCAGTAGCCGGCGAGAACGCCGTGACACGCGATGGACACCGCATCGAGGTCGGCGCCAACGTTCGCGACGCCGCGGAAACCGCCACCGCGATGCAAGCCGGTGCCGACGGCGTCGGCTTGCTGCGCTCGGAGTTCCTGTTCGCCGAGCGCGAGACGGCGCCGAGCGAGGGCGAGCAGTCTGCCGCCTATCAGGCGGTCGCCCGCGCCGTCGGCCCTGGCCGACGGCTGGTGGTACGCACCCTGGATGTCGGTGGTGACAAGCCGCTCCCCTACCTGCCACTACCGCACGAAGACAACCCGTTCCTCGGGGTACGCGGCATCCGCGTCGGCCTCGCGCATCCCGCAATGCTCACCTCGCAACTGCGCGCGATCGCGACTGCCGCGTCGATGACCCAGCTGTGCGTGATGTTCCCGATGATCGCCACCCTCGAAGAGGTACGCGCCGCGCGTGCACTGCTCGAGCCGATCAGCCGCGCGAGCGGCCAGCGAATCGAGATTGGCGTGATGATCGAGGTCCCCTCAGCGGCGCTCATCGCCGAACAGCTGGCAGCGGAAGTCGACTTCTTCTCGATCGGCACGAATGACCTGACGCAGTACACGCTCGCGATGGACCGTGGCCATCCGCAACTGGCCGCACAGGCCGATGGACTCCATCCGGCGGTACTGAGGCTCATCGCGATGACAGTCGCCGCGGCCCACCGCCACGGCCGCTGGGTCGGCGTCTGCGGCGGGCTCGCCGGCGATGCGATCGCAGTCCCGGCACTGCTCGGCCTGGGCGTCGATGAACTGTCCGTCTCTGCCGTGGCAGTCCCGACGATCAAAGCGCAGGTCCGCGACCTGTCGATGCGCGACTGCCAGCGACTCGCCACAGCACTACTCGAACTGGGCACGGCCACCGAGGTCCGTGCCGCTCTCGCTTCATTTTCTGCCAGCCCCTGACGGCTCAACGTCCTAGGATCGCCTTATGTTCAAGAATGCGTTCACCTTCCTACAGAAGATCGGCAAGGCCCTGATGCTGCCCGTGGCGGTGCTGCCGGTCGCCGGCCTGCTGCTCGGCATAGGCGCGGCCAACTTCGAGTGGATGCCGGCGATCCTGTCGGCGTTGATGAAGAACGCCGGTGACGTGATTTTCGGCAACCTGCCACTGATCTTTGCGATCGGCGTCGCGGTGGGATTCACTGAGAACGACGGGGTGGCGGCGATTTCCGCCAGCATCGGCTACCTCGTGCTGACGACCACCATGGGCGTCATGGCCAATGCGCTGCACGTTGAGCCGGCCACCGTGATGGGCCTCAAGACCATGCAGACGGGCGTCTTCGGCGGCATCCTCGCCGGCGGACTCGCCGCGGCGATGTTCCAGCGCTTTTACCGAATTTCGCTGCCACCGTACCTCGGCTTCTTTGCCGGCAAGCGCTTCGTGCCGATCATCACCGCGATCGCCGCCATCGGGCTTGGCGTTGTGCTGTCGCTGGTTTGGCCGCCGATCCAGGACCAGATCAAGGCGTTCTCGCACTGGGCTGCAGTCGCCGATCCGCGTACCGCCGCAACGCTCTACGGCTTCGTCGAACGACTGCTGATCCCGTTTGGCCTGCATCACATCTGGAACGTACCGTTCTTCTTCGAGATGGGTTCCTACACCGATGCGGCCGGCACCGTGGTACACGGCGACATCAACCGCTTCTTCGCGGGCGATCGCACCGCAGGCGTGCTCGCCGGTGCGTTCCTGTTCAAGATGTTCGGCCTGCCGGCGGCTGCGGTTGCGATCTGGCACAGCGCGCGTCCGGAGAATCGCATCGCCGTCGGCGGAATCATGGTGTCGGCGGCGCTGACCTCGTTCCTGACCGGCATCACCGAGCCGATCGAGTTCGCGTTCCTGTTCGTGGCACCGGCGCTGTACGTGCTGCACGCGCTGCTCGCCGCCTCGACGCAGTTCCTCGCCAACACGTTCAACATGCACATGGGCTTCACCTTCTCGCAGGGTGGCATCGACTTCCTGATATTCAACGTACTGGGCAAGAACGCACAAAACTGGTGGCTGGTGCTGGTACTCGGCCCGCTCTATGCGGCGCTGTACTACGGCCTGTTCCGTGGCGTGATCAAGTGGCTCGACCTGAAGACCCCGGGGCGTGAGGACGAGCCGATGGTTGCCATCGTCGCCAGCAGCGCCTCCGCCGATCCGCGCAGCGAACGCGCAGCGGCGCTGGTCGCGGCCTTCGGTGGACGCGACAACATCAGCAGCCTTGATGCCTGCATCACCCGACTGCGCGTCGTGGTGCGCAACCAGGCCGCCGTCGATGCCGCCCGCCTTAAGGCGCTAGGCGCAAGCGGCGTGCTGACCATCGGCGACAGCATCCAGGCGGTGTTCGGTCCGCTGTCGGAGAACCTCATGTCCGACATGGAGCAATACCTGCGCTCGACGGCCGCCTACTACACGGCAGCCTCCACGTCGTCCCTCACCGGCGGCGCAGCCGCGTCACGGGCCGGCGAGCCGCTCGAGGCCTGGGTTCGCGAGGCGGCCGGTCCGCTGCTCGCCGCGCTCGGCGGCCGCGCCAACGTGCGCTCGCTCGATGCGGTAGCCTTGACGCGCCTGCGGGTCGAGCTTGCCGATGCAAGCCGGTTCGACGAGGCCGCCGCCCGCCTTGCCGGCGTGGTCGGCGTACTGGAGGTTTCGCCGACGATCCGGCACCTTATCGTCGGCGACCGTGCCGATCAGTTCGCGGTGGCGCTCAGCGCCCCGTAAGAACTGCGCGGGGCGCCGCACGAACGACGCAGGGGGGACGGCTGATGGGCAGAGCCAGCAAGACGACAGCGAGCCTGCTGGTTGGGCTGTTCGCGGGCATGCCTATCGCCATGCCCGCACCGCCGCCCAACACCGGTCCTGCGCCGCACGCCGAGGTGCTGCACTGGTGGACCGCGGGTGGCGAGGCGGCGGCAGTACGCTCTCTGGCCGAGGCCTACCGCGACGCCGGCGGCGTCTGGAGCGATACCGCGATCGCAGGCGCCGAACAGGCACGGGCGGTCGCGATCAGCCGGATCGCCGGCGGCAATCCCCCGACCGCCGTGCTGTTCAACACCTCGCGGCAGTTCCACGACCTGGTGGAGCAGGGACTGCTGGATACCGTCGATGATGTCGCCCGCCGCAACGACTGGGAGCGGCTCCTGCCGCCTGCCATCCTCGACGTCGTGCGCATCCGTGGCCATTACTATGCCGCACCGGTCAACATCCACATGCCGACGTGGATCTGGTATTCGAAGGCCGCCTTCACGCGCGCCGGCATCGCGCAGGAACCGCGCAGCTTCGAGGAGTTGTTCGCAGCCCTGGACCGATTGCGCGCGGCGGGCCTGGTGCCGCTGGCGCACGGCGGCCAGCCGTGGCAGGACAACCTCGTGTTCCGCGCCGTGCTCGCAAACCTGGGCGGCCGTGAGCTGTACCTGCAGGTGTTGCGCGACCGCGACGCGCGGGCGATTCACTCCGACGCATTCCGGCGGGTGCTGCTGACGTTCAAGCGACTGCATAGCTACGTCGACAAAGGCTCGCCCGGCCGCAACTGGAACGACGCCACGGCCATGCTGGTCACGGCGCGCGCCGGCGTGCAGATCATGGGCGACTGGGTCAAGGCCGAGTTCGCCACCGCTCACCAGGCCGCTGGCCGCGACTACGGCTGCATCGCGGGCTTTGGCGAACACGCGCCGTACGTGATCCAGGGCGATGCTTTCGTCTTTCCGCACAGCCGCGACCCGCAGACAGTACGCGCCCAACAGCTGCTGGCCACGGTCGTCACCGCGCCGGCCACGCAGCTCGCCTTCAGCATCCGCAAGGGCTCGATTCCGGTGCGGGCCGATGTCGACCCCAGCTCGCTCGACCTGTGCAGCCAGATGGCAGTGGCCTTGCTGCGAGACCGCTCGCGGCAACTGCCCAACGACGAGGTTTTCCTGACACCGGACCAGAACGGCGCAATGGCCGACGTGCTGACCAACTACTGGAACCGCGACGTGCCGGTCGAACAGGTCCAGCAGAAGCTGGTCGCAGCACTGGCCGACTGAGCCGTGCCAGACGCACTGCCTGGGACGCGATTGCCAACCGCCCGCGCCGCCCGCAGCGGCAGCTGGCCTGCGCGGCTGGCACTCTTGCCGCTCGCGCTGACCGCCGTGGTGGCCTACCTCGGCTCGATCCTCTGGTCGCTGCGAGTGAGCTTCAGCGCGTCGCGTACGTTCCCGTCTGACAGCTGGGTGGGAGCTGCGCAGTACCTGCGCCTGTTCGCCAACGAGCGCTGGCTGCTGTCGCTGCAAAATCTGGCGGTCTATGGCGTGCTGTTCGTGCTCGCCTGCCTGCTGCTGGGCTTCCTTCTCGCGCTGCTGATCGACCGGCAGGTCGCGGGCGAAGGCGTACTGCGAGCGGTGTTCCTGTACCCGTATGCGATGTCGTTCATCGCCAGCGGCGCGGTCTGGGCGTGGATGCTCAATCCGATCCAGGGTGTCGAGGCGGTTGGCCACGCGCTGGGCTGGGAGGCGTTTCGCTTTGACTGGATCGTCGACCCGGATCGGGTGATCTACGCAATCGTGATCGCAGCCGTCTGGCAGGCAGCGGGACTGGTAATGGCACTGCTGCTGGCCGGGCTGCGCAGCGTCGATGCGGACCTGTGGCGAGCCGCTAGGATTGACGGCATTCCCACCTGGCGCATCTATGTGTCGATCGTCATACCGCAGCTGGGCTACTCGTTCGCAACCGCCGCGATCCTGCTGCTGACAGCGGTGATCAAGCTGTACGACGCCGTGGTCGCGATGACCCAGGGCGGACCGGGAACCGCCAGCGAAGTGCCGGCGAAGTTCATCATGGATCACCTGTATGGGCGGGCGAACATCGCGCTGGCCTCGGCCGCCTCGGTCATGTTGCTGCTGACCGCGATCGCGCTGGTCAGCCCCTTCCTTTACGCCCGCAGCCGGGCGGCGGCGCGCGGCGCATGAACCGCTCGCCGCTCGCTGCCCGAGTGGGAATGGCCGCGTTCCTCGCGGTCGCGGCGGCGTTCTTCCTGCTGCCGCTGTACGTCATGCTGGTCACCTCGCTCAAGCCGCTGGACGAGTTGCGCGCTGGCGCTCTGTTCGCCTGGCCGCTGGCACCGACCCTGGCGCCGTGGCGCACCGCCTGGAGCGAGGCCTGCACCGGCGTCGCCTGCGAGGGCGTCCGCGCGGGCTTTATGAACTCGCTGGCCATCGCGGTACCCAGCACTCTGCTCGCGGTGGGCCTCGGCGCCCTGAACGGTTATGCGCTCGCCCTGTGGCGAGTGAGGGGCGCGAACTGGCTGTTCGGCCTGCTGATGGTCGGCGCGTTCGTGCCCGGCCAGGTCATGCTCTATCCGCTGGTGCGTGCGCTCGGCACGCTCGGACTGGTCGGCTCGCTACCCGGCATCGTGCTGGTACACGTGGTCTTCAGCATGCCGCTGATGACGCTGCTGTTCCGCAACTGGTACGCGTCGCTGCCGACCGAACTGTTCAACGCGGCACGCATCGACGGCGCGGGGTTCTGGGGGGTGTGGACGCGCGTGCTGCTGCCTATGTCCGCGCCGATGCTCGGGGTCGCCGCGATCATGCAGGTGACGGGCGTCTGGAACGACTACCTGCTCGGGCTTGTGTTCGCCGGACACGACTTCGCGCCAATGACCGTACAACTCAACAACCTGATCAACACCAGCACCGGTACCCGCCAGTACAACGTCGACATGGCGGCGACACTGCTTACCTCGCTGGTGCCGCTCGTGGTGTACTTCGGCTCCGGCCGCTGGTTCGTACGCGGCATCACCGCCGGCGCGCTCAAGGGATAACGATGGCAGCGGTCAGCCTGCAGCAATTGCGCGTAAACCTCGGCGGCCGGGAGGTCATCCCGGGCCTGTCGCTGGACATCGCCGAGGGCGAGTTCCTCGTCCTGCTCGGGCCCTCGGGCTGCGGCAAGTCGACCCTCTTGCACGCCGTCGCCGGACTCACCGACATCGCCGCCGGTCGGATCCTGATCGGCGGCGACGACGTCACCGCCGCGGATCCCGCGACGCGCAACATCGGCATGGTCTTCCAGTCATACGCGCTCTACCCAAGCATGAGCGTGGAGAAGAACCTGTCGTTCGGACTGCGCGTGCGGCGCCTGCCACGGGCCGAAATTGCCCGCCGGGTCCACGACGCGGCGGCGCTCTTGCAACTGACGGATCTGCTGCAGCGCCGTCCGGCGGCGCTGTCCGGCGGCCAGCGGCAGCGGGTCGCGATCGGACGGGCACTGGTACGCGACGCTCGCGTCTATCTGTTCGATGAACCGCTGTCGAACCTGGATGCCAGCCTGCGCGCAACGCTCAGGCGCGAACTGAAACTGCTGCACCGCCGGCTCGGCGCGACCATGATCTACGTGACGCACGATCAGATCGAAGCGATGACCCTCGCCACACGCATCGCCGTGATGAAGGACGGCGTGTTGCAGCAGGTGGGTACGCCGGACGAGGTCTACTCACGACCCGCCAACCTGTTCGTGGCAGGTTTCCTCGGTGCGCCGCCCATGAACTTTCTGGCCGGCATGCTGGCCACTGGCGACAACGGGCCGCGCTTCGTCGCAGCGGGGCTCGACCTTGCGCTGGACCGCGCTGCTGTATCCCGCGACGCGCTCGTCGCCGGCCGTGCCGTGCTGCTCGGCGTGCGCCCCGAACACGTCCGGCTCGACGAGCGCGGTGCGCTGATGGCACGGATAAGCCTCGCCGAGCCCACCGGTGCCCATCAAGTGATCAGCCTCGAGTGGCGCGGTGGCGTCTTGCAGGCGCTCGATACCACGCAGCCGCCGCTCAGCGAGGGCAGCGAGGTGCGCTGCACGCTGGACATCGCTCGCGCGTCGCTGTTCGACGCCGCCAGCGGCACTCGACTGTAGCGCTTTATGCCAATTCAACCCCTACCTCCCCTGCGGCAGCTGCTGCGCCTCACCGCCCTCGCCGGCCTCGCCTGCCTCGCCGCTTGCGCGAGCGTGCGAGCCGCCGATCCGGACGGGGTGCTGCACAGCTGGGTCACCTCGGCCGATGGCAGTCGCCTCCTCGAGCCGGCTCAAGGCGGCGTGTTCGGTCGCGAAACGCCGCTCACCCGGGTCATCGATATCGACGCCGCGCAGCGCTACCAGAGCTTCGTCGGCGTGGGCGCCGCGATCACCGACGCGAGCGCCGCGGTGCTCACTGGCAGCCTGAGCGAAGAGCGTCGCGAGGCCCTGCTGCAGGAACTGTTCGCCCCCGGAACGGGCCTGGGCTTGAGCTTCGTGCGGGTCACGATCGGGGCGTCCGACTTCTCGGCCCATCACTACAGCCTCGACGACAGCCCGGATGGCACGCCTGACCCGGGCCTCGCGCACTACTCTGCCGCCGCCACCGAGGCGCCGGTACTGCCGCTGGTGCTGCGCGCCCGCGCCCTGAACCCCGCCCTGAAGGTGATGGCCTCGCCGTGGAGCGCACCAGCCTGGATGAAGGACTCAGGCAGCCTGATCCGCGGCCGACTGCGCCGCGACGCCTATCCCGCGTTTGCCGACTACCTGCTGCGCTTCGCAGACGACTACGCCCGTGCCGGGATTCCGCTGTACGCGCTGACGATGCAGAACGAACCGGCGACCGAGCCGGCGACCTACCCGGGCATGCGCTTCGACGCAGAGGATCGCGCCCGTTTCATCGCCGAGGCACTCGGCCCGCGACTCGCGGCCCTCCCCAACGCGCCGCTGCTGCTGGACTGGGACCACAACTGGGACGCACCCGACTCGCCGCTGGCGGTGCTGGCGGACCCGGCTGCCGCACGCTACGTCGCCGGCATCGCCTGGCATTGCTACGGCGGCAAACCCGCCGCACAGAGCGTCGTCCACGCCGCACACCCGGACAAGGACACCTACCTGACCGAGTGCTCCGGCGGCGACTGGTCACACGACTGGCGCGACGCGCTGCGCTTTATGAGTGGCACGCTGCTGATCGATTCAATGCGTCACTGGGCCCGTGGCGTGATCTTGTGGAACATTGCGCTCGACGAACACCACGGACCGCATCTGGGCGGCTGCAACAATTGCCGCGGCGTGGTGACCGTCGACTCCAGCAGCGGTGAGGTGACCCGCAACGTCGAGTACTACGTGCTTGGCCATGTCTCACGCTTCGTGCGGCCAGGGGCCGTTCGCATCGATTCGACCGCCGAGGTCGACGGCCTGCACACGGTGGCGTTCCAGAACCTCGACGATAGCTCTATCGCACTGCTGATCTACAACGACGGCGCCGCAGCCGAGTTCACGGTGCGGATGGCCGGCCGCAGCGTGCGTTACGCACTCGCTGGCGGCGACCTCGCGACGCTGACCTGGCGGCCGCGGCGCTGAGCGCGCGGGCGCCCGCCGCGGCGCCCTTTCGCTACACTACGGCCAGCGCCAAGTCCGCGCGCACGGAGTACACCATGCTTGATGAGACCGTCCGGGCCATCCGGCGACTGACAAGGCTGGCCGCAGGCGCCACGCTGGTCGTGCTGGCGGCCAGCGCAGCGCGGGCCGCCGAACCTGCCGACCCATACCCCTCCACCTACGTGGCCGCAGCCACGCCGGCGCTGTTGATCCGTGGCGCTACGCTACTGACCGGCAACGGCACCCGCCTCGACAACGCCGACGTCCTGGTCGTCGACGGCCGCGTCGCCGCAGTAGGCCACGCACTGGCCCAGCCCGCTGGTGCGCGCATTGTCGATGGCACTGGCCGCTGGGTGACTCCCGGCCTGATCGACCTGCACTCCCATCTGGGCGTCTATCCAAGCCCCGCGGTCTCGGCGCACATGGACGGCAACGAGATGACCGCACCGGTGACGGCGAACGTCTGGGCGGAGCACTCGGTGTGGCCGGTAGACCCCGGCTTTCAGAGCGCGCTCGAGGGCGGTGTGACCACGCTGCAGATCCTGCCAGGCTCGGGCAATCTGATCGGCGGTCGCTCCGTGGTGCTGAAGAACGTCGCCGCCGTGACCTATCAGGCAATGAAGTTTCCAGGCGCCCCGCAGGGACTGAAGATGGCCTGCGGCGAGAACCCCAAGCGCGTCTACGGCGGCAAGGGCGCAACGCCAATGACCCGCATGGGCAACGTCGCCGGCTACCGCGCGCAGTGGATCGAGGCCAGCGAGTACCTGCACGACTGGAAGGACTACGACGCCAAGAAAGCCGCCGGCGGCAAAGCCGCGGAGGACGCCAAGCCGCCCAAGCGCGACCTGCGCCTGGACACGCTCGCCGGCGCCCTGAAGGGCGACATCCCGGTGCAAATGCACTGCTACCGCGCCGACGAGATGGCGATCATGCTCGACATGTCGAAGGAGTTCGGCTTCCATATTGCCGCCTTCCACCACGCGACCGAGGCCTACAAGATCGCAAACCTGCTGGCTGAGCGCGGCGTCTGCGCGGCGATGTGGGCAGACTGGTGGGGCTTCAAGATGGAGTCCAATGACGGCATCGAGGAAAACATCGCGCTGATCGACGCCGCCCCCAAGGGCTGCGCGATCGTGCACTCCGACTCGCAGGAGGGCGTGCAGCGACTCAACCAGGAGGCTGCCAAGGCACAGGCCCGCGGCGTCGCCGCGGGGTTCCAGATCCCGCCCGAACGCGCGATCACTTGGCTGACGCAAAATCCGGCGCAGGCGCTCGGCCTGCAGCGCCAGATCGGCACGCTCGAGGCCGGCAAGATGGCCGACCTCGTGGTCTGGGACCGCAACCCGTTCAGCGTTTACGCCCATGCCGAGCAGGTCTACATCGACGGCGTGCTGCAGTTTGAGCGTGGCCTCGTCGCGCCACCGCGATCGGACTTCCTGCTCGGACAGCCGGCGACCATCGGAGGCACGCCATGAACTCCCGCTGCATCACACGACTTGCCGCGCTCGCGCTTGCCGTAATCGCCCCACTCGCCCCCGCGCATGCCGATAGCGTGCTGCTACAGAACGGCGAGATTTACACGCAAGGCCCTGCCGGCACCCTGCATGGCGGCAGCGTACTGATCGTCGACGGCCGGATCCGCGGTCTGGGCGAGCACCTGAGTGCGCCGCCCGGCACGCGCGTTGTAGACCTCAAGGGACGCCCGGTGACGCCCGCCCTGTTTGGCGGACTCGGCCAACTGGGCGTCGTCGAGGTCAGCGAAGAATCTGCCACCGACGATGGCACGCTGCACCTGGGGCAGATGCGCCCCGAATTCGATCCGTCCTACGCCTTCAACCCGGACTCCATTCCAGTCTCCGTTGCCCGCGTCGACGGCGTCGGCTTCGCCGTGCTGGTGCCCGGCGCGAGCGCCGGCGCAAAGGGCGGGCCAGGCAGCTCGATCCTGCACGGCCTCGCGGCCGTGACCAGCCTCGACGGCCGTGCCCCGCGCCCGCCGGCAGCGCTGTCAGTCTCCCTGGGTCAGGATGCAGAGGCCCTCGCGGGCGACAGCCGCGCAGCGGCCTACATGCTGCTGTCACAAGCCCTGGAAGAGGCGCGCGGCGGCCAGTTTGCGCCGGGCGAGCAGCGCCTGCTGACCCCGGCCGGACGGCGCGTGCTGGCACGCTTTGCCGCCGAGCACCGGCCGTTCCTGTTCGAGGTGGACCGCGCCGCCGACATCCGCACGGCGGTTGCGTTCGCGCAGCGCGAGAAACTGAACGCGATCATCGTCGGCGGCGCCGAGGCCTGGCGGGTCGCGCCGCTGCTCGCCGCGGCGCACGTCCCGGTCGTGATCAATCCGCTGGATGATCTGCCCGAGTCCTTCGATCAGATCGGCGCGACGCTACAGAACGCCGCGCGCCTGCAGAGCGCTGGCGTGGTCGTTGCATTCACGCTGCGCGGCTCACCACACGAGGTGCGCAAACTGCGCCAGGCGGCCGGCGTCGCCGTCGCCAGCGGCCTGCCGTGGGCGGCGGGACTTGCCGCAATCACCAATACACCGGCACAGCTGTTCGGAGCGACGCCGGAGTTCGGCACGCTTGCGGTCGGGTTGCCCGCGAATCTCGTCGTCTGGAACGGCGACCCGCTCGAGGTTACAAGCCTGGTGGACGCCGAATGGCTCGACGGGCAGGAGCGCTCACTGCGCACGCGCCAGACTGAGCTGCGGGATCGTTATATGGAGAGGCTGCGCGCCGGTCGGGCGCGCTAGCAAACAGGAAGGCTGCGGCCCTGCCGGGGTCGCAGCGGACCGCGCTTCAGCTGAAGCGGCGGTCAACCACCATCTGCGGCGCACTCGGCGGGTTCAGGCGGAACGCCTCGACCGCGTTCTTGAGCACGTGCAGGTCAACCATCGGCATCGCGCGCAGCTGGTCCTCGACCACCATGCGGAACTTCGCCATCGCGTGCTGCACCCGTGCACGCTCCAGCAGCGGCATGAAGTACCGCTCGAAGAACTCGGGCGAACGCAGCGCCTGCAGCTCGGCCTCGCGTCCCTGTACCGCGTAGAACTTGGCGCGGGTCGCGTACGACAGCACGGCCGGGGTCAGCGCCGGGTTGAAGCAACCCTCGCGCTCGAAGCAAATGCGCATGCGGCTGTAGATCTCGCTCTCGATCGCCGGCCGCACCTGGGCGGAGCCGCCCATCGTGGGGTCCGACAGCATCTGCTCAAAGGCAACCCAGGCGTCGGCCTTGCGACCGTTGCGGTGCCACTGGGTGGCCTCGCGCAGCGCGCTGGCGGCCGGGGCAACCGCGTGGCCGAACTCCTGCTCCAGGCGCTCAAGGTTGGCATCGGCGGACTTGCGCGCCGGGCCGTGCGGCTGGGTGGCGGGAGCGGTCGACGGGGTGGCAGAGGCGCTCGGACGCTTGGCAACTCGCAGGAAACTCAGTACGCCCATGATCAACCTCGCTCACTTGTATCCAACTCGCGCTGTCTGCCGGATCTGCTTCAATACTGGCATCCCTCGGCGACGGGTCAAGAGTGCCGGCTGTCTGCAAGTGGCGACGAGACGCACTTCACGCAATGTCAGCCGCTCGCCTCGTGAAACGTCAAAAGCAGGGTTTTTCTCAGCGCTTTTTTACAATGTTTACCTAGAAAATCGCGGCAACCCCGTCGCTGGACGACAGACAGCGAAAGACCTCCTCGCCGCACCCGGGCTTATGCCCCGGCCAACGGCTGGGCCGCGGCCGCCGACGGCGGCGGCGCGGTCACCGCAGCAGCCGCTATTTCCCGCTCAAGCCCCGCCCAGCGCGCGCCGCCGTGAACGGCGGTAGCACGGTTCGGGCATACTCCCGCCCACTCCGAGCCAGGACAGCGCTCGCGCAGGCCACCCGATGTCGACTCCCTCCCCGACCCGCACGACGCCTGCGGCCACGCTGTCGTGGCGCGTGGTGCCACCGCTGGTCAGCACGGCGCTGATCTACATAGGCTCGGGCGTGCTGTCGACGCTGCTGCCGTTGCGGTTCTCGGCGCTGGGGCTGTCGCCGGGAGCGATTGGCCTGCTCGCCACCTTCGAGGCGCTGGGATTTCTGGTCGGCTGCCTCTACGCCCACAAGGTGATCCGCCCGGTCGGGCTCGAGCGCGCCTATGCCGCCTTCGCGGCCATGAAGGCGGTCGCGATCCTGTCGCTGCACTTCGCCTCGTGGATACCGGCGCTGGCGCTGGCCCGCTTCCTGATCGGCCTCAACGCCGCCGGCCTGTCGGTGATCGTCGAGAGCTGGCTCAACGCGCTGGTGGCCAACGAGCTGCGGGGCCGACTGCTGACCATCTACGTGCTGGTCATCGGCCTGTTCTTCGGCGTCGGCCAGCTGATGGGCGAGCATCTGCTGGTCACCGGCCCGGAACTGCTGTTCATCGCAGGCATCGCCACGACGCTTGCGCTGGTGCCACTGGCGGGCATCAACGTGCGTGCCCCGGAGTCCTCGCGCAAGGTGCGCCTGGACGTGCTGACGGCGCTACGCACCTCGCCTGCGAGTGTGCTCGCGTGCCTGCTCAACGGCCTGGTGCTGACCGCCTTCCTGACGGTCGGGCCGCTGTTTGGCGAGCGCATCGGACTGTCGCAGGGGCAGATCATCCAGCTGATGGCCTGCGTCTCGCTCGGAGGCCTGTTCCTGCAGTGGCCGATCGGCTACCTGTCGGACAAGATCGACCGGCTGTACGCACTGATCGGCCTGGGCATCGGTACGCTGGCGGTGTCGGCGCTGCTGGCGACCGTCACCGGCCATACCCCCTTCATCGTGCTGGCACTGGCGTTCGCGGTGTTCGGCGGCGTCACCGAGAGTCTGTACGCGATGGGCGTGGCGCATGCCAACGACCGCGCCCGCAGCAACGATCACGTCGCGTTGTCATCCTCGCTGCTGTTCGTCTGGTCCATTGGCGCGGCGATCGGACCGACCACCGGCTCGCTGGTGATCCAGATGACCGTACCGCAGGCGTTCTTCGTCTACGCCGGCGCGCTCGCGCTCGCCTACACGCTGGTCGGCCTGTGGCGGCTGAGCCGGCGGCCAAAGTTCACGCCCGGCGATCCGCGCGAGGAGTTCCACAGCTACCCGCGCACCTCGCCCGAGGTCTATACCTGGGCGCCGTACCACATGGACACGATCTCCGAACCGCCGCCCAGCGAGGCGGCGGACGGCTAACGAGCCGTTATTTTTTCTCGAACAGCGGCAGCATCGACGGCGCCGCCTCGGGCTTCGCCTTGCGGTAATCGAGGCCGAGCAGGTCGGCCACGGTAGCGGCCAGCTGCGCCTGCGTGATAGCAGGCACATTCGAGCGCTCGCCCAGCGCCGGCGTATCCGGGCCCATCATGGCGACCCAGATCTTGTCGGAGCCCGGCTGCTCGACGCCATGCTCCATCCACTTCACCGGCGCGTTACCGCGACCGTGGTCGGCCGTCAGGATGAAGGTCGTCTTGCCGCGATACTCCGGCATCGCCTGCATCTGGTTCCACAGGTCCGCGACGAAGGCATCAAAGCCGTGAATGGTATCCATCAGCAGGTCGTAGCGACCGGTGTGGGCCCAGGAATCGGTGTCGCCGTAGCCAACGAACAGCACGCGCGGATGGTGGCTCTTCAGGTGCCGGCGCAACGCCACATGCAGGAACGAATCGAACGGGTCGTCGTCCTCGACGTGCGTCGTGGTCCGATACAGCTCCTCGAACAGCAGCCCTTCCGGGCTGCGGTCGGTCGGGTCGACGATCGACGGGCCGGCGTGCACCGGAATGTGGCTGCGCTTGTCATTGAAGATGTCGTGGAACACGCCCCAGGTGCCGAACACCTCGACCTTGCCCTTGAACGCCGGCTGTTCGTTGAGCCACTCGTACACGGTCGTGTTCGGGTTCGGGCCGAACTCGTTCTTGGTGATCTTGGGGTCGACGACGCCGGTGGTCATCTCGTTGTAGCCCGGGTAGGAGAACCACAGCGGGTTCTGCACCGAGGCGACACTGCCCAGCGCGGGGTTGCCGAAGATCTGGCCCTGGGTCGCGATCGTGCCCCACAGGAACGGGAACAGCAGCTTGCGCCGCGCCTTCGGATCGTCATTCCAGTACTTCTGCCGCAGCTCAGGCACCGGCCGCCAGTTCTTCTCCTTGTCGTTAAGCAGGCTTTTTTCGGCGCCGTTAAAGACTTCCTGCCAGCGCAGCCCGTCGCTGACGATGAACACGACGTTTTCGGTCTTGCGCGGCGCCGCCGTGGCAGACAGCGCGAGCAGTGACGCGGCAAGCAGGGCAAAGCCCCTGAGGGAGATCTTCATGGCGGGAGTGCCTCCTGGCGGAAACCCAGTTCGGTATGGCGCCGCACCCTGCCCACCCCGACAATGGGGCTCCACAGAACCGGCAGGGGATGATAATGCGTTGTTCATGGCAATGGTGTGTCGGACTGATGCTGCTGGCCGGCAGCGCGCAGGCGATGCCCTCGGCCGGGCTGCGCGCACAGCTGCAGCTGGTTCCCTGCGGGCAGCACGGCGCGCTGTGCGGCCGGCTGGCACGACCGCTGGATACGACCGGCGCGGTGCCGGGCAGCCTCGCGATCGCGTTCGAGTGGTACCCCGCCCGGGGGCCTGGGCCCCGCCGCGGCACGCTGGTGGCGGCCGAAGGGGGGCCTGGCTACCCCACCACCGGCTCGCGCGACGACTACCTGGCGCTTTACGCCCCGCTGCTGGCCGATCACGACCTCGTACTGATGGACAACCGCGGCACCGGTGGCTCGGGGGCGCTCGACTGCCCGCCGCTGCGCCCGCCCGCCCCGCTGAGCATCGAGACCATCGGCGCCTGTGGCGACTGGCTTGGCTTACGGGCACCGCTGTACGGCACCGCCGCGGCGACGGACGATCTGGAGGCGATTCTGGCGGCGCTGGGCTCAGGTCAAGTGGACCTGTACGGCGACTCCTACGGGACGTTCTTTGCGCAGGTGTTCGCACTGCGCCATCCCGAGCGGCTGCGCTCGCTGGTGCTCGATGGGGCCTACCCGGTCGACGGTCCACAGATCGCCTGGCTGCCGCAATACGCCGCCGCCACGCGCAGCAAGTTCGACCTCGCCTGCGCCCGCAGCCCCCACTGCGCGCCGCTGCCCGGCGCTTCCATGACGCGTCTGGGTGCGGTACTGGAGCAACTGCGCGGCGAGTCGGACGCCGCGCCGGCGATGCTGGCGACGATGTTATTTGGCAATGCACCCGCCTTCGCCACGCTGCGCGAGGCGGACGCCGCCGCGCGTGCCCACCTCGAAGGCGACCCGAAGCCGCTGGCGCGGCTGATGGCCGAAGCCCGCGTCGCGGTCGAATCGCGCGACCCGGCCGGCGTCGCCTCCTACAGCGGCGCGCTCGCCGCCGCAGTCAGCTGCAACGACGGCCAGCAGGTGCTCGACATGACACTGCCGCCTTCGGCGCGCCGCGCCGAAGGCGCAATCACCATGCAAGCCCACGAGCGCGACGCAGGACCTTTGTATGCGCCGTTCACGCTGGCGGAGTTCCTCGGCATGCCGCCGGACTACGTCTACCTGACCCAGTGCGGCGCGTGGCCTAGTGCAGATCCTGCCCACCCACCCGCCTGGCGACTCGCCCTGGAGCGCGCGTTCCCGGCCGTGCCGGTACTGGTGCTGTCCGGTGAACTCGACAACATCACCAGTCCCGCCGAAGGCGCCGCCGCCGCGGCCTTCTATGCGCACGCCACCCACGTCGTGCTCGCCAACAGCGGCCACGTCAACGCACTGCCGCGGGCCCGCAGCGATTGCGGCGCCCGCCTGGTACGCGCTTTTGTCACGACGCTCGCGGTCACCGACACCGCCTGCGCAAGCCGCGTGCCCACGGTACGACTGAGTCCGGCGTTTGCCCGCCGCGTCAGCGCGGTCGCACCGGCCGCGGCAATGCCCGGCAACCTCGCCGACGAGGCGGCGCTACGTCTGGCCGCCGCGGCGCTGTACTCCGCCGGTGACCTGCTCGCCCGACTGGACGCCGACGGCGTCGGTCTGCGCGGCGGTCGCTACACGATCGAAGGCGCCGCGGCGCATCGGCGCGTACGACTGAGCGCGCTGCGCTGGTGCGAGGATCTGGCGGTATCAGGCGAGCTTCAGCCCGGTGCGCGCGGCGCCGGCCGGGCGCGACTGCACTTCGTCAGCGCCGACGGCACGCGCGGCACGCTGCGCGCATCGTGGCCGGCCGGTGGCGCAGATGCGGTCGCAACCCTGCTCGGCCGCGTCGCCGGACACACGCTGCGGGCGCAGCTGCCGGCACCCTAGCGGATCGTCAGCCGGCGCGGCGGCCGCCGCCGCCCAGCCCCAGACCCACCTGCCGCAGTTCGCTGATCTCGTCGCGCAGCTTCGCCGCCGCCTCGAACTCGAGGTTGCGGGCCAGCTTCATCATCTCGCCTTCGAGCTTCTTGATGCGCTTGACCACCTGCTCGGGGCTGAGCTCGCCCCGCACCGCGCCGCGCCCGCCACCGCCGCGCTCCTCGCTCGAGCGGGCACCCTCCATGACATCCTGCACGGCCTTCTTGATGCCGATCGGCGTGATGCCGTGCTCGGCGTTGTACTCGATCTGCTTCTGCCGCCTTCGACCGGTCTCGTCCATCGCCCGGCGCATCGAACCTGTGACGACGTCGGCGTAGAGGATCGCCCGTCCGTTGACGTGCCGCGCCGCGCGACCAATGGTCTGGATCAGCGAGCCCTCCGAGCGCAGGAACCCCTCCTTGTCCGCGTCCAGGATCGCGACCAGCGACACCTCCGGCAGATCGAGTCCCTCGCGCAGCAGGTTGATGCCGACCAGCACGTCGAACTTGCCCAGCCGCAGATCGCGGATGATCTCCATCCGCTCGACGGTATCGATGTCGGAATGCAGGTAGCGCACCTTGACCGAGTGCTCCTGCAGGTAATCGGTCAGGTCCTCCGCCATGCGCTTGGTCAGCGTGGTGATCAGCACCCGCTCGCCGCGCGCGACGGTCACGGTGATCTCCGACAACACATCGTCGACCTGCGTGCGTACCGGGCGCACATCGACCTCGGGATCCAGCAGTCCGGTCGGCCGCACGACCTGCTCGACCACGGAGCCGGTGGAATGGGCCAGCTCGTACTTGGCGGGCGTCGCCGAGACGAAGATCATCTGCGGCGAGAGCTTCTCCCACTCCTCGAAGCGCAGCGGCCGGTTGTCGAGCGCTGACGGCAGCCGGAAGCCATACTCGACCAGCGTCTCCTTGCGCGAGCGGTCGCCCTTGTACATGGCGCCCAGCTGCGGCACGGTCACGTGGCTCTCATCGACGACCAGCAGCGCATCCGGCGGCAGGTAGTCGAACAGGCACGGCGGCGGCTCACCCGGCGCCCGCCCTGACAGATAGCGCGAGTAGTTCTCGATGCCGGAGCAGTAACCGACCTCGTTCATCATCTCAATGTCGTACAGCGTGCGCTGCTCCAGTCGCTGCGCCTCGACCAGCTTGTTCGCCTCGCGCAGCTCCGCCACGCGCAGCCGCATCTCATCCTTGATGTCGTCGATCACCGCGGCCAGCCGCTCGCGCGGCGTCACGTAGTGGCTGGACGGGAAGATCGTGGCCCTGGGCACCTTGCGCAGCGTCTCGCCGGTCAGCGGGTCGAAGTAGGCCAGCGACTCGACCTCGTCGTCGAACAGCTGCACGCGCACCGCCTCGCGCTCGGATTCAGCGGGGAAGATGTCGATCACATCGCCGCGCACGCGATAGGTACCCTGCGACAGGTCGATGTCGTTGCGGCTGTACTGCATCTCCGTCAGCCGATGCAGCAGCTTGCGCTGGTCGACGCGCTCGCCCCGCGACAGGTGCAGCACCATCGACAGGTAGGCCTGCGGATCGCCGAGGCCGTAGATCGAGGAGACGGTGGCGACGATGATCGCATCACGCCGCTCGAGCAGTGCCTTGGTCGCGGACAGGCGCATCTGCTCGATGTGATCGTTGATCGCCGAATCCTTCTCGATGAAGGTGTCGGACGCCGGCACGTAGGCTTCTGGCTGGTAGTAGTCGTAGTACGAGACGAAGTACTCGACCGCGTTGTCCGGGAAGAACTCCTTGAACTCGCCGTACAGCTGCGCGGCGAGGGTCTTGTTGTGCGCCAGCACGATGGTGGGGCGCTGCATCGCCTGAATCACGTTCGCGATCGTGAAGGTCTTGCCGGAGCCGGTCACACCCAGCAGCGTCTGGTAGCGCAACCCCGACTGCAGGTTGTCCAGCAACGCGGCGATGGCCGCCGGCTGGTCGCCGGCGGGCTGGTAATTGGAGGCGAGCCGGAACGGGCGCTTGGGCGCGTCGCTGGGCAGCAGAGGTTCACGGCTCATCAGAATTGATCCAGACGGTGAATTAACAGAGAATCAACCTTATTTTGCACTGCAATGAGCATCCCGTGACCATCCTCGTATCGAAGCGCGTCCAGCGCATCAAGCCCTCGCCCACCCTCGCCGTGACCGCCCGCGCCGCCCAGCTCAAGGCCGAGGGCAAGGACATCATCGGACTTGGGGCCGGCGAGCCGGATTTCGATACCCCGGCGCACATTTCGGCCGCTGGCATCGCGGCGATCCAGAGCGGCTTCACCCGCTACACGAACGTCGATGGCATCCCCGAGCTCAAGGACGCCATTATCGCCAAGTTCCAGCGCGACAATGGCCTGAGCTACCAGCGCTCGCAGATTCTGGTGTCGGCAGGCGCCAAACACACGATCTTCAACCTGGTCGAGGCGCTGCTCAACCCGGGCGACGAGGTCGTGATTCCTGCCCCCTACTGGGTCTCCTACCCGGACATGGTGCTGCTGGCGGATGGCGTCCCGGTCATCGTCGAGGCCGGCCCCGCCCAAGGCTACAAGATCACCCCGGCCCAGCTGGAGGCGGCGATCACCCCGCAGACCCGGCTGTTCATCCTCAACAGCCCCTCAAACCCGACTGGCGCTGCCTACACGCGCGCGGAGCTGGCGGCCCTGGGCGAGGTGCTGTTGCGCCACCCCCAGGTCGTGATCGGCACGGACGACATGTACGAGCACATCTGGTGGGGCCCGGAGCCGTTCTGCAGCCTCGTGACCGCGTGCCCGGCGCTGTACGACCGCACGCTGACCATCAACGGCGTCTCCAAGAGCTACGCGATGACCGGCTGGCGCATCGGCTACTGCGGCGGCCCTGCGGAGCTGATCAAGGCGATGGCCACCATCCAGGGCCAGTCGACCTCGAACCCGACCTCGATCAGCCAGAAGGCCGCGGTCGCGGCCCTGAACGGCGACCAGGGCTGCGTCGCAGAGATGAACAAGGCGTTCAAGGCCCGCCACGACTACATCGTCGACGGTCTTAACTCGATCCGCGGCGTCTCCTGCCTGCCCGGCTTCGGCACGTTCTATGCGTTCGCCAACGTTGAGCAGGCGATGCAGAACCTCGGCTGCGCCGATGACAATGCGTTTGCCGAGAAACTGATCACCGAGGCGCTGGTCGCGGTGGTGCCGGGCTCCGGCTTCGGTGCCCCGGCGCACATGCGCCTGTCGTTCGCCTGTTCGATGCAGACGCTGGAGAAAGCGCTCACGCGCATCCGCAGCCTGCTCGGCTGAGCGGAACGACGCGCCTCAGGCGCCCTTCGATAGCAGATTCGCAAGGCCTGGTGCTCATGCCGCCGCCCCGACACGCGCTATCCTTAGCCTTGCGCGGACGGGGCGGCGGCATGAGCGCGAGCGGCGCACACGGAGACTGGCGAACCGACCTGAAAAACAAACCCGGCGCCTTGACTTGACCCGGTGCGCCCGCGAGAATGCGCGGCCCCTGAAAAGGGGTTTATGAAGATATACCGTTCCCCGGTAGCTCAGTCGGTAGAGCAAACGACTGTTAATCGTTGGGTCGTAGGTTCGAGTCCTACCCGGGGAGCCAACTCAATCAATGAGTTAGGCCGAATTTCTCCACGAGAACGACCCAGTCGCACGCGTCGACTTCGCGGGTCGCCGTCAGGAACGCCGGATCAATACTGGGCTTGGGCCAATCAGGCCACCGCGACAACCGGCATCCGCAGTACTGTCGGGATCCTCGTGCAGTGCATGCCGACCATCGCCTTCAGGTCCGCTATCGACTCCTGCAACGCTGCGCAGAATCTGGTGCTCATGCCGCCGCCCCGACACGCGCTTTCCTTAGCCTTGCGCGGACGAGGTGTCCGGCTTGCCCGCGCGTGCCGTGGCGATGACTCGTTCCCGTGCACGGACGAGGGACACCCCCTCGCGGCTAAGGATGCCTTTCGCGACGTTGCCGTCGCGGTCGTGAGCACACCG
>CAIYLH010000120.1 GCA_903927005.1 uncultured Pseudomonadota bacterium
AGAAATTGCCCAGTTCGTACAGATATCGAACGATCCACTGCAGCCCGGGAACGAGCGCGGCATGAGCCCTAAACACTTGGCCGCAGCTCCTTGTGCTAGCGCAACTGTCGCAGCGGGGTCAGCGCGTCCCTGCGCTTCCGTGGTCGACGATGCTGTGACGTTCATCGGCGCTCTCGGCGAACTGTGCCTGGCGCCACTGCCATTCATGGGTATAGAGCTCGCGCAGGCGGGCGTCGGCGGTCGGTGCCGCTGTGTGCGGGCCGCAGGCCGACACGAAGAGTGCGCAGGCTACTGTGGCGGCGAACGCAACAGGTCTAGACAAAATCGGCATGGCTAGTCATTCGAAGAACGGTCGGGCGGCCCGCCGGCCTACTCGCATAGGCCGGCGGGCTTTAGGGTCAGCGAACCTTGCCGGCCTTCCAGGCATCGAGCAGCGTCTGATAGGCGATGGTGTCGCCCTTGGGGTGCTCATTGGCGAGCTTGGCCCACGGTGCCGCCTTGTCGCTCAGGTACTTGGCCGGATCTTCCTTCGGGTTGAGCTTGGGCGCGCATTTGGCCATGCCGGCACGCTCGAGGCGGGCCATGACGTCATCCATCTCGCCGGCCAGGGTATCCATGGCCACCTGTGGCGTCATCTCGCCGGTTACCGCCTGCGCGACGTTCTTCCACCACAGCTGGGCCAGCTTCGGATAGTCCGGAACGTTGGTGCCGGTGGGTGTCCATGCAACCCGCGCCGGGCTGCGATAGAACTCGACCAGACCGCCCAGCTTGGGGGCGAGGTCGGTCATCGCCTGGCTGCGGATGTCGCTTTCACGAATCGGCGTCAGGCCGACGATCGTCTTCTTGAGCGACACGGTGCGGCTGGTGACGAACTGGGCGTACAGCCAGGCGGCCGCCGTCCTGTCCGCGTCAAGTCCGGCGAAGAACGTCCACGAGCCGACGTCCTGGTAACCATTCTGCATGCCGGGCTTCCAGTAAGGGCCATTCGGGCCCGGCGCCATGCGCCACTTCGGGGTGCCGTCGTCGTTGACGACCGGCAGGCCCTTGGTGGTCATGTTCGCGGTGAAAGCGGTGTACCAGAAGATCTGCTGTGCGATCTGGCCCTGTGCCGGGACGGGGCCGGCCTCGCCAAAGGTCATGCCGGTGGCTTCCTTCGGCGCGTACTTCTTCAGCCACTCCACGTACTTGGTCAGCGCGTAGACCGCGGCAGGTGAGTTGGTGGCACCCCCGCGCGCCACCGAGGCGCCGAGCGGCGTGCAGCCGTCGGCCGAGACGCGGATGCCCCATTCGTCGACGGGCCGGCCGTTGGGAATGCCGATGTCCGCAGCGCCTGCCATGGACAGCCATGCGTCCGTGAAACGCCAGCCTAGCGAGGGATCCTTCTTGCCGTAGTCCATGTGGCCGTAGATCTTGCGGCCGTCGATTTCCTTCACATCGTCAGTGAAGAACGCAGCGATGTCCTCGTAGGCAGTCCAGTTGAGGGGCACGCCAAGCTCGTAGCCGTACTTCTTCCTGAAGCGGTCCCTCAGGTCCTGACGCGCGAACAGGTCGGCTCTGAACCAGTACAGGTTGGCGAACTGCTGGTCCGGCAACTGGTAGAGCTTGCCGTCGGGCGCCGTCGTGAAGCTGGTGCCGATGAAGTCCTCCAGCGCGAGGCCGGGGTTGGTCCACTGCTTGCCGGCGCCGGCCATGTAGTCGGTGAGGTTCATGATCTTGCCGTAGCGATAGTGCGTCCCGATCAGGTCGCTGTCGCTCACCCAGCCGTCATAGATGCTGCGTCCCGACTGCATCGAGGTTTGCAACTTTTCGACCAGATCGCCTTCCTGCAGCAGGTCGTGGTTGACCTTGATGCCGGTGATCTCCGCGAACGCCTTCGCCAGGGTCTTGCTCTCATATTCGTGAGTGGTCAGGGTCTCGGAGACGACCGATATCTCGTTCACGCCCCGGGCGCGTAGCGTGGCGGCTCTGGCCGCGAACCACTGCAGTTCGGCCAGCTGTTGTTCCCGCGTCAGGGTCGACGGCTTGAACTCGCTGTCCACCCATTTTTCGGCAGCTGCCAGCGAGGCGGCTGGGGAGACGGCAGCATCGGTCTGCTTTTTGCCGCAGCCAGAGATGGCGAGCACGACGGCGATCACCAGCGCGGTATAACGAGTTTTCACGGTCCAGTTCCTGTAGGTGTCGGTCACGAGGATAAGTCCTAGCCGCGTCGCATGATAAACGCGAGAACGGCCATTGAAAGCACGAAGCTGATCCAGACGCTGGGCGGATTCGCCAGCGACAGAGAGGCACCGATTCGATCGGCCAGGCCCACGAACGCAAGATTGATGTAGGCCGCGGTGAGCAGCCCGATCGAGAGCCGATCGCCGCGGGTCGTGGCGATCGGCAGGAATCCCTTGCGTAATGTGCTGGGGCGCTTGAGTTCCCAGACGGTCATGCCTGCGAGCATCAGCGCCATGCAGATAAAGAACACCGCGACCGGCGTGGTCCATGCCATCCACGCGAACATTACACCCTCCCCATCGCGAAGCCGCGCGCGATGTGCTGGCGTACGAACCAGATGACGATGGCGCCAGGGATGACAGTCAGCACGCCCGCCGCCGCAAGCGTCGCCCAGTCCATCCCGGCCGCCGA
Source organism: uncultured Pseudomonadota bacterium (assembly GCA_903927005.1). GTDB lineage: Bacteria > Pseudomonadota > Gammaproteobacteria > Steroidobacterales > Steroidobacteraceae > CAIKZZ01. The sequence goes on from CAIYLH010000120.1 coordinate 2,632, forward strand.
CACCGTGCGGGTCATCGTCGCGACGATGGGTTTTGCGTTGACGCTCGTCAGGGTGCGCGCGAGCAGCAGCTCCACCCAGCTGAACATGAAGCAGAAGAACGCCGCGACACCGACGCCGGCTTTGATCAGCGGCAGGAAGATCGTCGTGAAGAAGCGTGGAAAGGAGTAGCCGTCGATGTAGGCGGTCTCGTCGATCTCGCGGGCGATGCCGCTCATGAAGCCCTCCAGGATCCACACCGCCAGTGGCACGTTGAATACCAGGTGGGCGAGTGCCACGGCGAGGTGCGTATCCATCAGGCCAATGGTGCTGTAGAGCTGGAAGAAGGGCAGCAGGAAGACCGCCGGCGGCGTCATGCGGTTGGTCAGGAGCCAGAAAAACAGGTGCTTGTCGCCGAGGAACGTGTAGCGCGAAAAGGCGTACGCGGCGGGGAGCGCGGCCGTGACTGAAATGACGGTGTTGATCGTGACGTAGATGAGGCTGTTGATGTAACCGGAGTACCAGCTGCTGTCGGTGAGGATCGTCTGGTAGTTGGCCCAGGTGAAGTGCAGCGGCAGCACCGTGAAGCTCGAGAGGATCTCGGCGTTGCTCTTGAAGCTCATGTTGACCATCCAGTAGATGGGCAGCATGGATAGCGCGATATACACGATGAGCAGCAGCGAACGCTTCTTCACTTGTCAGCTCTCCCCGGTGTGCCCAGCCGTTGCATCCAGTTGTAGAGGATGAAGCACAGCAGCATGATGATCAGGAAGTAGATCAACGAGAATGCGGCGGCTGGGCCCAGGTCGAACTGGCCGACGGCCTTCTGCGTCAGGTACTGGCTGAGGAAGGTCGTGGCGTTGCCGGGCCCGCCACCGGTCAGGACGAACGGCTCGGTGTAGATCATGAAGCTGTCCATGAATCGCAGCAGCACTGCGATCATCAGCACTCCACGGATCTTGGGGAGCTGGATGTACCGGAAGACCGCAAGGCGACTCGCGCCGTCGATGCGCGCTGCCTGATAGTACGCATCCGGGATGGCGCGCAGTCCGGCGTAAGCAAGCAGCGCGACGAGCGGGGTCCAGTGCCAGACGTCCATCAGCAGCACGGTCAGCCACGCTTGGGTGGCATCGCCGGTGTAGCTGTACTCCAGACCCAGCGCCTTGATGGCGCTGCCCAGAAGGCCAATGTCGGTGCGGCAGAAGATCTGCCAGATGGTGCCGACCACGTTCCACGGAATCAGCAGCGGCAGGGCCACTGCAACCAGCGCGGCTGACGCCCGCCAGCCACTGGCTGGCATCGACAGTGCAAGCGCGATGCCCAGTGGAATCTCGACCGCCAGTACGGAAAGCGAGAACACGATCTGGCGCGCCAGCGCGGCGTGCAGTTCGCGGTCACGCATGACGGACGCGAACCACTCGGTGCCGACGAACACGCGGCGCTCGGGCGAGATGATGTCCTGCACCGAGTAGTTCACGACCGTCATCAGCGGCAAGATGGAGGAAAACGCCACGCAGATCAGTACGGGCAGTACCAGCAGCCAGGCTTTCTGGTTAACCGGTTTGTTCATCGCGGGCTCCTGTGCGCCGTCATGCCACCAGCTCCTCGTCCTGATAGAAACAGGTGTGCTCACTGATGACCTGCAGCCACACCGACTCGCCGACCTGCGGCGGCGCGACATCGGAGGCGAGCCGCGCTTTGAGCGTGTGGCCGTCAAGTGCTGCGCTCAGCAGCAGGTGGGTGCCCAGGTCCTGGACGTGCGTGACGCGGGCCGCGAGGGCGCCAGGCGCTTGGTGCGCGGCGAGGGTGAGATATTCAGGGCGGATGCCCAGTTTCAGCTCGCCATCGGGAACGGCTCGATGGGGCAGGGTAGCCAGCAGTTGTCCGGCGACGTTCACGCCTGTGGCGCTTGCCCGGGCAGGCAGGAAATTCATGCCCGGCGAGCCGATGAAGTAGCCGACGAAGGTGTGTGCCGGGCGCTCGAACAGTACCTCGGCAGCACCGACCTGTACCGCCCGTCGGCGGTTCATCACGACGATCTCGTCGGCAAAGGTGAGTGCCTCGACCTGGTCGTGGGTCACGTAGATGAACGTGAGCTTCAGTTCGCGATGAATCTGCTTGAGCTTGCGCCGTAGCTGGAACTTCAGGTTCGGGTCGATCACCGTGAGTGGCTCGTCGAGCAGCACGGCGGCGACGTCGGGCCGTACCAGGCCGCGGCCAAGCGATATTTTCTGCTGCTGTTCTGCCGACAAGCCCGCAGCGCGTCGATCCAGTTGCGCGCTCAGTTCTAGCATCTCAGCGATCTCGCCGACACGCTTGCGGATCTGCGCGGTCGGCATGCGGCGGTTCTGCAGCGGAAAGGCGAGATTCTCGGCCACCGTCATCGTGTCGTAGATGACCGGGAACTGGAAGACCTGCGCGATGTTGCGTTGCTGCGGCGAGGCGTGTGTTACGTCGCGGCCGTCGATTCGAACGGTCCCTTCCGATGGGATGAGCAGCCCCGAGATGATGTTCAGCATGGTCGTCTTGCCGCAGCCAGACGGCCCCAGCAGCGCATACGCGCCGCCGTCGCTGAAGGTCATCTTTAACGGCAGCAGGGCGTAATCAATCTCCGCCTGCTCTGGCCGGTAGCAATGGGCGAGATCGAGGTCTATGCGTGCCATCTTTAGGTACTGCGCTCAGGTGCAATCAGCAGCGTGTCGGTCGAATCGAAGACATAGACCTGCGCGGGACTCAGGTGCAGCGTGACCGGCTCGTCGGGCTCGAAGGCGTGCACCCCGGTCAATTGCGCCACCAGTTCGCCCATGGCTGAGCTCACGTGCAGGAACGTCGCGGAGCCTGAGATCTCGCTCAACTCCACCCGCGCTGCCAGCGCCACATCGCCAGTCCGTGGCTGCAGGCGTAGTGCGCTGGCGCGCACGGCGACCGTGACCGTGCCCGCCGCTGTGGGCGGGAGCTGAAGGTTCAGTGTTGGGCCGCCTTGCAGCTGCACGCTGCCTGTACCTGTCGTGGCGGTGAGCAGGTTCATCGGTGGATCGCTGAACGCCCGTGCCTCGCGTAGCGATCTGGGGCGATGAAAGACCTCGGTCGTAGCGCCGTATTGCAGTAGCTCGCCGGCATCCATTACGGCGGTATGGCCGCCTAGCAGCAACGCCTCGCCAGGCTCGGTGGTCGCATAGATGACGGTCGACTCGCCGCTGGCGAACAGCTGTGCGAGTTCCTCACGCAGTCCTTCACGTAACTTGTAGTCGAGGTTCACCAGCGGCTCGTCGAGCAGCATCAGCGGCGCACGCTTGGCCAGCGCCCGCGCCAGCGCGACGCGCTGTTGCTCGCCGCCAGAGAGTTCCGCGGGATAGCGTGCCAGGTACTGGCCGATGTGCAGGCGTTCGGCCAGCTCGCGGACACGTTGTTCTATGTTGAGTTCCCGTCGTAGCCGCAGCGGCGAGCCGATATTTTCCGCGACCGTCATCGAGGGGTAGTTGATGAACTGCTGGTAGACCATCGCGACGTTGCGCTTGCGCACGCTCAAGCCGGTGACGTCCTGGTCATCCACCCGGACGTGGCCTGTCGTGGGCCGGTCGAGACCGGCCATGATGCGCAGCAGGCTGGTCTTGCCGGCGCGCGTTGCGCCCAGCAGCACCGTGACCTCGCTGGGGCGAGGCGCCAGTGTCAGCGGGTACAGCCAGGTTTCGGGGCCGACCTGTTTGGTGACTCCCTCCAGGCTTAGCTGCATGCGAAAGTCTCGCGCCGGCTGCGCGCAACGGGCTGAGAGCCGTTGCGGGTGCAACGGCGGTGGGGGGCGCGGACCAGTGTGCTCCGCATGGGGCGGTGGCTGGCGGCCGGGATCGGCGTGCGCATGCAGGCGAGCCTTCCAGGTTCTAGTAGTTAAGCGGTAGCCGAGCTTGCATCCTAAACGTCGAGGTCCGGCTCCGATAGCCACAGGCGTGGCTTGGGAGATCGCGGGCGGGGGGCGAGCCGTGGCGGGCTAGGGCCGCGTGCGCAGTGGCGCGTGCAGGGCGGCATCCGGCTTGGCTACAAGGCGCTTAAGTTTTGGTGATTTATATTTTTAAAAAGATATATAAAACTATGAAATATATAGATATTTTTATAAAAAATATGAAGACAATCGACCCCAATGGCTGGCAGATGGCCGTTGGGAAGTCGTGCTAAAACGGGCGCTCCAGCGCGCCGCGTTGAGCGCCGCGGATGACGTCAGCGCTGCTCGATCAAGTGGTGCGGATCGAAACGGCCTGCGGCCAGGGCCCGTGCCAGCTGCGCGCGCGCGGCGGCCACCGCGGAGCGGTCCGCGTCCGGATACTGGCTCAGCGTGCGCTCAACGAGGTCGCCCTCGCAGGCGGCGTTGAACGCGCAGGCCTGCAGCGCGAGCAGTGATTGCGGGCCGCAGTCCATGCCGAGGTCGCAGCCAACCACTGCGAGCGCCGCATCCAGCGCCACATCCTCGGCCGGGTGGCCGGCACCCCGGTTCCAGCGGCTGACGATGCCGCTCAGTGCCCGCCACTCGTAGGGGTCCCGACTGGTTGCGAGCGCCCGAAGCAGTTCGCGCGCTTCATCCGCGTTGCCGGCGGCAACAGCTTCGAGCGCTTGTTCGGCGCGTGAACGCAGGTCGCCATCGTGGTGACGGCGCGCGTTGCGGGCGGCATCGGCAGTTAGTGCGGCCGTGGGGCGGCGGTAGAAGCCTGCACAGCGCACCTCGAGTGTCGCCAGTGCGGCCATGCGCGCCGGATCGCTGCTCGCATCCAGCGCCTTTGCCGCGGCATCGGTGCTCAGCATGCCGCCACCTGCGGCGGCGAATGTAGGTACGCAGATCGACCAGGCGCGCCACGCCAGCGCGCGTGCCGACGGGTCCGGGTCGGCGTCGAAGGCGGCATACACGAGGCTGAGGTCGTCCTGGTCGCGGAACGGATCCGGATCGCCGTCCTGGCGCTCGCGACGTACCATCGCGACGCTTGCCGGTGAGGTCGGCGTGGTGATCGACAGTGGGGTCGTGTCGGAATGCGCCCCAGTCGGGACTGCCTCCGGCGCCCCGAGCCGCTGCAGCCTGAGCAGGCCGCCGCCCAGCAGCAGGGCGGCGGCAGTGGCCGCGATCACCGGCCAGGTGCGTCGCGCCATGGGGCGTCTCCGGTTAGATGCCGGTGCCGGTGAGTGGGTAGTTGGCGGAGGGCGCGGTGGTGGCGTTGGTGGACACCGTCAGCGTCGCAGCCGTTGCGATCTTGGAGGTCGGCTTGAAGCGCACGAACACCTGGCAACTGGAGCCGGCCGACAGCGTGCTACCGCACGAGCCGGTCTGGCTGCGCACCGTGTACAGCGAGGCGTTGCTGCCGCTAATTGCGGTGGCGACGGTGAGTGAGCTGGTGCCGGTGTTGCGGAGTGTCGCGACGCTGAGCGTCGAGCTGCCACCGCTGGCGAGGTTGCCGAACGCGAAGGGCGTGCCGGTGGCTGGCGTGAACGTGACCGTCCGCGTCACAGCCGCTGAGGTGCCGCTCAGCGCGACGCTGCCGTTACCGCCGCTGGTCGTTACCGACAGCGTCGCCGCTTCCGCTCCGAGGCCGACAGCGGGCGCGAACTTCACGCTGATCGAACAGCTGGCCGCCGCGGCGAGCGGCGGCTTGCAGCTGTTAGTCGCGCGATAGTCAGCGGCATTCGTGCCGGTCAGCGCGGCGCTGATCGAGCTCATCGGGGCGGTGCCGGCGTTCTTGACGGTGACGGTCTTTGCGCTGCTGGTGGTGCCGGCGTTCTGCGTCGCAAAAGTAAGCGACGTAGGCGTCAGCGTCAGTGCCGGCGCGGCGCCGCCGCTCAGGGCGATCGACGGCGAGGTGGCGGCGTCCGTGGTGATCGCAAGCTTGTCGGTGACTAGCGTGGTGCTGCCGGCGAATGTAATCGCGACCGTACAGGTCGCAGCGGGCGCGAGCGTCGCTGGCAGCGTGCCGCAGGTGTGCGTCTGGCTGAAGCCGGTATTCGTGCCAGTGAGCGCGATCGAGTTGATGGTCACCGCGGCGGTGCCGTTGCTCGAAAGCGTGACCGATTGCGCCGCCTGACCTGCGACCGCGCCAAAGCTCAGGCTGGTCGGGGAGGCGGCAAGTGCTGGGGTCGGGATCGCCATGCCAATGCGGAAGGCGTGGATCCACGTGCTCCAGGCGAACTGGCCGCTGGTCTTCTGGTAAAGCGAGGTGAACCACATCGTGCTGTCGTCGACCGGGTCGACGACCATCGAGGCGTAGTCACCCCAGCGCGTGTAGGCGGTGCCCGAGCGGGTTTCGGAGCCGGTGCCGGCGATCGCCACGGTTTCGCTGCCCATCGTGTTTGGCGGGTCCGTTGCGAGCCGCGCAGCGACGGCAAGCGATGGATACGCCGCCGAGCTTGAGGTGCTGTAGCCGATGGCCATGTTGCCGGCCCCGTCGATCGCGCCGGTGCTCATCCAGCGCCACAGCGAGGTGTCCGGCGCGAACGTGCCCTGCTGGGCGAGTACTGGCGTGGTGGCCGGGCTTTGTACTTCATACCAGCGAACCGCGCTCTGGCCGCTCGCACCGGTCGCGACCGCGTGGGTCACGAAGAGGGACTCGATGCCATTGCGCAGGCGATAGGCGAGGCGGTACATCGGCCGGTCGGAGAGTGAGTCCAGCGACAGCGTCGAACCGAGCTGCGGCACGCTCGCCGCTGGGGTGAACGCGGCGACCGGCAGCGCGATGGGCGCCGCGTCGATCGAGGCCGTGCCGCCGAAGTTGGGATGGAACCGCCACAGGTCCAGCTGCGCGAGGTTGTTGTCGTAGGTCAGCAGGTACGCAGGCGCACCGGCTGCAACCGCCGAGGCGCCATCCGGATCGGCGGGCAGTACGCCACCGTAGGCCGACGACAGCTGCACGCAGACCTGTGTCGCGGCGGTGCCGGCCAGCATCGCCGCGCGGTCATACGCGCAGACCTGCGAGCCGAGGAACGAGGTGCCCGCGGCGTTGAACATGTTGAACGTTACATAGTAGGCGTCCGGCCAGACGGCAGCCTTCGGATAGTCCGGAAAGCTCGTGTACGGGAAGGCGTAGACGTTCCACGCGCCGGTGGCGTCGGCGGTCTGCGAGACGGCGACGCACTGCAGGAAATTGCTGCCGTTGGAAACGACGAACTGCATCATCACCCAGCGGTCCGCCGCCGTGTCCCACTTGACGATCGGGTCGCCGTCATTGTGGTTGCTGCAGCCGGCGCCCGGGCCCGTCGTCAGCGTCGACCAGAGCGTATTGCCGGCCAGCGGTCCGGCGATTTTGTTGCCGGACTTGTCGAAGATCGCGAATGAGGTGTTGACCCACTGGATGATCTGGGTCGTGCCGACCGCCAGGTTCGTGTCCGGCGGCGTGCTCGCGACCTGGAAGCCGTAGTCGCCGGCGCCGACGCCGGCGAACCCTGCGACCTTGTTGGCGGCAGCGGCCGTTGCCATGGCGAGGGGGGCCATGGCCGCACGCGGGCCCGCGCCGCTGGCGATCAGTGGGTCGGTCGCGATGCTCTTGGGGATCGTGCGCGGGATCGGCTTCGGTTCAGGCGCGGCGACCTGGGCGGCAGCCAAGGCGGCCTGCGCGGCAAGGCGCGACTGCACCAGTGCCGGCGTCAGTCCGCCGAATACCGCGTGGCCGGCTTCAGAGGTGACAGTGACGGTCTGCGCGAGCGTGTACGACTGCGGCAGGAGCAGTAGGGCAAGACCGAGGAGGCGAGGGCCGGTGCGCATGCGAGACCTTTGGTAGCTATTGGTTTCAACACGTCGCGGCTATGAAAGCTGGGCAGTGCCGGTGACGGTTAGTGAATTTGTCACTTGCAGAGCTGCAAAGGGGGGCTGTGAGCGGACTCGGGCGGGGTTGGCCCGATGCGGGTCTGTGTCTTGATGCCGGTTAATTTCCAGGTGCTGGGAATCCCGGCTATTTGCGCTCAAGTAGATGTCTGGCCCACCTTCGAATCCTCCCGCGTTCCGCCACGGGACCCTTAAGGGGGTGGTGAAAGCCGTGGCCATGTCCCTCCGAATATTGCGTCGAGCTTCGTGTAGTGTGCCGCGCTATTCCACGGCGCCCTGCGCCGAGTGCGCATTGAATAACCTGTTTGGCGAGCACCGGGTTACGTCGAATATCGCCAATTCTTGAGATGTCGGCGAATCCCTGTCCGTGAACAGGTCTGATCTTAAAGACGCGGCAGCAAAATTGCGTTCTGCTACCGCCGCCGCGCCCGGCGCTTCGAACGCTCGCTAACGCACGAGGGCCCGTTGCAGCAAATGGCGGCGGGGCAGCCCATCCGCCAGCACGTGTTGCTGCGTTTTCTCTGTAATAGTGCAAAACTTGCAATGCGCCGTGTCCGGTGCAGCCATTTAACATTTTCCGAAACAGGGCTCCTGACGCAATGGAAATTTCGAACAGAATCGAGGGCGACACGCTCGTGCTGAGTCTTAACGGCCGACTGGATGCCGCTAGCGCCACGACATTGGATCGGGACTGGCTCCTGGACGGGCAGCGGCACGTGCTCGTGGATCTGGGCGAATGCAATTTTGTCTCGAGCGCGGGTCTTCGCATCTTCCTGCGTCTGAAGCGTGAGGCGACTGCCAAGGGCGCCTCGCTCACACTCGTCAACGTCGGTGCCGCCGTGAACGAAGTGCTCGATCTGACCGGGCTGAACAAGTTGCTCAGTGTCCGTCGCAAGGCGCGTGAGATTTCCATCGACGGCCTGGAGTTGCTGTCGGCCGGTGTCTGCGGTCAGTGCTTTCGGCTCGACCCGGAAACCATCGTCAAGCTCTACAACGAGGGGGTTGCGCCTGACGTGGCCGAACAGGAGAAAGAGTTCGCTCGTGCGGCTTTAGTCGCGGGCATTCCTACGGCGTTGTCCTATGAGGTCGTCACTTGCGGCAACCGCACGGGTGTCGTCTACGAAATGCTGGACGCGGAGCTCTTCAGCGCCATCATCCGCAGGGAGCCCGACGGCGTTGACCGGCACGGTCCGCGTCTTGCGCAAATCGCGCGCAACATCCATTCCAAGAGCGGCGATCCGGCCGTCTTCCCCGATCTTAAGGTGCGCCTGCGTGGATATATCGAGGGTGTGCGCGGCTTGTTTGCCGACGAGGACATCGCGCATTTGGCGGCGCGCCTGGAGACGATCCCAGATGCTGACACGCTCGTGCACTTCGATTTGCACACCAGCAACATCATGATCCGCGCGGGGGAGGCCGTCATTATCGATATGGGTGACCTGTCGCGGGGGCACTACTTCTTCGACATTGGCGTCATCGCGATGATCTATGGCTATGAGGAGTCGGGCAGTTGTGAGTTCGCTACCCGGATCCCAAATAGCACGGGCCGGGCTCTCTACGAGAAGTTCATCGCCGCGTACTTTGCCGACCGGCCAGTCGCGGAGTTCGAGTTCTTCCGTCGTAACGAGGCGTTTCTTGCGTCACTGCGGCTGATCCAAGCGGTCACATTTCTGCCGCTCGCAAAAGACATTCTGGTGGCGAAAATCCGCGATGTCTTCCTGCCCCTGATTCGTGCTGAAGGCGGATTGGTATAAGCAGTGACCTGCCGTGCGACTCGGGGCCAGGGCGCCGAGTCGCACGATAGCGAGCGCTCCCAGTGCGCCGGTCCTGTCAGCTTTCGAAAAACAGGAAGTCGATCGCGTTCAACAGGTCATCGCGACAGTGCGCCGCAGTGCCAACGGGATCGCGGAGTTCTTTGACCGGGAAGCTCACAAGCGCCGGCGTGACCACGACGAAGCGCTGCGAGTCGAACGATACGATGGGAAGTACCCGCGTACTCGGTGGACTGAATATCGATAGGCTGACGAGCGGGGCGACCAGTCGGCTGCCACCCGCGTCGCCGGCGACATCGGCCTGCAGGACGACGACGTACGGATATGTGCGTCGCGCGGCTTCAACCGGATTGGCGTAAAGATCAAACTGCTTCATCGGCAGGTCGCTTGTGCTCGCGGGCCAGCGCCGGGAAGGATCCGTGCGCTTCGGCGAAGGCGTCCAGCGCCTGCAGTTCCTCGGCGATCTGCGCCTTCAGCAGTTCGTCGGCGCGCGCCGCGTAGGCATCCGCGAGCGCCTGTTCCGCAACACGCGACGCATTGATTCCGAGGCGCTTGGCCTTGGCGTAAAGATCCGAGTTCAGGGTCAGGCTCACCGTCTGCTTCGGGGCGGAACTCTCATAGCGTGGCCTGCGCATGTCGTTCTCCAGAGCACATCAATGACACGTGTTAGTTACGCGTGTTCGTGGCGCGGCGCAAGGATGGGCTCCCGATAAACTGGACTATCACTCATAGCTGGCCGGTCAATCAGACGAGGACGATCGACTCGCCGTACTTCGCGATCAGGGGGTCGTGTGTCAGCAGATGCATCGGTTCCACCCGCGCCTGCGCCACCAAGATTCGGTCGAGCGGATCCTGATGGTGCGGTGGAAGGCCCTCGATCAGTGGAAGAGCGCGGCAGCCTTGCGCACCGTCATCCATACGCCCCAGCCGAGCGGAATTCCGATCGCGAGCCATGCCAGCAGCACCCATCGGGCGTGGCTCGTCTCGCGCGTCAGCGCGCCAAGGTCCGCGGCGGGGTGCTGGTGCGTCTGGGGGGCGTACTCGCGCCGTGCCGTAAGCTGCTCGCTGGTCATGAAGTGCCGATCAGCGACTGGCCGGATCAGTGCGTTGCAGACGAAGCCGAGCAGCAAGAGGCCTGCGAGGATGTACATCGTCACCGAGTAGGCCGCGGCGCGTGCGATGCCATGGTCCAGCTGGTATTCCCGGATGTAGTTGACGAGGACCGGGCCGAGCACACCAGCCGTCGACCATGCCGTGAGCAGCCGGCCGTGGATCGCACCGACCATGCTTGTGCCAAACAGATCGGCGAGGTAAGCCGGGATCGTCGCGAAGCCGCCGCCGTACATCGACAGGATCACGCAGAATATTCCGACAAACAGCGGCAGGCTCCCGGCGCTGGCGACAGTCGGGATCGAGGCATAGAGCGTGAAGCCGAGCACTAAGAAGACCGCATAGGTCGTCTTGCGGCCGAGCCAATCGGAGAGCGAGGCCCAGAAGAAGCGCCCACCGATGTTGAACAGCGACAATAGTCCGGTGAAGCCAGCCGCGATCGTTGCAATTTTCGCGAGCTGCTCGGCACTGAGGTCGGCGAAAGGCGTGTCTGAGCCGATGAGTCGGCCGCCGAAAATCTCCTGCAGCATCGGCGAGGCCATGCCGAGGATGCCGATGCCGGCCGTCACGTTGAGGCAGAGGACGGCCCACACGAGCCAGAACTGCGGTGTCCGCCAGGATTGGGCCACGTGCACGTGCCGGTCGGTGACCACGCCGCCGCGGTGTCGGCCAGCCGGCGGTGACCCGCCTGCCGGGCGCCAGCCCTCAGCCGGGACGCGGTAGCCGAGCGCGCCGCCGATCATGAAGACGAAATAGATGATCGCGAGCGTGACGAAGGTCTCGGCGACGCCGACCGACGTCGGTGTCGCGAAGTGCCTCATTAGCTGGTCGGCGAGTGGGCCGCCGATCATCGCGCCGCCACCGAAGCCCATGATCGCCATGCCGGTCGCCATCCCACGCCGGTCTGGGAACCACTTGATCAGTGTCGATACCGGCGAGATGTAGCCGAGGCCGAGGCCGATGCCACCGATGACGCCGGAGCCTAGCCAAAGCATCCAGATCTGGTGCTGCTGCACGCCGGCGGCGGAGATCAGCAGGCCGCCGCACCAGCAAACTGCGGCGACCACACCCGCCTTGCGAGGTCCGGCGCGCTCCAGCCAACCGCCCCACAACGCTGTTGCCGAACCGAGAAAGACGAAAAACAGCGTGTACATCCAACCGAGCAAGGAGATCTTCCAGTCGCAGGTCGTCGCCGTCAGTGCGCCGAGGAAGCCGAGGTCTGCGGGGCAGGCTACCGCATGGGTGATGCCGACGGCTTTGGACAGCGGCAGCCAGAACACAGAGAAGCCGTAAGCCATGCCGATGCAAAGGTGGATCGCGAGCGCCGCCGGCGGGACGAGCCAGCGATTGAAGCCGGGAGCTGCGACGGTGCGGCGTTGGTCGAAGAAAGGTGGACGCAGTGCTTGAGCGTTGGAATTCATGGGGCCCCGGGGCTTGTCGTTATTGTCTGGCAGGCCGCGGCTGGAGCGGGCCCGTCTTATGGCGCGCGGCAACGTTATGAAACGGCAATGCAGGGAACGCTGTCAATCCCGCGGTCTACGCCTGCGATCAAGGTCCGCGGCCAGGGCACCTCAAGAACACGACCGGCACACTTGACGCGTCGATCGTGACGCCGCTTTTGCAGACGCATCCCCAGGGTCTGCCGAGTTTTTTGTGCGCCGGAATGTCAGCTTCCGAAGATCTGGTGCTCATGCCGCCGCCCCGACACTCGCTTTCCTTAGCCTTGCGCGGACGAGATGTCCGGCTTGCCCGCGCGTGCCGTGGCGATGACTCGTTCCCGTGCACGGACGAGGGGCACACCCTCGCGGCTAAGGGTGTTTTTCGCGGCGTTGACGTCGCGGTCGTGAGCGCACCGGCACTCACCACACATCCAGCGACCTTACACGCAACCCATTGACACCGGCGGGGCCCGTGAGGGCCCC
>CAIYLH010000121.1 GCA_903927005.1 uncultured Pseudomonadota bacterium
CTTGCCCGGGCCGACCTTCCGCACCCCGGACTAGTGGTGAACGCGATGCTCGATGACAACATGAAGGCGCAGCTGCAAGGCTACCTTGGCCGCCTGGTCCAGCCGATCGAGCTGGTTTCGACGCTCGACGCGAGCGACGCTTCACAGGAGCTGCGGGAGCTGCTCGCTGACATCACCGCACTATCCCCAATGGTCACCCTGGTCGAAGCGGATGCTGCGCAGGAAATCGCGCCGTCGTTCGCGGTACGGCCGGTAGGTGGCGAGGCCCGCGTCCGCTTTGCGGGCGTGCCAATGGGCCACGAATTCACATCCCTCGTCCTGGCGCTACTGCAGGTCGGTGGATATCCACCAAAGGTGGACGCTGCAGTGATCGATCAGATCATTGCCCTCGAGGGCGAGTTCGCCTTTGAGAGCTTCATCTCCCTTAGCTGCCAGAGTTGCCCTGACGTCGTCCAGGCGCTGAACCTGATGGCCGTTCTCAATCCTGGCATCCGCCACACAATGTTTGATGGCGCTCTGTTCCAGGAGGAGGTCAGCCGCCGCGAGGTCATGGCGGTACCTGCTGTCTACCTGAACGGTGTCGCTTTTTCCCAGGGCCGTATGACCCTCGAGGAAATTCTTGCCAAGCTCGACATCGCCTCGGCGCAACGCACGTCCCTCAAGATGAAGGACAAGGCACCCTACGACATGCTCATCGTCGGCGGCGGACCTGCCGGCGCTGCTGCGGCGATATATGCTGCGCGCAAAGGCATCCGTACCGGCATCGCCGCCGAGCGCTTCGGCGGTCAGGTGCTAGATACTGTCGGCATCGAAAACTTCATTTCCGTCGCTCATACCGAGGGCCCGCAGCTCGCGAGCGCACTTGAGCAGCACGTGCGCAGCCACGAGGTCGACGTCATGAACCTGCAGCGGGCGGAGGCTTTAGTCCCCGGCGAGCTGGTCGAGATTCGCTTCAAGGACGGTGGATCATTGAAGGCGCGTTCCGTGGTGCTCGCCACCGGCGCACGCTGGCGCGAGATGAACGTGCCGGGTGAAAGCAAGTATCGCAACCGAGGGGTTGCGTATTGCCCGCACTGCGATGGGCCGTTATTCAAGGGCAAGCCTGTTGCAGTGATAGGCGGTGGAAACTCTGGCGTCGAGGCCGCAATCGACCTCGCCGGCATTGTGAGCCACGTGACCGTGATCGAGTTCGATGCCACGCTGCGCGCCGACGCCGTGTTGACCCGCAAGCTGCACAGTCTTCCGAACGTGACTGTCCTCACCAGCGCCCAGACCACCGAGGTCAACGGCGATGGCGAGCGGGTCACCGGTCTCGTGTACAAGGACCGCAACAGCGGAGCACTGCATACGGTTCCTCTTGCAGGGATCTTCGTACAGATCGGCCTGGTTCCCAACACCGACTGGCTCAAGGGCACAGTCAAGCTCTCGCCACGAGGCGAGATAGAGGTAGACGCGCGCGGCCAGACGTCGATCCCAGGCGTATTTGCGGCTGGCGACTGCACGGCCACGCCCTTCAAGCAGATCGTGATCGCGGTCGGCGAGGGCGCGAAAGCGTCACTGGGCGCTTTTGATTACCTGATCCGCCTGCCCGTTTCCGTCGCTGCCTGAGGCAGCAGGCCAGACGGCTAATATCCCGGGCGTCCGCACTCGCGCTCCTGCGAGAGACCGCGTGACGCGCCGGGATTCTTGCCGCGTGGCGCTGGTCGGCGCCTGATGAGCGACCACCGCGCTTTGCCTAGCGTCCAAGCTCCGCTGGATACTTCGACGCCCAGAACGCGCACTGGTGTTCAGCGCCGGCATCCCAAACCGCGACGCTATCCGGATGCAGTCGCAGCACGTCCCGCGCAGAACGGAACCGTGGCCATACCGGCTGTCCCTTCACGGAGGGCCGACCGGAACGGGCAAATGCCGCCCAGTAATGCACCATCTGGACCGACAATCGCTGCGATGCGGGCTTCAGCGGCGGACCGTCATACACGGATTTGTTCGAAAACCCTGGAAACAGGTAGGGCAGTTCGGCCGAATGGACCGCACCCAGCTCGATACCCGGGTCGTCCATCACCGGCGGGGCATCCCGATCCGTGAATTCGTACTGGTAGACGGGCACGTGCTTCGCCGCGAGCCGTGCGGTTTCCTGGAACGCGCAGTTGGCCAGGATGCCGCTAGGCTGGAAGTCAGACATCACGCTGCCTAGCGCTGTGGCGGGCGAGGAGTAGGACGATAGTGGATAGCGCGCCAGCACGTCGGGGCCGTCAGCTCCATAGATCGCGTTCAGCGCGGCCACATAGCTGTCGGCCGTGACCGGCCGACCGGCAGCGACGTCGTAGCCGATGTAAAGACGCATCTCGTCCCTATTGCCACCGTTAATAAGAGGAACGCGCACGAAATGACCGGTTTCCAGCGCCTCGCGCGCCTGCCGAGGAAGAGTCTTGGAGCCAACGCTTGGGGCGAAGGCGAGCATCTCCGTTGCAGCAATGGCGGTCTGCGCCTCCAGCACTGCCTTCAGTGGCGCTGCCCGCAGGCAAGCGAGGGCGGTCTTGGGATCGCCACACCCCAGCCGCTCCGCCACCTTCAAGCCAACGCTCTGCGCCTCGGTGACCGAGCGCAGCCCGCGCATGCATCCCGCGCTCTGAACGATCGCCTTTTGGAACAAACCGGCTGACTCTTCCGGGGCCCAAAGTTGCAGGCAGACGCTCGCAGCACCTGCCGACTCACCGGCGATGGTCACGTTATTGGGATCACCACCAAAGGCTGCGATATTGCGCTTCACCCAACGAAACGCAGCACGCTGATCCTCAAGGGCGTAACCGCCACTGCGGCTCTGCTCAAGCGCTGGATGGGACAGGAAGCCCAACGCACCGATCCGGTAGTTCAGGGTAACCACCACGATGTCGCCCGTGCGCGCGAGATAATCGATCGGGTAAAGGTTGGCACCGCCGCCTACGAACGCGCCGCCGTAGATCCAAACGAGCACGGCGCGAGGCTTGCCCCCTGGCGCACTGGCTGTCGGCACCGCCACGTTCAAGTACAGGCAGTCCTCGACGTCACTGGATTCGGTAAGGCCGTAACGAACGACCTGCGGACAGGCATCGCGGAAGTGCGTTGCGTCCAACTCGTCGACCCAGGGCGTCACCGGCGCAGGTGAACTCCAGCGACGATCGCCAACGGGAGGCGCCGCGTAAGGAATCCCCTTGAACTCCAGAACACCATTGCCTCGTGACCCGCGAAGCTTGCCAAGGTCGGTTTGCACGACAAGATCGAGAGTCTTCACGTGTCCGACTGCTTTCGCCGCTGCCGGCAACGCGACTGCTGCCAGAAAGACGATAGTCGCCAGAATCCGCCACTGCCTATACACGCTTAATCTCCTGAATGACCGAGTCCGCCACGAGAGTGTACCGAACCCGGCCCTCAGTCGTGGCACGCTAGTAGCGGTAGGTGAAGTCCACGCCGAGCATCCTCGGCTCGCCGACCAAGACGTAGTCAAACCCGAGTCCACCATCCGACGGATTACGCTGCGCAAGGCCATACGCGAGATATTTGCGGTTTGTCAGATTCTTGACCCATGCAGCAACTGAAAAATGGCGGTTACCGGTACCCAGAAGTGACACGCGGGTATTGAGAACCGCATAGGCGGGTTGAGAAATTCGATCCGTGTTGAGCGCGTCGTAGTACTGCTTGCCGTAGTAATTTCCATCGACCTCGACGTGAATGTCGCCCGCATCGGTCTTGGCCGCTCGCCAGTCGACAGATGCGCCGGCGTTTACGTCCGGCGCCATGATCAGCTTGTTACCCGAACGATCAGCACCATGCAGAAAAAGCTCTTCATACTTGCTGTCGAGTAAGCCAATGCTGGCCCGAATATCGAGATCTGCAGTCGGACGGGCGCGCATCTCCACTTCCGCACCGGCTACACGAGATTTCGGCGCGTTGACGGTATGAAACCCTGTACCGCCATCATTTGGCAGAGCGAATGTATCGAGGAACTGCTGCTCGTGGTAAGCGTAATAAAACGCCGCTGCATTGATTTCGAGCCGCTTTTCGAGGAACTCCGATTTTAGGCCTGCTTCATAGGCGTCGAGTTTCTCAGGGTTTGCGAAACTCAATTCCAAAGGATTATTGAACGCCTGCGCGTTGAATGCCGCGCCGCGGTATCCCTGGCTGAAACTGAAGTACGCGAGCATGTCGTCGGACACCTTCCAGTCAACGCCCGCCTTGAAACTGACGTTGGAATTGGAGCGCTCAAGCGTGGGGTTTACTCCGCCCTGTGCCGCAAAGCTCGGCGAAAAATACAGGTAAGTCGTATCTATGACCGGAATCGTCTGCGTCCAGAGAGTGGCGACACTGTCAGGGCCAAGCGCAGTCGGCTGACTAGATAGTCCGCCTTCGAGGGCATAGAAGTTACTGATAGTGATCGTGTCTTTGGTATATCGCACTCCAGCGCGAAGCGTCACCGCCGGCGTCACTGCATAAGTTGCGTTCAGGAACGCGGCTTTGCTGATGCGAAGCTGATCAAAGGTGTTGTATTCGTCGAAGCCCCACAGCGTGTTGCCGTTCTGGTCGACGAATGCACCCGGATAGGAATCGAAGAAGTGAAACGTCTCAGTCGCGTGAGTGCTATCGCGGCCGTAGTACACCCCCGCTAGCCAGCCAAACGGGCCTGTGCCATGCGAGGAGACGCGGAGCTCCTGCGAAAACGCATTGATACTGGAGGCGTAGGTATTGGGATCATCGAGGTGAATCGCCTCGCCCGCGTCCGTGACAGCCAAGGCGCCATCGTCGCTCTTCTCATACCACAAGCCATAGTCGAAGCCAGTCACGGAGGTCAGCGTGTACTGATCCGAAAGCTTCCAGTCAATCTTTAGCGACGCGCCATCATCCTTGATCTTCTTGTGAATAGCGTACTTAGCGCCACTTTTGAACCAACCATATTCGCCACTGAATCCGGTCACGCTGGGATCATTGTTGAGCGCGTGGGCGCCGTACGGCGTTCCGCCGGAGTCGCTGACATGAATCTTCAGCAGTGCCGTCAGGTTCTCGCCCGCCTTGTATAGGAAGGAAACCCGCGCTGCGAGCGCGTCGACCCCATTGAGCGGTTCGACGCCCGGGACGACGCTCTCCACCCAGCCGTTACGCTTTTCGTAGAAAACCGCCGCCCGCCAACCGAGCGTGCCATCCACGATCGGCCCACCTGCAGCGGCCGTCACCGTGCGGGCGGAGTAGTTACCAAGGCCGACCGTCAGGTAACCGTCGTTCTCGGTCAGGCTCGGGTTGCGCGAGTAGAAATTGATCGCGCCGCCTACCGCGTTCTTGCCGTACAGCGTCCCCTGCGGGCCGCGCAGTACCTCCACATTCGCCAGATCGTAGGCCTGCAACGCCTGCACCGCACCAACGCTCTTGTAGACATCATCGACATACATCGCGATCGGGCTGCTCTGGTTTTGGCTCCAGTCATTGGTCGTCACGCCGCGCAGGGAGAACGTGGGCTGCGCTTCTTCGCCGTAGGGCGAGCTCAACATCAGGTTCGGAACCGCCGCTGCGATGTCGCCTGCTTGGCGTACGCCGCGACTCTCCAGATCCGCCGCGGTCAAAGCAGAGATCGCCACAGGCACGTCCTGAGCACGCTCAGAACGGCGCTGTGCCGTTACGATGATCTCTTCGAGTGACGCCTGCTGAGCCTGCACGGCTGGGGCTACGACGCAGGCAATCAAGCTTGCGGCACAGGCAGCGCGAAGCGAGACGGACGCTACCGGTCGTGTCATTGAAGTCTTCTCCAAGGTTTCGGTTCTGAACTTAACTGCCTGCTCGAAGACGGCCTTCGGTAGGGCTAACATCTAATCCTAAGATTCTTCGGATCCAGCATCGGCGCAAGTGAGGCGCGCGCCGCAACCCGACGGTCTGAGAGTTGTATCTCGTACGTTCCATCGAGGACAAAATCGTCACTGACGCCAGCAGCGTCGCCGACATACCCCATCGCAACAGACGCACCGAGGGTGTGCGCAAACATCCCGGACGTTACGAACCCGACCCGCACCCCATCACGGTAGATCGGCTCATTGTGATAGACCAGATGTTCGGGATCTTCGAGCAGGAACTGCACAAGGCGCCGTTTCGGAAGGCCAGCCGCTTTCTGTGCTTCGAGCGCTTCCTGGCCGATGAACCCACCTGGCTTCTTCCAGGCACAGGTAAACGCAAGCCCGGCCTCGAGCGGCGAATCGTCCGGGCCTATATCGTGAGACCACTCGCGATAGGCCTTTTCGATACGCAGGGAATTCAAGGTGTGGTAGCCACAGTGCTGCAAGCCGAACGACTTTCCGGCTTCTATGAGCAAGTCATAGACAGGCAGAGCGAACGCCGTTGGGATGTACAGCTCCCAACCAAGCTCACCCACATAAGTCAGGCGGATAGCGAGCACGGTCTGGTATCCGAGGCGGATCTCACGACACGCCGCAAACGGAAACGCGGCATCCGAGAGATCGTCACTGCTCATAGACTGCAGCAGCTGGCGCGACAGCGGCCCCTGGACGTTTAACATCGCGTACGCGCCCGAGACGTCAGTGAGGACGCAGAATGCGCCCTCCGGCGTGTTGTTCCGGATCCACGCCTCTACGTGCGTCTGGGTAAACGCTGCGGTCAGCACCAAAAAGCGATCCGACGCCAGACGCGTTACGGTCAGGTCTGCTTCAATGCCGCCGCGCTCATTCAGGAACTGCGCGTAAACGCATCGGCCTACAGCCACATCGACGTTGGCCGTGGAAAGCCGGTTCAGAACAGTGACCGCATCACGACCCTGCACCATCAGCTTGGTGAAAGACGATTGCTCGAATACACCGACCCGTTCCCGCACGGCGGCGTGTTCGCTCGCGTTGTTCGCAAACCAGTTCTGGCGCCCCCAGGAATACTGGTACTCGGCAGGCTGGCCCTCGGTTGCGTACCAGTTCGGCCGCTCCCAGCCAGCCCCTTCGCCAAAACATGCGCCAGCAGCGGCGAGTCGATCGTGAAGGATGCTCTTCTTGACGCCACGGGCAGTCTCCCACTGGCGGTATGGCCAATGGTCCTGGTAACCAATCCCGAGCGCCTCCACGATCCGGTCCTGCAGGAAGCGATCATTGTCCTGCCACGGGTGGACGCGCCGCAGGTTTACCGACCAGACGTCCATCGGCGGTCGCCCATCGACGATCCACTGCGCCATGACCTGGCCAACGCCGCCGCCGGAGAGGATGCCGAGGGAGTTGAAGCCAGCCGCCACGAAGAAATTGCGTAGGCCCGGTGCCTCACCCATCAGGTAGTTGTGATCCGCCGTGAACGACTCTGGCCCGCAGAAAAGCAGCTTGATGCCGGTTTCTAGCAAGCACGGAACCCGCCGCATCGCCTTCTCGATGACCGGATACATCCGATCCCAATTCGGAGGAATGTCACCGAAACAGAAGTCGTCCGGGATGCCGTTCTGAGCCCAAGGGCTCGCAGCCTTCTCGAACAACCCGAGCATGATCTTGCCGGCCTCCTCACGGATGTAGGCTGAGTTGCCGGGGTCACGCAGAATCGGCAACAGCGGGTGCACGCCAGCCACCGGCTCGGAGATCAAGTAGTAGTGTTCGGCCGCCTGCAGGGGCACATTGACCCCCGCCATGCGCCCGACGTCGCGCGCCCACATGCCGGCGCAGTTGACGACGTACTCGGCACCAATGTCACCGCTGTCGGTACTGACACCGATAACCTGTCCGTTGCGCTGCTGGATGCCCGTGACGCGGGTCTGCTCGTAGATGCGCACGCCGTTCTGGCGGGCACCCTTGGCGAGCGCCTGCGTCACATCGGTCGGGTTCACGCGGGCGTCGTTCGGAAAATGAAACGCGGCGGTCAGGTCGCTGACATCAGCCAGCGGCCACATCGCCTGCACCTGCTCACGGCTCACCTCATAGGCTTCGACCCCGAACGAAGTGGCCATATGTAGGCCCCGACGCATTTCCTCCGCCTTGTCGCGGGTCATCGCAAGCTGGATCGAGCCGCAACCGATCAGCCCGGTCGACTGACCCGTTTCCGCCTCGAGGCTGCGGTAGAGATCCTGTGTGTACTTGGCGAGCTTGGTTTGGGTCTCCGTATCCCGCAACGTCGTCAGCAGGCCCGCCGCGTGCCAGGTCGTACCGCTAGTGAGCTGCTTGCGCTCGAGCAGCACCACGTCGCGCCAGCCTAGCTTCGCGAGGTGGTACGCAATCGAGCAGCCAATGACCCCGCCGCCGATAATGACGACGCGGGCGTGAGAGGGAAGGGTGTTCGTAGACAAGGGCGGCTACCTGGGTCGGAATAAGGTTCTTGCGGTGAGCGAGGTCTTCACACAACTTTTAAACAAGTCACAACAGCGAAACGGTGAAGTCGTAGCTGAGATGCGCAGCATCCCGCGCATGAATTTTTAAAGTCCCACGGGCGCCCACGTAGCGGCCCGTTCCGCCGGCCAGTGCAAATTCCGCGTCGCCCTGGTCCGGATAGGCGCCGAGCACCGCGATCTGACCGCCAGCCACGGCGAGCATCCAGCTGCAATGCCAACTTTTTCCTATCTCCACGCGCACACAGGAGCCGTTACTGCTACCGGCGGACTTCGTGTTGGCCGCATCGTACAGCGGGTTGGCAAACACCAGCATATCTCCGAGGGAATCGCCTTTCGCCCCCACATCGACGACGTGCTCATTCGTCGCGCGCTCTATCAGGTGCAGAACTTCGCCCCCCACGGCCATGGGCGCCACAAAAACCAAGGCTGCGATCGCGCCGTACCACAGGGACCTAGTCATAGTGCCGCCTCGTTCGAGAGTATGAAGACCCACGTCGCGCCCAGATGCCGGCGCCACAGCAGGTAGTGAAAAGGCCTGCCGACACGTTCGCATAAGGGTGCGCCCGATGCAGATAGGGGTCTTTCACGTTCCTGCCAGGACTATCGGAAACTTGCTGAATTCGCTGCGGCTATCCGTTGCTCAAGCGCAACAAAGGTCGCGGTACCGCTTAGGCGTCGTGCCGCAGCGGCGGCGAAAAACCGCCGTGAAATGGCTTTGGGTCGAAAAACCGACCAAATTGGCAATGTCGGCAAGGTCGCGATCGCCGGAGCGCAGTAACTCCTTCGCCCGGTCTATCCGACGGTGGATCACGTATTGCAGCGGTGACTGCCCCGTCGCCTTCTTGAAGGCCCTGGCGAACCGGAAAGGGCTCATCGCGGACGCCGCAGAGATGCTCTCTAGCGACAGGTCCTGATCGAGTTGGGATTCGATGAAGTCAGTGGCGGCACGAAGCTGCCGGGCGGTCATGTCGATCCGCCGCGGGGGTGCGGATGCCGCCGCAGTCGAATGCCGCCGCAGGAGATGCAGGGCTAGCGTACGCGCCATCGTGTCGCCGAACAGCCGCGTGCCGATGCCTGGATTTTCGATTTCCGCGAGCAACTGCAGCGATATCTCGCGGATCACCGGATCAACGATGCCGACCCCTTCGATCAAGTCGTAGCTGGGAACGCCGATTTCTGTGGCCACTTCATTGACGACGTCGGGATCCAGAAATACCTGCAGTTCATCCATCGCGGTGGAGCAGTGCCAGCTGCTGTCCTGACCTGCCGCCATCAGCATGGCGTTACCCGGCAAGGACCTCCCGCGCAGCGAACGACCGCTCCAGCGGGTATCCACGTGGCACGGGCGCAGGAGGTGGGCTGAGATGAAGTGATGCCGAACGGCCGGCAGATCCAGCTCCCAGCAGCGCAGGCCATCAAAACGGTAGGCGGCCAAGTGCCGCCAACCCAGTGCGGCGCTAGAACAGGTAGGTCCCTGCGGCAGGATGTCGAGCCACCGCGCCGTATTTTCGTCGGCGACTACAGGATCGAAGATTGGCATTCATTCCCCCGCGAGCATGGCCGGGGGATCGTAACGCGCCCCCGCCGCCAGACTATAGCCTCGTGCCGGGGTCGTTACTACGCCCGACGGTAGCCGCCGCGCCCGCTGCGAATCACGAACCAACTGCAGACCAAATAGACGGCGGCGGCAGCCGCGGTGGCGGGCAGCGACGCGGTGAGAAACCGATACGGACCTTCGGATACGTAGGTCAGCGGATTGAGCAGCGCGACATACACCCCGCAACCAATGATGAGGGCGACGATCGCGGCTGGGTTCACACCATGCCAGAAGTAGTACGGTGAGCCAGGCGCATCATCAAAAATCGCCCGAACATCGAGACGGCGACGCCGAAGCGCGTAGTAATCAGCGATCTGGATGCCGCACAGCGGCGCGAACGCGACGCCGATCAACGCAAGAAAACTGCCGAACTTGGCGAAGAACAGCTCGGGAATGAACGCCCCCACAACCGCGACCGGCAGGATCGTGATCGTCAGCAAGGTGGTCCAGCTGCGCCGTTCCAGAGTGCGGAAGTTGCGCAGTCCAATCGCCGATGCGTAAATGCCGGCGATTGCGGTACCAAAATTTGCGGCAGTGACAAAGCACAGCGACACGATCCCATAAGTGGGGCCGCCTACAGTCCTGAGCCACTGGGCGGGATCTGAGGACTTCAGCACCAGCACACCAGCCAATCCAATCAGGCTCAGTAGCGGCACCGGCGCACCCATGCCAAGCAACACAGGCAGAACGACCGAGCGACCGTTTGGCGCCATTCGGATCATCGCGCCGATATACGGCCACCAGGACAGGGTTGTAACGATTCCAAGCTCGATGCCCGTGGTGTAGTTCCACAGCCGGTCCGGGCTGGCCGCCAGCGGCTGCGCCGCGACAAGCTCCGGCCAGCGATGCGAAACGAGCAGATAGAGCATCCAGAAGCCTACAAAAACGTGGGCGACAAGGATGTTAGAGACCGCCGAAACACCGGTGGCGCCACGGCGCAGGACACAGAAGATGAGCAGGCACGCAAACAGCGTGAGCGCGGGCACAAAACCTGCACCGGCGACCCCGACAGGCGCTATCCCGACCGCCACCGCGAGCTGGATGGAGGATTTCGCGAAAAAGATGATCAGCAGGGAGTTCCAACCGATGATAGAAACGGCCTGTAAGGCCGCCGGAACGACCCATCCGCGTGCGCCAAACTGCGGCTTCGTGCCGGCAATCGAGTCGATGCCGAAACGGACACTGGCGGGCCCCGCGGCAAGCAACACAAGCAACATCCCGATCATGCAGCCGGCACTGAGCGCGATTGCGCCTTCAACGAACCCCAGGTAGCCACCCACCGCCTCGCCAATCAGGTAACACCAGGTCGCGGCCGCCGCCGTGGCAAGTGTTACCGCCAGACGGACAGGGCTCCAGACTCGTTCAGCCGGCGTCAGCGGCCACGCACTCTCGTCCGCCGACGACGTCGCGCCATTGCTCATGGCGAGCGCCCAAAAAACCAACCGCCGAGAATCAGCACCACCGGCAACACGACGCCCAGGAGAATCATCCAGACCCAGCTCACTGAATCGAAGTCTGCATCAACGGATCCCACTTCAACCGCTGCCAGCCGCGCCTCGAGCTCGACTGCCCGTGCCTCCGCAATGCCGCTGTTGGAGCTGGGCTCAACCATTGCGTGGCCCCTGATACGCCTCGGCGTCGGAATACGGGAACCACCAAAAATCATGGCTTCGCGCCGCCGAATCGATCATCGACAGCTTGGTGTGCCTGAACGTGTCCAGGCCCTCGGCCCCCAACTGACGACCCATTCCCGACTGCTTGCGCCCACCGAACGGGCCAGCGTCGTTGTCCAACAGCGGGGCGTTCACCCAGACCATGCCCGCTTCGAGTTCGTTGACAGCACGCATCGATTCGTCGAGATCCTTCGTATAGATCGTCGCGCCGAGGCCGTAGCGCGAGCGATTGGCGAGCATGAGCGCTTCATCAAGATCACGCACCGCGCAGACCGGCGCTACTGGACCGAAGGACTCGTTATTCATGATCGCCGCGGTCGGCGGAACCTCGCCGAGCACGGTTGCGTCAACAAACCAGCCTTTAGGCTCACTGGCCGGCCGGCCACCGCCAGCCAATACGCGCGCACCATCCGCCTTGGCCTGTTCAATCACGCGTAAGTAACGGTCGAGTTCGCGCTTTGAACCGAGCGGACCCATGTCCACCTTATCAAGGCCATTGCCGATCCGAACCTTGGCGGTGTAGTGAACCAGCCGCTCGACGAACGGCTCGTAGATCGACTCGTGCACGTAAAAACGTTCAGCCGCAGCACATACCTGACCACAATTGATGAACGCTCCGAACGCCGCGCCGCGTGCAGCCGTATCAAGGGGCGCGGAAGGCATCACGATGAAAGGGTCGTTGCCAGAGGTTTCAATCAACGTGCGCTTGTATTGGCGGGCACAGGATTCGGCGACCAGCCTGCCGGTGTCGATCCCCCCTGTGAAGGCCACCATGTGAGTGTCGGGATCCTCCACCAACTGCCGGCCTACCGCGCCGCCACCAGCCAGGACCTGGACCAGCCCCGCCGGCAGCGCATCGAACGCCGCCGCGAACTGCAGCGTCGTGAGCGTGGTCATCTCCGACGGCTTAATGATCACAGCGTTGCCACTTGCAATCGCTGCCGCGGCCTGCCAGCACAGCAGGCACAACGGGAAATTGAACGGCAGGATGATCACAACCACGCCCAACGGCTCCTTGGTCGTGAAATGAAACTGGCCGTCAGTGGAAGGACCGAGTACGCGTCCGTTCTCATGCCGCGCAACTTCAGCGTAGTAATCGACTGCCGACGCAGACCATGCGACTTCGTCGGCAGATTCCTTATACGGCTTGCCCATTTCCCGCGTGAGCATCTCCGCGACGAGCGGCCGTCCAGCCATCATCCGACGAGCAACCTCGTGCAGCAGCTCGGCGCGGCGATGGTAGTTGACCTGATTCCATGCGCGCTGCACGGTGTTGGCTGTAGCGATCGCCTCCGAAATTTCCGCAGGCAGCGCGTCGACGATGTCGCCGATATGAGCCTCGGTTGCCGGATCGACAACCGCGGTAACCGTACTGCCCGCGGCACGGCGGAGCGCGCCGCCGATGCGATGCTGGCCAGTTAAGGATTTGAAAGCTGCAATTGCGACCACGGAACACCTCACTAATCACGGTTGCGGCGGATCGATGGAGACCGGACCGATTCCGGCAGGTCTCCGGGTCGTGCCTGTGACATCAGAGTGTGCGAGGCCCCGCTGCTGGAAGGTACCCGATTCGTGCCGAATTTATCGCGAGCTTGCCTGTTTTTGTACGGCGCGGTCGCCCCCCGGCGAGAACTGCACATCATTTCTCCTGACCGCCCTGACTCGACCTCCCAACAACCCCATGCTAAAGATGGTGTTAAACCGGCCACGCTGGACGAGCGGCACATGAAAGTATCGGCCCCTGAATTGAAGCGCCAAGCCGTACGCCGGGTCGGCGCCTGCATTGCCGCCGGCGGCCTGCTGCTGGCCGCTTGCGGGGGTGGAGGCACATCACCCCTGGGGTTGAACAGCATTGGCGGCAGCATTCATGGCCTGGCCAGTGACGGCCTCATTGTCAGCAATGGCACCGACCGGCGATCGGTCAGCGCAAATGCCATCGCCTTTACCCTGCCGACGTCCTTAGCCGAGGGCTCAGCGTACGCGGTCACAATTACCACCCAGCCGCTGGGAGAGCGGTGCACCGTCGCCGACGGCAGTGGCGCTGTCGGCACCGCGCCTGTCACCTCGATCACCATCACCTGCAGTCCATTGCAGTGGAGCTGGGTTGGTGGCGGCACGGGCATCGACACGCCGGCGCTATACGGCACGCTTTCAGTCGCTGATGCGGCCAACCAACCAGGAGGCCGTCGCGACGCAGTGACCTGGACCGACGCCAGCGGCGACCTTTGGCTGTTTGGTGGCGAAGGCGGCTTCTCGGGCGGTAACGGCTACCCGAACGACCTGTGGAAGTACTCGCCAGAGTCGGCTCAATGGACTTGGGTCGCCGGGGGAGCCGGTGCGGCAACTCCCGGGGTCTACGGCACGCGCGGCATCGCTGCCGCCAGCAGCGTTCCCGGCGGGCGGCACTGGTCTAGCGGCTGGACCGACGGCAGCGGCCGCCTGTGGCTGTTCGGTGGCATTGGCTACGACGCAGCCGGCGCCTGGGGCTTGCTGAATGACTTGTGGAGCTTCGATCCGGCGAGCGGCCGATGGACCTGGTGGACCGGCTCTACGTCCACCTATGCCCTCAGCATCCATGGAGCGGCCGGTGTGAGTGACCTTGCCAATACGCCAGGCGCGCGTGACAACAGCCTTGCCTGGCTAGACAACTCTGGCAACGTCTGGCTCTACGGTGGTTTTGGCGATGAGCCGACTGGCCAGGCCCGCGGCGCCCTCGACGAGCTTTGGATGTATTCGCCCGCAAGCGGGGAGTGGACGTGGCAGGCCGGATCTGCCCAACCCAACACCCTCGCCACGTACGGCACGCAGGACACGGCCTCACCGAATAATTCGCCGGGTGGTCGTTATTCCGGCACCGCGTGGCGCGATGCCACGGGTACTTTCTGGCTATTTGGCGGCTTCAGCTACTACGGCTTACTCAATGATCTGTGGATGCTCAATCCATCGACGCTGACCTGGACCTGGGTCAGCGGTTCCAACCAGCCGTCCGCGGCAAATTCCTATGGCACGCTCGGCGTCGCCGCGGCTAGCAACGCGCCCGGCGCCCGCAGCCAGCCGCTGGCCTGGAGCGACAGCAACGGTGACCTTTGGCTCTTCGGTGGCTACGGCTACGACGCGACGTTCGTGCTCGAAAAGTATAACGACCTGTGGGTCTTCCGTCCATCGCTAGGCCGCTGGAGCTGGATTGCAGGCGCCGCGACGCCCAATAGCGGCGGCATCTACGGCACAATGGGGACCACGGCAACCGGTAATTCTCCCGGTGCCCGGCTCGGCGCCGCCGGCTGGCGGGATACGTCAGGCAGATTATGGGTTTATGGTGGCGGCGGTTATGCAACCGGCACGACACAGGGATACCTCGGCGACCTATGGCGCTTTGGGACGCCCTAGCGCAGGCACACCGTGAATCCTCCTGACCGACACCGTGGACTGTTAAGCATCGCCTGCAGCACTGCCGCCTTGCTGCTGAGCGCCTGCGGCGGCGGCAACTCACCGGCCGTCTTGCCCGGCCCTCCACCCACCGCACCCTATGGCATCGAAGTCATCGTGCGCACGTCCGAAAATTTCTCTACGCCGGCTGACGTCACCGCCTTTGTGGATCTCGCCGTGCAGAACGGCGTCACCGCGATCAATCTGCTTGTTAAGCAGGACGAGGACGCTGCAATTGCCTCCGGCAGCGCGTTTTACGCCAGTGGAATACTCCCGCGTGCGCCGGGATACGCCACCTTCGATGTGCTACAGACGATGATTGATGCAACTCGCAGCCATAACATCAAGGTGCGTGCTTGGGTGCCTCAATTCCACGACCAGGTCGCCGTTGTTGCCCATCCCGACTGGCAGATGATCGCGTCGATCGGCGGCATAGCAGTTCCATATACCGGCTCGCGCCAAACTGAATATTTCGTTAACCCGTTGCACCCCGCGGTGCAGGACTACGAGCGCTCGATCCTCCAGGAGATCACGACCGGGTATCCGGTAGATGGCGTGATGCTCGATTGGCTTCGCTTCGACAACTACAACATGGATCTGGGCCCGACCACACGCGCGGCGTATCAGACTTTAGCCGGCATCGATCCGCTGACGATGGACTTCAGCGTTGCCGGAGCTGCACGCGACCAATGGAACGCGTTTCGCATGGACGGAATTGCCGCCTACGTACACTCCGTGCGCCAGTTGCTTCCTGCGAACCTCACCGTCGGGGCGTACATCCTGCCGCCGGAGTTCATCGAGGTGGCCCAGGATGCAAACCGCTTCAACGCCGATGTCGGCACGCTCGCGCCGATGTGCTACTTCGTCGACTGGGGTTACGCGATCGACTGGCTGTGGTCGAGCTGCCTTGCCCAAACCGCGCAGAAGGCCGGCAGTGCGGCCATAGTGCCGGCCATGGATTCGCAGCTCAGCGACGCACAGTACCAGCAGATTTTCACGCACCTGCACTCACAGTACCCGCAGATCAAAACGCTGGCGTGGTTCTACCACGGCCGCTGGGACGCTGCTCGCCTGCAGCACCTCGCCCGACTCAGCCGTCTGTAGGGCGGTACTGCCTGTCGCCTAGTCGAGCCGCTCGAAGCGCGCTGTGAAATGCCGCAGCCGGGGAGGCTGCGAGACGATGCGAAGACCGCGGGTCTGCGCTCGACTCGCGACGATCTCCTCGAACACCTCAACCACATAGTCCGCGTGCGACTGTGTATAGACACGTCGGGGCATCGCAAGGCGCACAAGATCCATCTCAGCGGCCCTCTCCGTGCCATCGGGCTGCTGGCCGAACATGACCGTTCCAATTTCGCAGGACCGGATGCCGCCAAGCTCGTATAGCGATACGGCCAGCGCCTGCCCCGGATACTGCAGCGGCGGAATGTGCGGCAGCAAGCGTCGCGCATCGACGAATACCGCATGTCCGCCCACGGGTTGGACGATGGGAACACCCAGCGCAAGCAGCTTGTCGCCGATGTACTCGTTCGTTCGAACGCGATAACGCAAATACTGCTCGTCGACGATTTCCTCCAGCCCCACTGCAATGGCGTCGAGGTCGCGCCCCGCCAGTCCGCCGTAGGTCGGGAACCCCTCGGTCAGGATCAGGCGGTTGCGGGCAGCCGCCGCCAGGGTATCGTCATTAACAGCAAGCCAGCCGCCGATGTTGGCGAAGGCATCCTTTTTGGCGCTCATCGTCATGCCGTCCGCGAGCGCAAACATGTCGCGGACGATATCGGTGACAGCGCGCCCGTCCTGGCCAGCTTCCCTGCACTTGATGAACCAGGCGTTTTCCGCGAATCGACAACCATCGATAAAAAACGGCTTGCCGTAGCTGTGGGCAAGATCCGCGGCGGCGCGCAGGTTCGCCAGGCTCACCGGCTGGCCACCACCAGCGTTGTTCGTCACGGTCATCATTACCAGCGGGATTTGCGCCGAAGACCTCTCAAGCAGAGCCGCCAACCTTGCCAGATCAATATTCCCCTTGAACGGATGCAGACTCTGATGATCGTGAGCCTCCGCGATCACCAGATCGACGGCGGTTGCCCCGCTAGCCTCGATATTGCCGCGGGTCGTATCAAAATGAGTGTTCGAAGGAATGACGTGACCGGCGCCACCGACAATCGAAAACAATATCGCCTCCGCGGCCCGTCCCTGGTGGGTCGGGATCACGTGTTTGAACGGCATCAAGTTTTTCACGGCGCGCTCGAAGCGATAGAACGACGGCGAGCCGGCGTAGGACTCGTCGCCGCGCATCACGGCGCCCCACTGCGCGGCGCTCATGGCGCTGGTGCCTGAGTCAGTCAACAGGTCGATCATCACGTCGTCTGACGCGATCCCGAAGAGGTTCCACGCAGCAGCCTTAAGCAAGCCGCGCCGCTCGTCTACGGTCGTCATCCGAATCGGCTCTACTGACTTGATCCGAAACGGCTCGATGATCGTACGCACCTGGCACCTCGACGACTAAAGCAACAGCACAGGGTGGGAGGGTAGCTCTACCGGTGATATAGTTCTGCTCAATACTCGTCGCTATTTGTTGAAAATGTTTCAATTCCTGCCAAAACTCGAACTTCGGCATCTGCTAATGCTGCGAGCGATTGCCGCCTCACCCACGCTCGCGGAGGCCGCGCATCGACTTAGCATCACGCCGTCGGCGCTGACCCACAGACTCCGCGAAGCCGAGCGTCGAACCGCATTGCCGCTCGTCGCTCGCGGTGGTCGCCGTGCGCGGCTCACCGACGCCGGTGAGCGATTCCTTCTTGCCGCAAACAGGTGCCTAGCGGAGCTCGAGAGCGCGGAACGCGAGGTCAACGCCGGAGCGGGATCAGCGCGACAGGTGGTGCGGATTGGTGGTTCGACACTCTGTGGTTACGACTGGCTACCCGCGCTGCTGCGACATCTGGAGGCGAACCAACCGCTGATCGACATAGAAATGATCATCGACGTATCGCTTAATCCGATGGCAGCACTGAGGGACCGGCGAATAGACCTGGCGGTGACGCCAAATCGCAGCCGCGGGCGAGAGGTATCGGCCGTGCGGTTATTCCAGGACGAACTCATTGCGTTGGTGCCTGCGGAACACCCCAAGGCGAAGCGGCGCCATCTGGATGTGCGGGACCTCATCACAGAGACCTACGTCACCGACACCACCGCGCAGGAGAGTGGCCGGGAGTACGAACGCCTTTTTGAGCCCGCAGGTGTGCGTCCGGCGCGTATCCTGCGGGCCGGACACATGGAAGCGGTCATTGCTCTGGTACGGGCAGGACTCGGGTTGACAGTGACGACGCGCACCAGCGCGGCCCCGTTTGTCGTGGGCGGGGGTTTGCAATTAGTGCCGCTGACCGCCGCGAGTCGTCATCTGACCTGGTACGCACACTACCGAACAACCCGATTGCGCGGCGCGGCGGTTCGCATCGTTTCGGAGACGCTTGCCGAGGTCGTTAGCGGGCGAAACTCCTCGTGACTGTCGTAAGAAGCTGGCTCACACGACAAATAACCCGATCGCGTTAGCGCCGAAGCCGTTAGCGCGGCTGTGAGCGACCCCGCGACGCGGAACTCCTCATGATTATCCACAGAACTTTTGAAAAGCGTGCAAGCAAAGCGGAAACATTCGGATCGGCGGCGGGTGCCTGCGTATTCCACGCGTCGCTGAGAGGGTTCTCGTTGTCGCGACAGTAGGGCACTCGTGCACGAGGACAGCACGCACGAAGCGCTCCAGAAATTGGTTGACTTTAACCAAACGCTGGAGCAATGCTCGGACAGCCGATCGCGATAGAGACGAATAAGGCGACGGCGATCCTCGACGTGGAGCGGGGGCTTAGAGACAGGGAAGTGAGAGCGCACGCGGGACAGGAGTCCGGGCGGCGGGCGTTTCATCAGTTGGTCGAGCATGAATACGGATGATGCCGTTCGGCGTCGTCTGCGCGGCTTCGTGCCTCCAACGGATCGCTCGCGACTTGAGTTCTCCGGTCGGACAGTGCTGCTCCACCATGGAAGGGGAGACGCCGTGACCATGTTGTACTTCGAGACTGCTGGGA
The DNA here is from genome assembly GCA_903927005.1 of uncultured Pseudomonadota bacterium. GTDB lineage: Bacteria > Pseudomonadota > Gammaproteobacteria > Steroidobacterales > Steroidobacteraceae > CAIKZZ01. The sequence continues at coordinate 19,096 of CAIYLH010000121.1, forward strand.
CGCACCAGCGTCAATCTGTAGCCATCGGCCTGCTTGCCATGTGGTTCTGCTCGGGAGCAACGGGCGCCGCCGCAGTCGTCTACTCCTATGACGACGCCGGACGCCTGACGACCGCCGTCTACGAGGACGGCTCAACGATCAGCTACTCGCTGGACGCAGCGGGAAATCGAAAGTCGGCCGCGACCAGCGCGGCGACCCCGCTAGGCGCGCCCACGGGTCTAAGCGTGACCCCGCAGACGGCCACCGTGTTGAACCTCACATGGTCTGCAGCGACCGGCGGCGCCGGGACCTATACCTATAACCTCTATCGTGCAGGCGTATTCCTGAAAGCCGTGTCGACCACATCGACCACCGACGCGGGTCTGACAGCGAATGTGAGTTACAACTACACCGTCTCCGCGACTGATCTGGCGACGAACGCGTCGCCGCAGTCGACGGTTGCGTCGGGCCGGACCTACTCCTTGCCGACGATCCCAACATTTTCCGCAACCGCAGGATCGCCGTCGTCGATCAACCTCGCGTGGATGGCCGCCGACGTAAACGGGCCGGGACTCGGCCATTTCGCGCTGTCCCGGAACGGCTCCGTCGTCCAAGCGAATCTCACCGCCGCGACCACGACCTACGCCGATGCCGGACTCAACGGCTCGACGCTCTACAGCTACGTGCTGACGGCCTACGATACGGCCGCCGATGTCTCGACCCCCGCAAACACAAGTGCGACGACGCCGTCCGGCGGCCCGCCGACGGTGCCGACGGGTCTGACCGGCGCCGCTACCATCCCGCTGCAAAATGCGCTGAGTTGGACCGGATCGACCGATACCGGCGGCCCTGGCCTCGCGGGATACAAGATCTACCGTGCTGGTACGCAGATCGGGACGAGTACGACGACGACCTACACCGATGCCACGCCGGCCGGCGGGACGACCTACAGCTACACGGTCGCGTCCTACGATACTGCGAACGTGACGTCCGCCCAGTCGACGGCAGTGAGTGTTACCACCCGGACGACGTACCAAATTACCGACAGCACGGGCGCTGTGCTTACCGCCGCCGCATCGCTCTACTCGGCCGGGGCATCGTGCACGACCTTTATGGGGAAGCTGCTTTGTACCTGGACCGCTAGCCAAAAGTATGGCTCACACTTGGTAGTCGCCAGCATCGTGAAGGTGGATGCGGCATGCCCGACCGGGAATACCGCCACCATCGTCGCTGGGTACACCCGCCCAAGTACAACGTCGTGCGAAATCGACGCGACGCCCGCCGTCTACGGACATTAGGAGGCGAAATGGCAACGAAGATCGCGTTCCGACCGCACTGCCTCGCTCTGGCGGTGATCTTGACGTCACTGTGGGCCCCCGCGTGGGCCCAATCTGCCGACACGGCAACGATCTCCGTTCCGAGTCTGAACATGCCGACGGACCAGCAGATGGAGCTCGCGAAGGCGATCTACCAGCAGATCGTCGCGCAGGGGGCTTCGATCA
>CAIYLH010000122.1 GCA_903927005.1 uncultured Pseudomonadota bacterium
CAACACCAGTCGCACCTGTTGAGCGTGCGGGGCCCTCACGGGCCCCGCCGGTGTCAATGGGTTGCGTGTGAGGGTGTGGGTGTGTGGTGAGTGCCGGTGTGCTCACGACCGCGACGGCAACGTCGCGAAAGGCATCCGGGCCGCGAGGGGGTGTCCCTCGTCCGTGCACGGGAACGAGTCATCGCCACGACACGCGCCGCCGAGCCGGACACCTCGTCCGCGCAAGGCAGGGAAAGCGCGTGTCGGGGCGGCGGCATGAGCACCAGCCCCTTCCCCACAAGACACCAGCAAGGCTGACAGCTGCGGGCGAGATGCACGCCGCGCCCACTGGGAACAGGTCTACGCGAGCAAGGCCATCGCCGCCGTCAGCTGGTATCAGCCAAGCGCTGCGCAGTCGCTGGCCCTGATCCGCAGCGTTGCCCCGCCGCCTGCAGCGACGATCATTGATGTCGGCGGCGGCGCCTCGGTACTGGTGGATCAACTGCTCGATGCCGGCTATCGCACCCCAACCGTGCTGGATGTCGCGGCCGGTGCACTTGCTGCGGCGCAACTCCGACTTGGCGAGCGCGCCACGCAGGTGCACTGGCTGCAGAGCGACATTCTGGAGGCGCCACTGGCGCCAGCGGCCTAGACCTCTGGCACGATCGCGCCGCCTTCCATTTCCTGACCGACCCCGCGCAACGGGCACGCTATCGCTGCCAGCTCTTGCGGTCGTTACGACCAGGCGGCCATCTGGTGCTCGCATGCTTCGGCACCGACGGGCCGTCGCGCTGTAGCGGCCTACCAGTAGTTCGCTATGACGCGCCATCGCTCGCCACCGAACTGGGGGAAGGGTTCCTGCCCTTGCAGGAAGCCTCCGGCGACCATGTGACGCCCAGCGGCGCGATCCAGCGCTTCCTGTACATGGTGTTCCGCCACCAGCCGCGCTGAGCACAGCAACGGCTATCGCGCATTGCGCCTGAAAGCGTTAACCACCGCACATTTTCCGCGCACCGCGTGACCCGCCGGAAATCCACGATGCATACTCCTTCGACTAACGCGCCTACCGAAGCGCAGAGACCAACGACATGACCAGTGCGGACGCAACCACGAGCATCGCTGCGAACCTGCGCCGGCAGCAGCGTTACAGGCTGCTGCGCCAACCAGACGCGACGCTGTACGTACGCACGGGCTGGTTGCGCGCCACGGCAATGGCGATCAAGGACGTCTCCAACGGCGGCGTCAGCGTCTATCTCGAACGTGAGTTAGCCATCGCCTCGCGCGTCTCGATCGAGTACGCCGCGCCGAACCTCACGCTCAACGTCAACGGGGTAGTGGCGTGGTGCCGCGCCCGCCAGGACACGGACATTGACACGACCCACCAAGGCGACGCCTACATCCTCGGCATCGAGCTTTTCAGCCCAATGATGCTGCTGTCGGCGTTCCGGGACGCCCTGCCTGTCCACGCCCTGGCGCAGACCGCCTTCTGACGCGGCGAACGCACTTCCCCCCGACTCCCGCGCCATGATCTAAGATCACCCGCCCGCGCACGCAAGTGCCGCGGCACGGACCTGTCGCCACGCGGGCTGGCCGTCCGAAGGTCATCCCCCTGGCGATGCGGGAGCGCGCGTTGGTTCGACTCCGACCCTCAAAAAATTCGTGGCTGCAGGCTGCGGCTATCGCGTTGAGCCTGGTGACGCCGGTGGCATTCTCCGCGCCGCCAAAGGCGAAACCTCCCACGGCAGCAGCACACCGCGCAGCGCCGCCGCCGGCCAGCCACGCTGCGCGGCAGCATGGACCCACACGCAAAACGCTTGGGCCGCACGCCCGCGCAGCGCAGGCACGCCGCGGGCCACCGCCACCGGCCTGGACCATCCGACCGCGCCACCACCAGACCGCCGTCAGCGCCGAAGGATACTCGGACGGCGATCCGACGCCGTGGAACGCACGCTGGGGCTGCGCCAGCACGGCAACACCCGCCGGCAATATTCTGACCGCCATAGGCGTCGCCGACACGGAGTTGCGCCGACTCTTCGCGCTGAGCGAGATCGACGCACAAGTCGACGACACCGGCTGTGTGCCGTACGCGGCGATCACCGGCGACTCCAACGAGATCCTCGCGCTTGCGCTCGTCGCCTCGGAAGGCGCAAGCGGCGCTCCTGCGTTAATCAGCTTTAGTCGCGAAGCGGTCGATGACCCATTCACCCTACGGACCGCCGCGTGGCCACCGTCCAGCGTCGGCATCGGGGTCACGACCCTCGAGGTTGGCGAAGCCATCACGCGAAATAGCACCACTGAGGTACTGCCAGCGGACCTGTTGTTCGAAGTCGGCGCGCTGGCGCGCACCCTGCTGCAGGAGATGGACCTCGCCAATCCAGACGCCGTTCGGGTTCGCGTCGTGTTCCAGTCCAGTCAGGAGCGCGACGGCAACCGTCTGCTGAGTCTGGAGCTGCTTGACCCGGGCACTTCCCGCCTTCTGAAACAGACCCTTTGGATCCCGCGCGAAGGAGTGCCCGGCGGCTACTTCACGCCAAATGGCGAATCACTGGAGCCACTGTTCTGGACCAACCCGGTTAACTTCCGTTATATCTCGCGCGGCGTGGGCACCGCCGCAACCCGTGCCCGCCGAGAGGCAGCCCGCGGCCCCTCGCCATCCCGTCGCGCGGCGCCGGCCCGCAAGCCCCGCCATACGATGCACATCGGCGTCGATTTCGTCGCGCCGGCAGGCACGCCTGCGATTGCAGTGGCCGACGGCACGGTGCTGTTCATGGGCTATTTTGGCGGCTACGGAAATCTGGTCATCGTGCAGCACGGCGGCGGCTATACCAGCCACTACGGGCACCTGAGCGCGTACGCCGGAGGCATGGCTGTGGGTACGCTCATCCGGCGCGGCGCCACCCTCGGTTACGTAGGGGCGACCGGCCTTGCAACCGGACCACACCTCCACTTCGAAATACGCCACGAAGGCTCGTACGTCGACCCGCTAGACCAATCCGCGCCCATGACGCTGTGGTCCCTGCGTCGCGTTGACTACGCGCCGTTGTTGCGCCAGTTGCTGACGACAGCGGCTCTGATCGACGCTGGACCTACCGGTGCAAGTGCCGCTGCACATTCATCATCGGCATCCGGCGCCACGGCAAGCCATCCGGAGATCACCAACCCATGATCACCCACACCGCCGACGTTCGCACCGACGACGCGTCCCCGAGCGACCGCTGGTACACGCTAGCGGTGCTCACCCTCGTCTACGCGCTGAACATCGCCGACCGGTTTTCGGTCTCTACGCTGCTGGAGCCCATTAGGTTGGACCTGCGGCTATCGGATTCCAGCGTCGCCTGGATCACAGGCACCGCCCTCGCGCTGTTTTATGTCACCGTTGGCATTCCGGTGGCGATCCTCGCGGACCGCGCCAACCGCCGCAACATCGTCGCCGCCTCGCTCGCCCTATGGTCCGCGATGACCGCGTTCTGTGGACTTGCGCAGAACCTCTTCCAGTTCGTGCTGGCGCGCTTCGGTGTGGGCATCGGTGAGGCCGGCGGCACACCGCCATCCACGTCAATCATTTCGGACAAGTTCGCGGCACGCGATCGGCCGATGGCAATGACCCTGTTCGCGCTCGGCGCACCCATTGGGGCGTGGCTGGGCTCGGAACTCGCCGGCGCCATTGCCGAGCGCTACCACTGGCGCACGGCCTTCCTCGTGCTGGGCGTACCGGGCATCGCGATTGGCGTGCTCGTCTATCTTACGGTGCGCGAACCGCCGCGAGGCCGTTACGACGTTGCAGGCCCTGCAACGGCACGCCTGTCGCTAAGCAAGGCGTTGCGGATGATGGTCAGCCAGCGCTCCGCGCTGCACCTGATTGCCGGCGGCGCAGTGGCCACGCTGTGGGGATGGGGCCTGCTGTGGTGGACACCGGCATTTCTGATGCGCTCGCACGGCATGTCGGTCGGTGAGGCGAGCGCCGCGCTAGGCCCGATGCATCTGGTCGCCGGCACGCTCGCTACAATCGCAACGGGCTTGCTGGTATCACCGAGAATGGCAGCCGATCCGCGCCGCGTCGTCTGGCTACTGGGCGGGGTGATCGCGTTAATGACGATTCCATCGATTCTCATTTACTCGACCACATCCAAACCGCTCGCGATCGCGATGTTGTGGATAGTGGTGCCGGCGATATATTTTTTCATTGGCCCAACGCTCGGGCTACTCGCCAACGTAGTTCCCGCCAGCATGCGGGCGCAGACAGTGGCCGTGCTGCTGTTTGCCGCCAACATCGCCAACCTGATCATTGCCCCGCAGGGCATCGGCTTTCTCAGCGATCATCTGGCACCGCTGTTGGGCAGCAATGCCGACTCGCTGCGGTGGGCCTTGGTAGCGCTAGCGCCAACCGGTTTCTGGGCGGCCTACCACTACCTGACAAGTGCCCGAACCATTCGCCAGGATCAAGCAGCGGTCAGCGGCCCGTAGCGAGTGCGGACTTCAGGCCGTACCCTGCGGCCTGGCGACCCTGGATCTTCCGCCCAAGCGTTGCGGCAGCAGGCAGACTCCTTCACTACAACCGCAGTTGGAGTCGCGTTGCCAAACCACAGAACCACGAGCGTCTGTCGACAGTCACCGGTCATAGGACGGCACGCGGCCACCGACTCGAGCGGATGTGCTATGCGGCCCTGGGTCAGCAGAACCGCTGACGTAAGCAACCTTGCCGAATGACCGGTCGCAGTCAACGACCGCCAGAAACTAGACTGCTCGTTAAGTTAAGCAATGGATGACCGTGCGATTGTGACTGAAACACCCGTCGGAACGCTCACCAGGACAGCTTTCCCATGCCTCAGAATTCCGTTGCAACGGTCATCGGGGTTCCCTTGATTTTGCTGCCAAAAGTGCCGGTAGGATTTGCCGGTAATTTCAGCGGGCTGCCCGGGATTCCATAGGCCAGCCAAGGACTTGCTGATCGCGCTTTCTAGGGGGGTATGTTAGCCGACCCTTAAGGAG
>CAIYLH010000123.1 GCA_903927005.1 uncultured Pseudomonadota bacterium
CAACAACCCGTCTCAGAAACACCACACGCCGGCGCCGCGCAGCTCACTACGCCACGCGAGCCTCCGTTCTGACCCATGGGCCAGGCACTCAAAACCGCGTCCCGTAGCCAGAAAAGCGCGGTTCTACGCAGCCGTTAACACTGCTGGCCCAGTTGCGTGAGCCAGGGGCGGGAGAGCGTAAAGCCGTTCCCCGTGAGGCGCTGGTGGATGCGGTACAGCGGCTGGTGATACTGGTATTTGTCGACCAGCATGCCGGCCAGGAAGCTGACATCAGCCCGGCTGCCCTCGATCACGCCGCCGGGCGCGGGCGTCGTGACCAGCCGGCCGCTGTCGCGCAACTTCAGCAGTGGACGGATGTACTCGAGCACCACGTAGGCTGCCGGACGCTGGGCCAGGCGGTAGGTGATCTTTTGCCCGATACGCTCGTAGGCTTCGTTGGCGATGGCCGCCGGGACGGGCAGTTCGATGGTCTCGATCGGCACCTGGGTGGCATCGAAGAACGGCAGGCTTTCACCCTCGTCCTTGGTCTTGCTCACGGCGCGCGTGTGTTGCGTCACCACCCGGCGCATCGGGGTCGGCGCCGTCGCCGAGCCCTGGTCCACGATCTCGCCGAGCGAGATCTGCTGCGCATCCTCCACCAGCAACCGCCGCTCGCTCTTGCTGCCGAACATCTGGCGGCGGAACCACTCAAGCTGTCGCTTCAGGGCAGCGATCGTCTCGGCCTGCGATTGCACCAAGTGGATCAGCTGCGCAGCACTCATCGCCGTCTCGTCAGCGGCGCTCGATGAGGGAATGGATGCCGTGCTTTCCATGCTGGCCATTCTAGCAAATAGCGCAGCAAAAGTGCTTTATTTATAGTGTTTTAGTGCCGATGGCAGCGCAAATCGCTTGCGTACCTGACGCGCTTCCATGCCCTCCAGCAGGAGCTTGAGGCCCGTCCAGTCCATCTCCCGCGTGCGGACCTTTGACCAGTCGCTGATAAACCGTCCGGCCTCGAGTCGCTTGCCCCAGATGCAGAAGCCGCTGCGATCGAAGTACAGCGCCTTGATCTGCGAACCGCGGCGGTTCACGAAGATATACAGCCCGCCGTCGAGCGGATCACGCTGCATCGCGTGGCGCGCCAGCGACTGCAGTCCGTCATAGCTCTTGCGCATGTCTGTCGGCTCGCCGTACAGATGGACCCGGATCTGGCCCTCGGCGAAAAACATCAGCCGCAGGTCAGATGCAGAACCACCCCGCGTCCGAGGTCCAGGCGCAAATCGCAACGCGATCCGCCATCGGACAGCGTTCCGAGCTCGACGAATGTCGGCGTCACGTCGCGCTCGCTCACCGCAGGCAATGCCATACGGGCAACATCTGGCGCGTCCATCAGCTGACGCCGCCAGCGACGAAAACTCGAAACCTTGATCGACTCGCGCGCGCAATACGCCTCGACGCTCAGGCCGCTTCCCCCAAAACCTTCGACTAACGATCGCCGCGCCTCGATACTACGATGCTTCGACATCAGACTGCTCCAGTGGAATACTGGAGAGGCATTGTCCGCCTCCATCAGCGCTCGACAAGTACGTCGCGTAGTTACCGGTTACGCCCCGCCTGACGGTGGTACCGAACCCTATTGCGTCCGAGATTGCCGACCGATTCCGTAGCGCGGTGAAGTCGGCGATTGTCTGGATCGCGCTTCGCGGCTTCTTGTCGGTAGATACCGCGACGTCCCTGATCGGGCGTCTCGGCCTCAAGGGGGCGTGACATGAGCGCCGCACCCTTCCTGTACCAATCGGAGGCCGAGTTTCGCGCAGCGATTCAAGCGGCCGGACTAGAGCCGCCGGAGTCAATCGAAGCGGACGGCGAACTGCACCGATTCCAGAGCAACGGCAAGTGCGGGGACGATGCTGGCTGGTATGTGCTCTACGGTGACGGCATCCCGGCCGGACGGTTCGGGTGCTGGCGCTCCGGCGTGGATCAATCGTGGCGGGCGAACGTCGGGCGAACCCAATCACCAGCCGAGCGAGAGCAAGGCCGCCAGCGCGTAGAGGCCGCCAGGCTCAAGCGCGACCAAGCCGACAGAGAGCGCCGGGAAGGCGCCAGGAAGCGCGCACAGGCCGAATGGGAGGCTGCGCAGCCCGCACTCGCATCTCACCCCTACCTCGCTCGAAAGCGCGTCAAGGCGCACGGGGGCCGGGTGTGGGTGAACAACTACCACGCCTACCCGGCGCACGCGGCGTTCGGCGGGTACAAGTCCTCGGGCATCGGCC
>CAIYLH010000124.1 GCA_903927005.1 uncultured Pseudomonadota bacterium
CTGTGTCCGGAGCAGACCCCAGCCAGCGTCCAGAACGGCTTTCGCCATTCTGGTCCTGGCCAGCTTCACGCGGCTCACATCGCCCACGACGATAGTCTGATACGTATTCACGAATTTCGAAGCCTCAAGCCACGGAGAGGACTCGCGGCGCAACTTGAAGCGCAGCGTGCGGGTCACTGTCGGGACTGGGGTCTTGGGCGTACGCGAGAAATTGCGCAGTTCGTACAGATATCGAGCGATCCACTGCAGCCCGGCTACGAGCGCGGCATGTACGCTAAAAACTCGGCCGCAGCTCCTTGTGCTAGCGCAACTATCGCAGCGGGGTCAGCGCGTCCCTGCGCTTCCGTTGACCGGGTCGTGCCGGCCAGCATCGAAAGGCCGCTACCGTTGCAGGCTGGTACCCAGCGCGGCGCGCAACCGCTGTAGGAACAGGCCAGCGTCTCAGGCCATGACGGCGCGAAGCCGTAGCGGCGTTGTGCGTTCCATCACGGCAGCTCGGTGTCGTTGCAGTGCGCTTTGACGCCGGAAAGCGACACTTTCCTGCAGAACCGACCGCAGTTCACAGGGTACGCATGGAGGCGACCCGCACGGTCGTTGAACTGACAACAAGTATCGGATTGACCGGCCGACTGGCCGTGAGGAGCATTGCATGAGTTCCTGGACATCAAAACTGACGGCTGCCGTGGCCGGCGGGCGCCTGCTCTGCGGTGCCGTGGTAGCAACCGTTCTGGTCGCCTGCGGCGGCGGAGGGGGTATGCCTGGCAGTCAGGCCCCGTCGGCCAACGCCGCTCCGGCCGGCGTGTCGGTCGGGGCGATCACTGGCTTTGGCAGTGTCCACGTCAATGGCAAGAAGTTCCAGACGACGAGCGCGACCATCCACATCGACGGACGTTCCGCAGCGCAGAACGAGCTGCATGTCGGCGATGTTATCGAGGTCAAGGGTCATCACGATGCTATGAACAACACCGACGTCGCTGAAGCGATCGAGGTGCACAGCAATGTCATCGGTCCGGTTGGATCGATCGATACGCTCGGCGGCAAGGTGGTGGTTCTCGGGCAGACGGTGGTTGTTTCGGCGCTAACATCGTTCGATGACGCGATCGTGCCGGCCGCACTTTCGGCGATCGTGGTTGGTGACATCCTGCGCGTCAGCGGCTCGACTGCTACCAATGGGGACATTCAGGCGACGCGCATCGAGCGCAAGCCGGCGGGGACGGCATTCCGGGTAAACGGCACGGCCGCCGCGACGGACGCCACGCTCAAGTCGCTGCGGATCAACGCGCTGACGGTAGATTTCTCGGCCGCGACGCTGATGGACTTCCCGTCCGCGGGGCCGGCGGACGGCGACCTCGTCGAGGCGGTGGGTACGGCACTAGGCGGTGCGGGTCAGTTGCTGGCGACCCGGCTCGAGCGTCGCTCTGGCAAGGAACTGAAGGCGGAGCAGGGCGGCGAGTCAGAACTCGAAGGCCTGATTACGCGTTTTGCCTCGGCGAGTGACTTCGACGTCGATGGTCGTCCGGTGAGTACGTCGGCGGCGACCCACTTCGAGGGCGGCACGACAACCGATCTGGGGCTGAATCTTCGCGTTGAGGTCGAAGGTGCGGTTGACGCGGCCGGCGTGCTCGCAGCGACGAAGGTGGAGGTTGAGCGCGCCTCCAGCGCGATGATCGTCGCGCAGGCCGATGCGGTGGATGCCGTTGCCGGCACGGTCACGGCGCTCGGCCTCACGATCAGCGTGAACCCGATGACGCGCTTCGAGGATCATAGTTCGGCGAAGATCAGCACCTTCAGCCTTGCCGATGTGCACACTGGTGACTGGGTGGTCGTGCGCGGCGCCGAGACGCCGGCTGGCAGCAATGCGCTGCTCGCCGCGCGCTTCGAGCGGCGTGATGCACAGGCCAGGGTGCTGTTGTCGGGTGTGGTGAAGGCCGCCACGGCACCGGCATTGACGATTCTGGCGGTGAATGTCGCGACCACGCCGGCAACGGTGTTCGGCGGCAGTTCGGGCGGGACGGATGGTTCGGGCAGCTCGGGCAACTCGGGTGGAAGCGTCACTGCCGCGACGTTCTTCAGTGGGTTGGTGGGTGGCACGGCCACGATCGGCGGTACGTGGGACGGCACGACTTTGACTGCGCTGAGCGCGTCCCTTGGCGGCCAGGACGGCCACTGAGGGGCCGGTGACGAGCGGCATTGGCATGCCGCTCGTCACGATTCGATGAGTCTCTGCGCCAGGCCCGGCAGGCGACACCTGCCGGGCCTGGTCGCTTTTGCGGCCAGGCATCACGCACCCTGGAGCGCGGTGGTTGGCGAGTTTGTCGACCTGGCTCACAGATCGGGAGCGCTGTCGGTGTGCGGGGCCAAGGCGGGCCCGTATACACTGTGCCGATGGTGCCCAGAGCATGAAGCCACTGTCGGCCTTTACCGTTTTCGCCCGTGCTCTTGCCGTCGTCGTAACGCTGGCCGGTGCGGTGCCCGCGTGTCTGGCGGAGGGTCCATGGAGCGCGAGTCTCGCGGTGACCACTGACTATGTGCTGCGCGGCGTCTCGCAGAGCTACGGTGGCGCGGCTTTGCAGGGTGGGGTCAACTACCAGAGTTCCTCGGGTTGGTTCGCAGGAGGATGGGCCTCCAACGTCGATCCGTATCCGTTCTATGCCAACGCTGGCGAGCTGAACTTCTACGCGGGCTACGACTGGGCGCTCGGTCGGGACTGGAGTGCGCGGGCCAGCGTCACGCACTACTTATATGTACTCGATCCTCGCCGCCGTCCGTACGACTACGATGAGTTGTCCATGACCTTCGGCTATCAGGACCGGCTGGCGGCGACCGTCTCCTATCAGCCCAACGCGATTCGGTACGCGACCTTGGGCTACCGGAAGAACAAGCCGGCGATGTCGTATGAGCTGACCGGTCGCCTGCCGCTGCGCTGGAATTTGTCGGTGACCGGAGGCGTCGGCTACTACGATCTGCAGCAGCTGTATGGCCTCGGCTACTGGTCTGGCAGCGCCGGGATCAGCTATACCCGCGGCCACCTGGAGCTGGGCGCGAGCCGGTTCTTCAGCGATGCCACGGTCCGGCAGTTGTTCGACGAGGGCAGCGCGGATGGCCGTTGGGTCGCCTCGGCGGTCTGGCGATTCTGAGCGGCAGGGCCGGCAAGACCCACGGTGAACCTGCCCGGCCTCTGACGGTACTAACTGGCTAAGGAACTCGGTCTGAGCGTCCTTCAGGCGATCTAAAATTGGATAATGCAGATACAAAACAAGACGTTGTAACGGTTTCAGCGGCTGGCAATGAGCTTGAGCGCGAGCTGCTGCGCCGGGTCAGCGGCGGTGACCGTGATGCATTTCGCGACCTGTATCTGCGCTATCACCGCCGCCTGGCGAGGTTTCTGTCGCGCGTGACACGTGGCCGGGAGGATGCCGAGGAGATCATCAACGACACGCTTTGGATCGTCTGGCAGCGTGCTGGTGACTTTCGCAATGCCTCGCGCGTCTCCACCTGGATCATGGGGATTGCCTACCGGCGCGCCTTGAAAGTGATTCGGCGTGCGGCAACGCACGCACGGGTCATGACCTTGGAGGGTACCGATAACGAACCGCTCGCGGTTGACGCGCTGGAAGCAGCCGACAACCGTCAGATGCTGGAGCGTGCGCTGGCGACCCTGCCGGTAGAACAGCGATTGGTGCTTGAGTTCACCTACTACCTCGATCACTCCTGCGAGGAGATCGCGGAGATCATGGAATGCCCAGTCAACACAGTCAAAACCCGGATGTTCCACGCGCGCCGCAAGTTGCGTGTGCTGCTTGGCGAGGATGCCTCGTATGGCGTTGGAGGTCACCGTGAGTATTGATCTGGAAGGTGTCGCCTGCGATGCCGAAGCTGCGCGGTTGTTGCCCTGGTTCGTCAACGGGACGTTGGCAAGCGCCGACAACGAACGGGTATCGCAGCATCTGCAGCATTGCGCCGTTTGCCGCGCCGACCTCGCGCATGAGCGAGCGCTGCGCACGAGGCTCAAGGACGATGGACCGATCGGCTACGCGCCTCAGGCGGGACTCGCGCAGACGCTGTCGCGCATCGATGAGCTTAACCGCGAGGTTCCAGTCGAGCGCGTGCCGCAGCGGGTGACGCGAGAATTTCGTTGGCGCCGGCTTACGGCGACGCAGTGGCTGTCCGCGGCTGTTGTCGTGCAGGCGATTGGCATCGGCGTGCTGGGCGTGTCGGCATTGGGCCGCTCTGCGCAGGTGCGCTCCGCCGCCCGCTACGAGACATTGTCGTCAGCGACGCCGCTCGCCGCTGGGGCGCAGCTGCGGGCGGTGTTCGCACCGGCGATGAACGTCGATAGCCTGCGCCAGTTGCTCGGCGCACAGCGCTTGTACATCGTCGCAGGTCCCACCGACGCCGGCGTGTTCACGCTCGGCGCGCTGGACCCATCGGCCGACGCCGGTCGGGTGCAGGCGCTGCTGGCGGGCCTTCGTCGGAACCCCCAGGTGCTGTTCGCAGAGCCTGCCGCAACTGACGGTGCGGTGGCACGATGAAGTTCGCTGCGCTCGTGCTGCTGGTGGCCTCGCTGGCCGGCTGTGCGGCCGGGCCCGCGCTGTCGCCGATCGCGACGCTACCGGCAGGCGCGCTGGCGCGGCCGGACGATTACCTGGTGGTCACGATCAAGAATCCGATTGTGCCGGCGCCACTGCGGGCCGCATCCACGCCGCGCGGCTACGACGGCGCAGGCAGCTACCGCGCGGGTGGCGCGGCGCGAGCAGCCGGACACTCACTGGCAAGCGAATACGGGTTGGTCGAGGTGTCCAGCTGGCCGATTTCGCTGCTTGGCGTCGACTGTCTGGTGTACGGGCTGCCGGCCGGCAGCGACGTGCCTCACATGCTCCTGACGCTGCAGCACGATCGTCGGGTCGAGTCGGTGCAGCGCCTGCAGGCGTTCGGCACGCAAACGGCGTCCTACAACGACCCGTATTCGCAGTTGCAGAAGAACGTCGCTCAGATGGATATCCCCGAGGCGCAGTTACTCAGCCGCGGCAAGGGGGTACGGGTCGCCGTCATTGATACCGGTGCGGATGTGGGGCACCCGGACTTTCGCGCACGCGCGGCGAAGAGTCGCAACTTCGTCGACAGCGATGCGGTGGGCTTTCTCGCCGATACGCACGGGACTGCGGTTGCCGGCGTGATCGGCGCTGTGCCCAACAATGGCGTCGGTATCGTCGGCATTGCGCCTGATGCCGAGCTGCTGGTTTACAAGGCCTGCTGGCGTGCTGCGCTCAGTGGGGCGCCGGCGGTGTGCAACACCTTTACCCTCGCGCAGGCGCTGGCCGCTGCGATCGACGCTCACGCCGACATCATCAATCTCAGCCTTGGCGGCCCTAGCGACCCGTTGCTCACGCGGCTGATCAAGCGAGGCTTGGAGAATGGCGCGATCATCGTCGGCGCAGTGCCACGCGGCGGTGAGCGTCACGGCTTTCCGGTGGAGATCGACGGCGTGATCGCGGCTGACGGCGTGGACGGCAGCCGTGCGGCGCCCGGCATCGTTCGGGCGCCTGGACGCGACGTGCTGTCGCTGGCGCCCGAGGGACATTACGATTTCTTCAGCGGCAGCTCGCTTGCCGCCGCGGAGGTGTCCGGTGTGCTGGCATTATTGCGAGCCGAACGGCCGCAGCTGACCTCCCAGCAGGGCGGCCAGCTGCTGGAGACTTCGTCACGCGCTGCCGGTGTCAACGCCTGTGCCGCATTGACAGCCTTGCTGCATCGCGGCCAGTGCCCTGCGGCGCTTGCGCCGCTGGCGGCTACAGCGGTTGCCGCTGGCGGCCGCCACTGAGTCGGGCACGCCATATTTTTTGGTGATTACCGTCGGCGCAATGAACCGCGCTGGCTTCTCGTCGCACCTACCCTAGGAGAGCCTTTCTAGGACGCCGGTGGCGACGAGGGGCTTCTGGAATGATTCCGGGGGGAAGCTTGATGACTGACGATGCGGCAGGACACGGACGGCTCTCGATGGTCAGACCGGTCGAGAGCGGGCCATCACGCTGGCTCGATGCGATGGTGCCGTCGCTCTATAGGAGCTGGCGGGAGCGAGCCTGGGCTCGCCAGACCAGCCGCGCGGCTCTGCAACTGTACCGCGAGGTGCAAGTCACTCGTCCGGAACTCGAGGGCGTCACTCGTTATCAGGAAGTCTTGGCGCGCCACACCGGTCTGGATGAGCAGCGGGTGCGCAAGATCATCGCCGGCGCCGAGAACAGTTTCGCGATCTGGCCGGTGGAGCGGGAATTGCGATTCCGGGACGTCGTGCAATATCTGGTGGTCTACCAGTGCCTCGAGGCGGAGCCGCGGGTGCTGGGCACCCGGACGAAACTGACGACGATCATCGAGGAAGAAATTCCCGATTCGTACTAGCTGCGGCTGGTTACGGAGTCCCCAGCAACTGCTGCAGCGCGGCCGGTCCGTTCTCCCAGAAGATCAGCAGTACCCCCATCAGCGAGCCGCCGGCCATGACGCCCGCGGCGATCGGAAAGTTGTAGATCTCGGCCTGCTGCGGGTCGCGTCGCTCCATGGCCCAGCCGAGTACGCCGCCGATGAAGAACAGCATTCCGTAGTACCAGTGGAAGGTCCACGACAGGCCTATGCCCGTGGCCGAGGGCAGCCAGCGGCCCAGCCGGGGGAACCAGTGAGGCAGCATTGTCAGCAGCAGTCCGACCAGGGCGCCGATGGCGATCGACCAGACCTTGATCGGTTCCAGCGTGTCGATGCCGCCGCTCAACGCCAGCGCCACTGCGCGCCAGGACTGCGCCGCCGGCGCCGGGAACTGGTCGGAGCCGAGCACTGCGGCATTGGGTACTAATACCGTGAACGCGAGCACCGTCGACAGCGTGCCGATGAACAGCCCGGCGAACTGGGCGACGAACTGCTTGCGCGGGTGCGCGCCGAGCAGGTAGCCGCTCTTGAGATCCGTCAGCAGGTCGGCGGCCGAGATCGCCGCGCTCGCGGCGATGTTGGCGCTCATCAGGTTGACGGTGGTGTTCCCCGGGCTCAGCCCGCCGAACACCAGCTGCGAGACCTTGCCCATCGCCCCGGTGGGCGTCGTATCGGTCTCGCCGGTGACCCGGCAGGCGACCAGTGCGAGCAGGAAGGCAAGTGCGACCGCGACGCCGCTCTGCCACGGCGGTATGTCGAAGCTCCGCTTGGCGAGCCAGGCCAGTGCGACCAGCGAGACGGCTTGACCGATGAAGAACCAGCTGATCGGTGTCTCGATCGCATCGACGGGGCTCGCCTGCTGCGGCTTGCCCTCGAGCATCGCGCGCAGTCCACGGAATGCGCGCGCGACCGTCCGCCATTGCAGCGCGAACGCGAGCAGGCCAGATACCACCAGGCACGACACGCCGCCCCACAGGGTCCACTGCACGATGTCGCGGTAGGCCGTGCCGGTGATGATGCCCCGCGCCTGCAGGATCGGCACGAAGACGCACCAGCACAGCGTGCCGCCGAACAGCATGCTCGCTGCGGGCCGCAGGCCCATCAGCACGCCGGCTGCAATGAAGATCGGGTCCCAGACGAACGTCACGGTGCGCCGGTTCCACACCGGTCCCAGCGTCGCCTCGTTGAGCCGAGCGATCAGGGCGCCGAGCCCGTATGGCTCGAGTCGCGCGCTGATCAGGTGCAGGCCATCGAGCCAGAACTGGCTGACGGCGGCGGCGATGGCGGCCCAGGTCAGGGCCCGCGCCGACTGGCGCGCCCGCTCGCCCTTGGAGTACAACGCGCGCAGCGTCTCGGCGGTGGCGATCCCGGTCGGGAAGCGCAACTGCTCGACGTTGATCATCTGGCGTTTCATCGGTATCGCCATCGTCACGCCCAGCACGCCCATGAAGAACACCCAGCCGAGCGTCTGGCCCAGCGGCACTGGGTGGCCGTTCATCATGAAATAGGCCGCGAAGGCGGACACCAGCGTGGTGCCGGTCGAGTAGCCGGCGGCGCTTGCCGTCGACTGCATGCAATTGTTCTCGAGGATCGTCATCGGTGTCGTGGCGATGCGCGCCCGTAGCAGCGCCGACCACAGCCCGAACGAGGCAATACAGGCGGTGATCGTCACGCCGAACGCCCAGCCGGCCTTCAGACCGATATAGACATTGGTCAGCGACAGTACGGCGCCCAAGCCAGTTCCCATCCACAGCGCACGCCAGGTCAGTTGCGGCATCACGTCGCCGCGGCCGAGGTACACCTCCTGGTACCACTGCTGCTCGATCTGGTCGGGCGTCCCTTGGAACCCATCGACACGCAGCGGCTGCTCGAGGTTGGGATCGGTCGCAGCGGCGGCGGCGGCAGAGGAGTGGGGCTGGTCCATAGGGATAGGCGGGTTGGCCGTAGACAATCCAGCCTAGCGCATTTTGCCAATGAGCCGCTGGGTTCGAGCTGGCCGCGGCATCCGTCTGCTTGCAAGGGTGAGGGCTAACCAATGGGGATTTTTATGCGTGCCTCTGTGCCGCCCACCGATGCTGGGCGGCGCAAGGCGCGGGGTTGCCGCCGAACTGACGCGGCACCGGCCGTAGGACTTGCGCGACTGAGCCGACCCCATGGTTGCCGCCGATGGGACTTCGCAGGTGGTGTGGCGGCACTGCTTGGCCGCGCCCTCCGGAGGCCAAACGGGGCGTGCTGCCTGGGTAGCCAGAGCGTCGTCGCGTGTGCGTTCAGGGCGGGCGTTGGCGGTGCTGGATTCACGCTCCAGCCGGCGGCCGGCAGGCATGCCCGGTGGCGATTGTCACAATCGAGTCGCAAATATGTAGTCTGATGGCAGGCCGGTGCGCGCCGGCGCGATCAAACGAGTGTTTCATGAAAAATCGCCTGCGCTGCTACCTTGAGCGCGCCAATCCGATCGTGTTCACGGCGTTTGCTGGTCTGGCCGGCTTTGCGGCGTACTTCTCGGTGTATGCCTTTCGCAAGCCGTTCTCGGCCGCGACTTTCATCGCCGTGCCGGGTTGGGACTTCCGCCTCGACTACAAGATCGCGCTGGTGCTCGCTCAGGTACTGGGCTATGCGCTGGCCAAGCTGATCGGCGTCAAGGTGATCTCCGAGCTGCCGCCCGCGCGCCGGCCGCTCGCGATCCTGGTGCTGGTACTCGGTGCCTGGGCGACGCTGATCCTGTTCGGCCTGATCCCGGCGCCCTGGAACGTCGGGGCGATGTTTCTCAACGGGCTGATGCTGGGCATGACCTGGGGGCTCGTGTTCGGATTCATGGAGGGCCGCCGCACCTCCGAGGTGCTCGGCGCGATCGTCTGCGCGAGCTTCATTGTCTCGTCGGGCGTCGTGAAGACAGTCGGCAAGCTGCTGATCTCGACCTTTCACGTCAGTCCCTTCTGGATGCCGGCCGCGGCCGGCGCGCTGTTCCTGCCGGTGCTAGGGCTGTCGGTCTGGGCGCTGGCGCAACTGCCGCCGCCGAGCGCGGCAGACGAGGCGGCGCGCGTACGGCGCGAGCCGATGGATGGGGCGGCGCGACGCAAGTTCCTCACGCAGTACGGGCTCGGCATCGTGCTGCTGGTGGCCGCCTATGTGCTGACCACCGCGCTGCGTGACTTTCGCGACAACTTCGCCGCGGAGCTCTGGCTCGCGCTGGGCCGCGGTGACGGCGCGGCGATCTTCACCGCCAGTGAGGTGCCGGTGGCGGGCTTTGCGCTGCTGGTGCTGGGCTTGATCATCGCGGTGCGCGACAACCGCCGTGCGCTGATGGTGATCCACGGCGTGATCGTCGTCGGGCTTGCGCTGTTGGGCGGCTCGACGCTGGCGTTTCAGGCCGGCTGGATCGGGCCGGTGCCCTGGATGATCCTCAGCGGGGCAGGGCTGTACATGGCCTACACGCCGTTCAACGCAATGCTGTTCGACCGCATGATTGCCGTGGGCGGCACGGTGGGGACGGCGGGGTTCCTGATCTACGTGGCGGACGCCGCCGGCTACTTCGGCAGCTGCGGCCTGCTGCTATGGCGTAACTTCGGGATGGTGTCGCTGAACTGGCTGCAGGTCTACATGCTGAGCACCTACGCGACCGCGGTGCTGGGCGCGCTGCTGGTGCTGGGGTCAGCCGCCTATTTCTACCGGCACACGCGCCCGGCCCCGCCGGGCTAGGCGCGCGACGCCGGGACGCGTCAGGTCGCGCTAGCCGCTGGCAGCGGCTTGCGCCGTTCGGTACCGGCCTGCTCCAGGCCATGGCCCAGCGGGCCGCGCTCGCGCTGCCACAACAGCAGCGCGGAGGTCAGCGCCGTCAGGCTCAGCAGGCCGAAGAACCACAGCATCGTGCCGTAGCCGGCCGGGTTGGCAGGCCCCGCGCCGGCCAGATCCGCGAGCCAGCCGGCGAAGCGGTTCGAACTCCACAGGCCGAGCGACTGCAGCATGATGATCACCCCGAGCGCAGTGCCGAGCCGCCGTGGCTCCACGATCAGGGTCGTGGCCGGCCAGATCACCGCCGGCACCAGCGCCCAGCTGATGCCCATCAGGATCGTCGAGACCCACGGGCTGAGCTCGGTGAGCCCCAGCACGACGAAGGTGATCGGCAGCAGCACCGTGCCAATGCATAGCAGCAGCGCGCGGTGGCCGATCCGGTCGGCCAGCAGGCCGAACACCGGGGTGGCGAACACTGCGGCGGCAAACACGCCGGAGTTGACCTGGCCGGCCACCGCATTCGACAGGCCCTTGGCGTGCTGCAGGTATTCGATCGCGTAGGTCTGGCGGAACGGGAAGAACACCGCCGCATACAGCACGTGCACCCCAAGAATGGTCCAGAACGACACGTCGAAGGACCAGACGTCGCGCCAGGCGAACGGCTGGTGGGTCGACGCCGCGGCGACTGGGGTAGCGCGCCGCGCGTCGACGAGGCGGTAGGCGAGCGCTGCGACCAGCCCGACTCCGCAAATGGCAGCTCCCAGCCACAACGGCGGCTGCCAGCCGCCCTCGTAGAGAGACTTTGCGAGCGTTGGCGACATGTCCGCCGAATACGAGCCAACCCGCGCAAGGCTGAGCATCAGCGCGGTCGCAAGCGCGATGCCGCTGCGCGGAAACCAGTTCGCAAGGCCAGCGATCAGTGCGATGAAAATGGCGCCCTCGCTGATGCCGAACACGAACCGTCCCGCCCACATCAGCCCATAGGGCGTGCCGATGGCAGTCATCACAGCGCCCACGAAGCCGATGGCCGCTGCCCACAGAGCGACGCGGGCGGCGCCGTAGCGGTCGACCAGATAGCCGTTGAGGATGGCGAGCGGGATGTTCGGCAGGCTCATGGCCGCGTTCAGGTCGCCGATCTGCAGTTGCGTCAGCCCGTGCGTGCGCAGCAGCAGGTCCGCGATCGGTGCGATGACGTCGGACTCGTAGTAGCTGGAGAAGATCGCCAGCGCACACATTGCCAGCACCCACCAGCGCAGCGGTGACAGCGGTACGTCGTGCAGGCCCGCGCCCGGCGCGCCGCCGCTCATCGGAATCTCGCGCCCTGGCGCGCAAGTTCAGTCTGGACGGCGCCGATGTTGAGTCGGTCGAAGGGTTCGTCGCGCTGGATCGAGATCGCCGCCGCGACGCCAGCGCCCTGGCCGCCGACGGCGCAGCACATCATGTTGCGCGCCGACGCATGCGAGATCATGTCGCCGCCGATAGAGCGGCCGGCGACCAGCAGGTTGCCGATGCCCTTGGGGATGAGCGAGCGGTACGGCACATGCCAGTAACGGCCGGTGGTCGGCAGGATCAGCACGCCGTAGCCGTCGACGAACTCCGGGAAGATGCCGATCGCATCATCGAAGCGGGCTTCGCCGCGGACGTCGTCGCCGGTAAGGTTGTACAGCGCGTCGATCTTGCGCGTGTCGCGAATGCCCAGCGTCATGCCGAAGTTGCGCAGCTTGGCGTCCTCGCAGCCGGGCATGAACTTGCGCAGCGCCTCGAGCGCGTAGATCGCCTCGCGGCGGCCGCGCATTTCGCCGATGGTGAGGTCATTGGGGTCGGTGCCGTCTATCTCGGGGACGTGCACGAGGTTCAGGTAGGTCAGGTCACCCTGGTCGGTGACGCTGCCCCAGGTGCCGGCGATCGTGTGCAGGTGGGGGGGGATGAGTCCCGCCTCGAGCGCCTTCTTGAACGGCTTGCGCAGGAACGGCGAGAACAGCTTGTCCTCCTTGCCGGTCGTCTCGTAGTTCCACTCGCCGTTGCCGGACCAGTCGGCGTAGGTCTGCGGGTCGGCCTTGATCGCCTCGATGAAGCGGCCCTTGTTGACGCCGGACATCGAGAACATCACCGATACCGACATCATCTTTTCTTTGGGGGTCTTGTGGGTAGGCGCTCCGGCCCTGAAGGCGATGTCCGCGTCGCCGGTCGCATCGATGACTCGCCGCGCCAGGATCGCCTCGCGGCCCGCCTTGCTCTCGGTGATCACGCCGCAGAGCTCGCCGTCGACCATGATCGGCGCGACGCACAGTCGGTGCAGCAGCGGCGTGATGCCCGCTTCCTGCACCAGCACGTCCGCCACCCACTTGAACATCTCCGCGTCGAGCGCGTGACTGAGCGACTGCGGCTCCGGCATCGCAGCGCCCATCTCTTTGGCGCGGGTCTCGAGCTCTATGCCGATGCCCTGGCAGTCGATGGTCTGCTCATGGCGGTACCAGGCGAAGCCCTCGACGCCGACCTGGGTGATATTGCCGCCGAAACAGCCATTGCGCTCCAGCAGCGCCGTGCGGGCGCCGGCGCGGGCGGAGGCGAGGGCGGCGGCGAGGCCGCCCGGGCCGCTGCCGACCACCAGCACGTCGGTTTCGAGTACCACGTCGACGCTGCGCGCCTGTTCGTTGATCTGCCGGGTCATCAAGATGCAGTTCCTCGCGAGAATTCTTGTTTGCGACCGCTCAGGGCGCGGCGGTCAGGCCGTCGTTAGCGGACGGCGGCGGGGGGGCGTCAGAGTTCAGCTGCCGCGGTTTTCGGCGAAGGTCAGCGCTGCAAAGCGCTTGGCGCCTTCCTCACCGAGCTTTTTCTGAGCGCGGATGTCGTTGACGATCTCCAGCGCAGTCTTTGGCGAGGGCGGTAGCTCTACCGCGCAGTCCGCCAGCGGCGTCACCCGCGGTCCCCAGCGCAGCAGGTGGGAGGACAGGGTCAGTCCACCACCAAAGGCCGGCATCAGCACGAGACTGCCTGCTGCCACCCGGCCGGTTTCCACGGCCTCGACCAGCGCCACGGGCGCGGTCGCAGAGCTCATGTTGCCGTACTTCTGCACGGTCAGAAACACCTTGTCAGCGCTGGCCCCGGCGCGCTTGGCCACCGCGTCAATGATGCGCAGGTTCGCCTGATGCGGGACCACCAGCGCGATGTCGTCCATGGTCACGCCGACCCGGCGCATCACATCAAGGCTGGCCTCGCTCATGCCCTGCACGGCCTTGCGGAAGATCTCCTGGCCGTCGAAGTCCCAGCTCGTCTGGCCGTACTCCGTGCCGAGGTTGGCGTACATCGTGCCCATGCCGCGCACGCGCAGGATATGGCGAGAATCCGCGTAGCATTGCAGCTTCTCGGCCAGCACGCCGAGTTCGTCGTCGGAGTGCTGCAAGACCACCGCCGCCGCGCCATCACCGAACAGCACCGCCACGTTGCGATTGTCCCAGTCCATGTACTGCGAGATCAGTTCCACCCCGATGACGACGGCGTTGCGTACCACGCCAGTGCGAATCATCGCGGTGCCGATCGACAGGCCGTACATGAAGCTGGTGCAGGCGGTGTTGACGTCGAACGCCGCGGCGTGTGTCGCGCCGATGCGTTGCTGCACGCCAGAGGCGCTGTTGGGGACGGTCTCGTCGTTGCTGCAGCTGCCGTAGATGACAAGGTCGATATCCTCGCCCTTGAGGCCTGCGCAGGCGATGGCGCGCTGCGCCGCCACGATCGCAAGTTCGATTCCCGGCACGTGCGAGATGCGCCGTTCCTTCATGCCGGTACGCGAGGTGATCCACTCGTCATCGGTAGGCAGGAAGGTGGCAAGGTCCTGATTGGTCAGGACCGACGGCGGCAGGCACTTGCCCCAGCCGGTGATGGCAGCGTGACTCACGTGGATTTTCCCCGGAAAGCTCGGCACAGGCCGGCATTGTGGCCGAAATCCGCGCCGCTGGACACCGCGCGGGGGGCGACTGCCGGCGGCCAGTGGCCGTCGGCAGGGGGAGGGCTCGCGCTTACCAGGGCATCGAGTAGGTCTTGACGTTGGTGAAGCTCTTCATCGCTTCCTGGACGCCTTCCTTGATGCCAGTGCCGGAGTCCTTGATGCCGCCAAACGGCGTCAGTTCGAGGCGGTAACCGGGGACCTCGCGCACGTTGACGCTGCCGACATTCAGTTCGGTGACGAAACGGGTGATGTAGTCCAGGCGATTGGTGCAGATCGCTGACGACAGGCCGTAGTCGGTCGAGTTCGAGATGCGGATGGCTTCCTCGATCGAGCCGAAGCGGATCACCGGCGAGACCGGCCCGAAGGTCTCGGTCTTGACCACGGGCATGTCCGGCGTCACGCGGTCCAGCACGGTGGGCGAGTACAGCGCGCCGTGCCGTTCGTTGCCCAGCAGCAGGCGGGCGCCGCGGTTGATCGCGTCGTTGACCTTGTCCTCGAACGAGCGGGCGGCCGCCTCGTCGATCACGGTGCCCATGTCGGTATGCGGGTCCATGGGGTTGCCGCAGATGACCTTGCGGCTCTTCTCGAGCAGCAACTCGACAAAGCGATCCGCGACCGCTTCGTGCACGAGCATGCGCTTGACCGCCGTGCAGCGCTGGCCGGAGTTCTTGTAGGAGCCGGCGACGGCGAGGGTCGCGGCTTCCTCGACGTCGGCGTCCTCCATCACGATCAAGGGATCGTTGCCGCCAAGTTCGAGTACCTGGCGCTTGTAGACGGCCTTGGCTGCGATGTACTTGCCAATCGGCACGCCGCCGGTGAACGTCACGACGTCGACCAGTGGATGGGTGAGCATCTCGTCGCAGATCTCGCGCGGGTCGCCCGTCAGCACGCAGAACATCTCTGGCGGCAGTCCGGCCTCGACTAGGATGTCGGCGAGCAGCATCGCCGTCAGCGGCGTCTTCTCCGAAGGCTTGAGGATCATCCGGTTGTTGGTCGCGATCGAGGGCGCGATCTTGTGTGCGACCTGATTCAACGGATGGTTGAACGGCGTGATCGCCGTGATCACGCCCTGCAGCGGCTCGCGCATGGTGTAGACCTTGCGCTTCTTGCCGTGCGCGGTGAGGTCGCACGAGAAGATCTGGCCGTCGTCCTGCAGCGCAGCGTTGCCGGCGAACAGGAATACGTCGCAGGCGCGACCCACCTCGTACACCGAGTCCTTCTTGCTCAGGCCGCTCTCGGCGGTGATCAGGTCGGACAGTTCCGTGGTCCGCGTGCGGATCAGCTCCGCCGCCCGGTAACAGACATGGTAACGCTCGTAGCGCGTCAGGGTCGGCTTGTAGGCGTGCGCGACCTCGATCGCGTGACGAACATCCTCGACGCTTGCCATCGGCACGGTGCCGGCGAGGCCGCCGCTGTACGGGTTGTGGACTTCTGCGAGGCGCGTGGTCGCCACGCGGGCGGCGCCGATGCGCAGGCTGTCGAAACGCGTGATCTCAGTTGGCATGGTTGAGCACCCAGTCAAAAGCGTCGAAGTTCCGCCAGCGGCGGGTGGTGTCGAGCTCCGCGATTGGTCGGTTCATCACCAGCGGCACGCGCTGCTCGGTGACTCCGCCATGGGAGCGCAGCGGCACGTCCAGGCCGGACAGGTCGTGGCGCGCCCGCGCGGTGCCAAGTACGACCGAGCGGATGGAGGTCACCACCAGGTCGCCGATGCGGTCCGGCGGCAGTTCGAATCGTTCCGCCGCCTCGCTGCGGCAGAGCACCGATTCGATGCCACGAACCGCGCCGAGTCGTGCGGCAAGCGCAGTGGAATCTGCATCGGCAGGCAGGTAGATCGTCGCGTAGGAGCCCAGCGCCCCGTGGTGGACGACGTAAGGATCGGTGATCGGCAGGATGACGCGCGCGCGTGCGGCGCCGAGCCAGCCGTCGAGCAGGTCCTGCAGGTAGATCACGTCGGGGCTGGCATCGAGCCTGGTCTTCGCGTTCATGCCGTGGTCGGCAGTGACGGCGATCGCGCAGCCCAGCGCGTCGAGTTGGGCGAGGTAGCCGTCCATCATCCGGTAGAAGTCGTTGGCTTCATCAGCGCCCGGCGCGCGCTTGTGCTGCACGTAGTCGGTCGTCGACAGATACATGACATCCGGGCGACGGGTCTGCATCAGCTTCACGCCGGCCGCGAACACGAACTCCGACAGCGCGGCGCTGTACACGTCCGGCACCGGCAGGCCGACCAGCGCGTTGACGCCTTCGATGCCGTGTTCGGCCAGGGTGGTCTGGTCCGACTTCTCCGATGAGAAACAGATGCCGCGCATGCCGTGGCCGAGCAGCTTCCTGAGTTTGTCCTTGGCGGTGATGACCGCGACCTGGCAGCCGGCTTCGGCGAGCGCGGCCAGCAGGGTGGGGGCGCGCAGCCACTTGGGGTCGTTCATCATGACTTCCACGTCGTTGGCAACGTCGTAGAGGTAGTTGCCACAGATGCCATGCACCGACGGCGGCACGCCGGTGACGATCGACAGGTTGTTCGGGTTGGTGAAGGTCGGCACCACGCAGTCGGCGATGACCGCGGCGCCGTCGGCCAGTACCGATTTCATCCACGGCATGTGGCCGCCAGCCACGGCCTGGGCGATGTAGTCCGGCTCACAGCCGTCCACGCAGACGACCACCGCGGGTTGCGTCGGCAGGCGGTAGCTACGGCCGTTTACTTCGATCTGTTTCATCAGGACCTCGTCGCAGGAAGCAGGGGTCGCAGGGGTGGCGCCGTCGCGCCGGGCGGGGAAGGGTCTATTAGACTATGCGCTCGAATAATTGTCGACAGTTGACAAAAACGCGGTTCAACGCGCGGATCCTGAATCAGCGACTGGTCTGGCGGGCCAGGGCAACGGCCTTGTGCATGCGTGCGCGGCTGTCGATGGCATGCTCGCGCAGCACGCGGCCGGCGCGCTCCCCGTCGCGGGAGGCGATGGCCGCAAAGATCGCCTTGTGCTCGGCGTTGGAGACGGCAAAGCCGCCGCCTTGCTGCAGCCCGTGGAGGCGGAACAGCAGCAGCTCCTTGGTGAGCCGCCGGTAGGTGGCCGACAGGTGCGTGTTGCCGACGAACGCGACCAGCGTGTCGTGGAACTCGAGGTTGAGCTGATGGTAACGACTGACGTCAGCGGCCGCGGTCGCGGCATCCATCGCCGCGATCAGGCTGCGTAGCTGTTCGAGCTGTTCCGGCGTGATCCGCTCAGCGAGCCGTCGGCCGATCAACTCGTCCAGCACCTCGCGCAGGTCGTAGACCTCGTCAGCCTCGGTGACCGACACCTCGCGGACGAACACGCCGCGGTTGCGTTCAGCCCGCACCAGCCCACATTCCTCGAGCGCCCGCAGCGCCTCGCGAACCGGGCCACGGCTGGTGCCGAAACGGCTGGCGAGGGCGGCTTCGTTGATACGCTGTCCGGGGGCGAGAGCGCCGCCGAGGATCATCTGCTCGATCTCCGCCTGCACTACGGAGGGCAGGGAGTTCGCCTGCAGGAACTGCAGCGGGGTGGGTGCGTTCATTTAGGTGCGAAGCCTCCGTGGATGGGTCCGCCCGCCGCTGACTTGAGCCCAGCACGGAGGCTTAAGTGTCAACAGATGACAGTACGCCCGCCAGAGCTTACAGTATCCGCGGTGTTCCAGGTCGCAGGATCGCGCCCCACCGGCCCCGGCCGCAGGGGGGCGGTGCCCGGCCAGGACGCCGTCCGTGTTGAGGCCCCAGCCGCGAGTACGCCTATGACCGCCCCGATTCTGCTGACACCCGGTCCGCTGACGATCGCCCTCGCCACCAAGCAGAGCATGCTGCGCGACTGGGGTTCGTGGGACGCCGACTTCAACCGCATCACCGCCCGCATCCGCGAGCGCCTGCTCGAGGTGGTACACGCGAGCGCCACGCATGAGTGCGTGCCGATGCAGGGCAGCGGCACGTTCTCAGTCGAGGCGGCGCTGGGCACGCTGGTGCCGCGTGCAGGGCACGTGCTGGTGCCGCAGAACGGTGCCTATTGCCAGCGCATCGCCCGCATCTGCCGGATCCTCGGCCGCAGCGTCAGTACGATCGACTACCCCGAGGACGCGGCGGTAAAGGCCGACGACGTCGAGCGAGCACTCATCGGCAACCCCGCGATTACCCACGTCGCGCTCGTCCACTGCGAGACCAGTGCCGGCATCCTCAACCCGTTGGCGGCCATCGCGGCGGTGGTCGCGCGGCATGGCCGCAGCCTGATCATTGACGCGATGAGTTCCTTCGGTGCGCTGGAGATAGACGCTCGCACGATGCCGTTCGAGGCCGTGATCGCTGCCTCCGGCAAGTGCCTGGAGGGGCCGCCGGGCATGGGTTTTGTGATTGCGCGGCGTGAGTCGCTGCAGCGTGCGGAGGGTAACTGCCACTCGCTGGCGCTCGACCTGCACGACCAGTGGGTCTACATGCAGAAGACCACCCAGTGGCGTTACACGCCGCCGACCCATGTCGTGGCGGCATTCGATACCGCGATCGAGCAGTTCCTCGCCGAGGGGGGGCGTGTGGCCCGTGGCGGCCGCTATGCGGCCAGTTGCCGTACGCTGATCGATGGCATGGCGAAGCTGGGGCTGAAGAGCTTCCTTGCGCCTGAGATCCAGGCACCGATCATCGTCACCTTTCATGCGCCGGCAACGCCGAAGTACGCGTTCAAGAGCTTCTACGACGCGGTCAAGGCGCGCGGCTACATCCTGTATCCGGGCAAGCTGACGACGCAGGAGACGTTCCGTGTCGGCTGCATGGGCCAGATGGGAGCGCGTGGCATCCAGGGTGCCGTCGACGCGGTCGCTGAGGTGCTCGCCGAGCTGAACGGCTAGTCGCGGTAGCGCTCGAGCGCATCGCCGAGCGCCTCGCGCAGCGGGCCGAGCCACGGCTCGTAGTGCCGCCACAGGTCCATCCCCTCGCGATAGATGGGCTGACGAACCTGCTCGGAGCTCGCCGTGCGGATGCTGCGCTCCGTCTTGTGGAACTCGACGCAGCCCTGCTCGAACGGTAGCCCGCAGTAGTCGAGGATTCGGCGCACGCTGCCTTCCAGGTCGTCCACCACGTCTTCGTGATGCACGCGCAGGATGCGGCCCGGCAGCGCCTCGCTCCAGTGCGTCATCAGTTCCAGATACGTGCGGTAGTAACGGGCGATGTCGTCGACGCTGTAGCAGAACTCCTGACCGCGGGCGAACAGCTGCTTGAGGTTGCCGAAGCAGCAGGCCATCGGCTCGCGCCTGGCGTCGATGATCTTGGCATTGGGCAGCATCAGGTGGATCAGGCCGATGTGGCGGAAGTTGTTCGGCATCTTGTCGATGAAGAACACTTTGCCGGTGCGGTAGATCTGCGTATCGGTAAGGAACTTCTCGCCCAGCGCCAGGAATTCGTCTGCCGACATCTTCGCCAGACACGCCGGGTAGCGCGGATTGCTGTAGTCGGGGTTGTAGCCCTGCAGGTCCAGCGCAGCGCGCGGTATGTTGGCCAGTTCCTGCGTGCCTTCCACCTGGGAATGCGAGGCGAGGATCTGCTCGAGCAGCGTGGAGCCTGCGCGCGGCAGTCCCAGGATGAAGATAGGCTCGTTGCTCGTCGCTCCCCAGCCCGCGCGGGCCGCGAAGAACTCGCGCGTGCAGGTTGCCATCTGCAGCGCGGTGTTCTGCTCCAGCAGATCCGGCCGGTAGCGGCTCTCGGCGCGTTTGAGCGCGTTGCCACGCTCGTAGTAGTGGAACGACGTCTCGTAGGCCTTGCGGTCCTCGTGCGCCTTGCCCAGTGCGAAGCACAGGTGATAGCGATCGATAGCGGCGATGGCCGGATCTGCCTCGGCGGCCGCCAGCTGGGCGATCTCCTCGACGGAGAACTGGTACGTCTTGAGGTTCGCAAGGCTCCAGTACGCGTCGCCGAAGTTGGGGCGGACCTCGATCGCCTTCTTGTAGGCGACGACAGCCTCAGGACGCCGGCCGAGCGTCTTGAGCGAGTGCGCGATCGACAGATGCAGGTCGGCCGCGGCGCGTGAACGAGGGTCCGTGTCTGCCAGCACTGCGCTGAAGCCGATGACGCCGGCCTCATGGTCACCCAGGCCGACCGTCGCGGTGGCCTGCAAGGTCCGGTAGTCGATGTTGGTCGGGTCCTTAGCCAGCAGCAGGTTGAGTTGCTTGAGGCAGTCGACGTGCTTGTGGCGGTCGAGCAGCACGCAGGCGTAGTCGCGCCGCAGTTCGATGTAGTTCGGCGCCATCTCCAGCGCTGCGGACAACAGGATTTCAGCATCGTCGAGGATTTCGCGCGCGACGCCGATGCGGGCCAGCAGGCGCATTGCCTCGACGTGGTCGCCATGGCTGAGCAGGAATGCGCGGATCAGATTTTCGGCGCCGACGAGGTCGCCTTCGCAGAACAGGCCGGTCGCGCTGAGCACGTCGGGCGGCATCGACTTCAGCTTCTGCACGTGCGCGGCGGCGGCCTCGCGGTGCTCCTGCTGGCCGATCATCTTATACAGGCCTTCCAGCATGCCCCAGGTGGCAGGCAGGGCGGGGTTGATGCGGATCGCCTGCTCGTACGCCTCAATGGCGTGCTGGGCGTCCTTGAGCGCGACGTGGCAGTGGCCGCGCTCCTGATAGAGAACGCTCGCGTTGGGGTGATAGCGTTCCATGTCTGCCAGCGTCGCCAGCGCGTCGGCGATCTGGCGGTTCTGTCGCTGCCCAAGGGCAAGCAGATATAGGACATCCCGGTTCTCCGGGTACGCCTTGCGCAGTGAGGTTGCGGCGCTGATTGCCTCCGCAAAGCGCTGCTCCTTGAGCAGGCTGCGGATGCGCTGCACTTCGATTTCGGCGCCGACCGACGCCTCCGGCTGCCTCGTCTCAGTCATGAAATCACCCACAAAAAGAAAGGGCGGACATTGCTGTCCGCCCTTTGAGTGTACCGCAACCGCGACCGTGACCGGTCGCGGTGCGTGACATGAATTTAGAACTTCATGCCGATCTTGATGCCCAGGACGCGCGGACGAAGGGGCACTTCGGCCTTGATGAACTGACCCGAACTCGTGAACGTGCTTGCGTTCTCGTTCGAGAGGTTCTGCCCGTACACCTGTACGTCCCACGCATCCTTCGATACGCCGAATGTCGCATCGTAGGTGTTGTAGGACGGCATGGTGTAGCGCAGCCACGTGGTCGTCGGGATGAGAATACCTTCGCCCGACGGGAAGCTGCTCGGGGTGTTGTTCATCGAGTCGACGTGGTTCATGCCGGCCATCGCGAACGCCTTGTAGTCGCCCGAGGTCCAGTCGTAGCGCGCACGCAGGTTGAACTGGATCTTCGGCGAGAACGCAGGCGTGTCGCCAACCGAGCCCAGCGGGTCCGGGGTCGCGACGTTCGTCCCGCCGATGCGCACCTGGTTGATGCACTGGCCGGCCGGCGTCGGGTTGCCTGGGGTATAGAGGGTCACGCCGGACGAACGGATGCACGGCGACGAGGACTGCTTCGCATCGTTGTCAGACATCGAGGCCATCAGCGTCAGGCCCTCGGTGACCCGGGCGGTGATCTGCAGCTCGAGGCCCTTCACGCGGTACGTGCCGCCGTTGACGCCGAAGGTCGTGTTGCCGAACACCGGCGGGTTGTAGATCAGCGTCTGCACGTCCTTCCAGTCCATCTGGTAGAGCGAGCCGTTGATCTGCAGGCGGTGGCTCAGGAACTCGGTCTTGAAGCCGACCTCGTTGTTGACCAGCGTGTCAGGCGAATAGCTGAGCGGCTTCACGTACTGCTTTACCTGGCTGGCGCCGGTGACGGTGCTCGCCAGCACGCCGTTCGCCAGGGCAGCGCCGCCGGCGTCGACCCAGATCTTGGTCACGCCCTTGGTGGTGCGGTTGAACGCGCCCGGGCGGTAGCCCTGCGAGAACGTGTAGTAGACCATCGTGTCGTCGGTCGGGTGCCAGGTGATGTTGGCGCGACTCTTCACGCCGGTGTACTTCGCGGTGTGCAGTTCCGAGTCGCGCACACCCGTGACCGGATTCGGATCGAGGCCGCCACCGATCGGCGTGGCCAAGCAGTCGCCGTTCGGGACGTTGACGCAACCGCCGCCCGTGCTGTATTGCGAACCGACCTCGTTTTCCGTGTACTTGTAGTAACGCGCGCCAACCGTCGCGGTCAGCACCTTCGGGATGATGTCGTAGTCGAGGGAGGCGAACACTGCGGTCTGCTTGTAGCCGCGCTGCAGGTCTTCGCCGAAGTTGACCGAGTCGTTGCGGGTGTTGGGGTTGATGGCCGCGTTGACCGGCGTCACGTTGGCCAGGCAGAGCGGTCCACCATCCAGCGCCGCCATCAGGTTTGCAGGTGTGCAGGAAGGGATGCCCTTCTGCATGAAATCCATGCTGTCCTTGATCTGGAAGTCTTCCCAGAACGCGCCGATGAGGCCGCGCAGGCGCCAGTCGTCCGGCGTGCTGAGGCGGAACTCGTGGCTCTGGTGCGTGCTTTGGATCGTGTCGTGCCAGCCCATGATCGGCGAATAGCAGGCCGCAGGACCCGAGCCGCCAAAGTTCGAGCCGCCGCCACCGACGCAGGAGTAATAGAACCCACCCGGTGTACGGGCGTAGTTCGTGTAGTCCATGTTCTGGTCGACGTGACGGCTCATGTACGAGCCGGTGTAGACCGCCTTGAGGTCACCGAACTTGCCGTTCAGGGTCCAGGCCGTGCTGGTGGCCTTGTCCTTGTTCCACGCCGGCATGAACGAGGTCTCTTCCAGCGGCTGCAGGTTCGTGAGGCCGATGCCAATCGGCATCTGCGCACTGATGCCTTCGGCATCCATGTTCTGGTAGCTCTGCTGGATCAGCGCGCTCCAGTCGTCATTGATCTGGTACAGCGCCGACAGGCGCATGCCCTGGTAGCTGACCGGGTTCTGCGCGCGCTTGGCGATGCCGTAGTTGTTGTACGTGTCCAGATGCGCCGGGTACGACGAGCTGTACGCGTTCGGGCCGGTATCGACGGCCGGGTTGCGGGTGAACGTCGTGCCGACGTTGTCGATGTAGCCGCCACGATGGTCGTTGTAGAACACGCCGCGCACCGCGAGCTTGTCGGTGATCAGCGGCAGGTTCAGGACGGCAGTCAGGCTGGTGTTCGCGTCGCCGTGCGCGGTGGTGCCGTAGCCGGCTTCAGCGCGGCCTTCGGTGACGTTCAGCTTGGGCTTGTTGGTGATGTAGCGGATCGCGCCGGCCTCGGCGCCACCGCCGAACAGCGTGCCCTGCGGGCCTTCCAGCACTTCGACGCGCTCCATGTCCACCATGTAGACATCGAGGTTGCGGGCCGGGAAGGTCAGCGACTGGTCATCAAGGTAGGTCGCGACGTTCGGGAACGGCGCGATCGAGGCGGAGGACTGGCCGCCGGCAAAGCCGGCCGACAGGCCGCGCATGAAGATGTTGCCCTGACCGGGGCCGTTGGTGCCGAAGGTGACGTTCGGCAGCATCTTGATCACGTCGTCGAACGTGGAGATGTTGAGCTTGCTCAGCGAGTCGCTGCTGATCGCCTGGATCGTGATGGGCACGTTCTGGAGCGATTCACTGCGGCGCTGGGCGGTGACAACGATCTCTTCGATGCCGAACGAGTTGGTGGCATCGGCGGCAAGGGCGGCGCCGGCAGGCGCGGCGAGAGCCGCCATGATGGCGTAGGCAAGTTTCGGATTGGTTTTCAAGAGCAGGTCTCCCCGAGGGCGGTGGTTCGAACATTCAATCAGGCAACAAACCGGACAGGCTGGCTCGCGGCAACTGGCCACGAGCGTTCGTCTTGCAGCGGCATGGCGCGTCTTTAGTTGATGCGCCATGCGAACTCACTTTAGGATTCACGTCGTGCGGCTCACGGCGCTGTCGCCCCAAGCGTTTGTGACACTGACTTGGTCCCCTATAATTTCGTGCGGCGTTTTTACAACACTAGCCGCTTGCAGATATTACCTATTGCACCATTGCGGTTTGGTTACATGCAATGCTCTGAGGCAACTTTTTCCAATACTGTCATCTGCGCTGCACGCCCGGCAGTCAGTCATTCGCTCGCTGCGATTGCCTTGCCAGCGTCAGTAGGGTGGGCGGTAACGGGTGATACCATTTGTGGATCGCCTTGGGAGTGACCTCGCCGTTTCGGCGGCGGGCGCACTTGTGGCGCGCTACCGGCAGCAGGGAAATGGCGACGGCATAAGACAAAAGATCGGCTCTTCGTGATTTCGTGTGGGTAAAAGCTGAGGCTTTGCGGTGCTGAAAGCCTTGTTTATACGGCATAGGATGCCTGAGGCAGGGACGCAGAAGTTTGGCATGATTGGCGGATGGCC
>CAIYLH010000125.1 GCA_903927005.1 uncultured Pseudomonadota bacterium
CCGTCGTCCACCTCAATCCCGAGAATGCTGACAAAACGGAGAACTCCAAATCAGATAATCAAATCGTAGAACGAACCGCAGTCAAACCACAAATGCGACAAGTAGCTTGAAAACTTCCGTTCCCAGCATCGAGGAACCGCAGGTCATCGCGAAGATCCTCGCGCACCTGGAGCGCTTGGCCCCGGAGCAGCATCAGCCCGAGCGGCCGCTCGGGGCGCGGGCGCCTCCGGCGCAGTCCAGTCTGCTTTGAGTTCGAGAGGTGAGGGAGCTTCGGCTAAAGCGACGGGTTGGGTCGGCGTGTGCCCGGCTTTCCCACGCCGGCGTGAGGCAGGGCGGATTCCGGGAGGGGGCAGGGATCTGCGGCCCCATCCCCCGGTGATGCCTGGGACGCGACGGCCCTTCATCTGAACAGCTTGCGTACAGGGCAGGTCTGCGGGCCTCGACCTCGGCAAGCATCTGCGCCGAGCGTCGTGTAGGGTTGCCCGCTGCTGTTTCTATCTTATTTATCATTTCGGCAAGTTATTCTGCTCAAATCGGCTGCGCGCTCTGCGGGCTCGGCACGACCCCCGCTGGCGCTGACTGCAGGGCGGTTGAACCCCCGGCTCCGTGGCACCGGTGCCGCGTGGATCGCGGGCGAGACTGCATGCGTTGCCTGCGCCAAGTTGCGGGGCGGCTCTATAGCCGCCGCGTTGTGTCTGCCGGCGCCACTGGCGCGTGACTACAGTTCATTGACGGGAGTTGTTCTTGATCGAATCTTCCAAGGGTCGTTACGGACTCAAATCAACCTGTCTGCGCTTCCCAGAGATCCTCGCGCAGTCGGTGGCGAATATTTCACCGACGCTGACGCCGGTCGTCATCGTGCCGTTGGTATTTGCCTCGGCCGGGACGGGCACGTGGCTTGCTTACCTGTTCGCGACGATCGGCATCATGCTGGTGGGGGCGAACATCAACCAGTTTGCCCGCAACTCCGCAACGCCCGGTTCGCTGTACTCGTATGTGTCGCGCGGTCTGGGCGTAAATATGGGCTTCGTGGCGGGCTGGTCATTATTGCTCGCCTACGTCCTGACCGCCGCTGCGGTGCTGGCGGGTGCCGTTAACTGCGCGCTGCTGCTGTTCTCGCTCCTGCACTGGCAGGTGCCGCCGCTGTTGTTGTTTGCTGTCGGCTGCTTCGTGGCGTGGTTGGTCGCCTATACCGATGTGCGGCTATCGACCCGCCTGATGCTGCTGCTCGAATTGGTATCGATGGCGCTCATTCTGGTGCTTGGCGTGATCGTCATGCTGCGGGGTGGCGAGGTGCTGGACGCGCGGCAGATAACCCTTCAGGGCCTGGATTTCCATGGTCTCAAGGCCGGTCTGGTGCTGGCGATTTTCAGTTACGTCGGTTTCGAGAGCGCCACCACCCTCGGTGAAGAAGCTCGCAATCCCCTCAAGAGCATTCCCCGCTCGGTGCTGCTATCGGGGCTTATCAGCGGTCTCTTCTTTATGATGTCGGCCTACATCGCGGTGCTGGGTTTCAAGCACATCAGTGGATCGTTGGCGGACAGTGCGGCGCCTTTCAATGACCTGGCGGTGAACGCCGGTCTGCCGCTGTTCGGTGTGCTGATCTCGGTCGGGGCTGTGATCAGCCTTTTCGCCTGCACTTTGGCCAGCATTAACGCCGCGGCCCGGGTGCTGCTCGCAATGAGCCGGCATGGCGTCTTTCACAGCCGACTGGCCGGATCCCATGCGCAGAACGACACGCCGCATCACGCGCTAACGCTGGTGTCGGTGCTGGTGTTTCTGCTGCCGGCAGCCTTGCTCTACGACGGGCGGGGCGTGTTGGGTGTGTTTAATGACCTGAGTACGATTGCCACCTACGGCTTTCTGACGGTGTACGTGCTCGTGGCGATCGCGGCACCGCTGTATCTGGCGCAGCGCGGTCAGATGACAGTCAAAAGCCTGGTTTTGGCGCTGCTCGCGCTGTTGTTCATGCTGCCGCCGGTGATCGCCGCCGTGTATCCAACACCGCTGCCGCCTGCCGATAAGTTTGTTATCTATTTTGGCCTTTACCTGGCCGTTGGGCTTGGCTGGTATGGCTGGCTGCGGCTGCGTGGCTCTGGGGAGCTGCTGGCGGCGAGTTCGCGTGAGCTGGAGTTGGATCATCCGTAGTAACCGCGGCGGCCTGCTCGGCGCCGCAGTCGCGATGTTGTCGGCATCAATTTAAATTTTTTCCAATCGCACAAGGGAGAGTTTCGTGAAGCTTTACACACACCCCGGGTCGACTGCCGGTCGTATCGTGCAATCGTTCGCGGCCGATCAGGGCGTCCCGCTTGAGTGCGTGATTGTTGATCTGATGACGGGCGAACATCTTCAGCCGGCGTACGCGGCCCTCAACCCGAATCAGCTGGTGCCGATGCTGGTGGACGGTGACTTCAAGCTCACCGAGAGCTCCGCGATTCTCAAGTATCTGGCCGACACCGTCGGCTCGTCCGCCTACCCGAAGGAGCTGCGCGCGCGGGCCCACGTCAACGAGGTGATGGACTGGTTCAATTCCAACTTCTACCGGGACTTTGGCTACGGCGTTGTGTATTTGCAGGTCTTCCCGCACCACGTGCGTCCCAATGCCGACTGCCAGGCCGGAACCATCGCGTGGGGTGTTGAGAAGTCGCACCGCTGGCTCAAGGTCCTGGACGAGAGCATCCTCGGACCGGACCGGACCTACCTGTGCGGGGCTTCGATCACGCTTGCCGATTACCTCGGCGCGGAGATGATTTCGGTCGGCGATCTGATTGGCTGCACCTTTGACGCGTATCCGAACGTGCGGCGCTGGATGGGGACGATGCGGGCCCTGCCGACGTGGGCTCCTGTGCACGCCGTGCTTGACGGCTTTGCCGCATCGCTGCGCGGCAACAGCTACGTCGCGATCTGAGGTCGCGACCTAGCGTTGCCTGTGCTTGCCTCGCGCCACTACCACTCTGGGTGGGGCGCGAGGAGCCTGCGATGGCGTTCAACGCCTGGGTGGGCGTGCGACGGTCTGTGGACCACGCAGCACCGGGGTAGGCGCTCGGCGGACGCAGACCCGGTGGCATACCCTCGGCGATGAATGCGGCCCAAGGCTGCCCGTCAGAGGCTGAACACCGGCGCCCCCAGCGTGCGCATTTTTGGCTCTACCCCAAGGCCAGGTCGCGACGAGGCGGACAGACGTCCGCCCTTGCGGATGGGCGCGCCATCCGCGAACGACACGGTCACGTACGAGTTGAAGTCGGTGGCCGAAAACAGGAACCGTTCCGGGGTGCTGTGCGCGAGGTGCGCGATAGCCGCAGTGACGATATCGCCACCCCAGGTGTCCTCGATCGTCATCGCGATGCCCAGCGACACGCACAGGTCGCGAATCTGACGCGCCTTGGTCAGGCCCCCGACCTTGGAAATCTTCAGGTTCACCACGTCCATGGCGTGGTCGGCGACGCCCTGCAGCACCATGTCGATACCGTCGACCACCTCATCGAGGATGAACGGCCGATTGGTGTGGCGCCGCACCGTGAGGCACTGCGCGTAGCTGGTGCAGGGCTGCTCGATGTAGACGTCAATATCGCGGACCGCATCTGCGACGCGTAGTGCCGCGTGCTGCGTCCAGCCGGTGTTCGCATCGGCGATCAGCACGTCGCCACGCTTGAGTACGTCCGCCGCGGCGCGGATACGGGCGATGTCGGTGTCGG
This sequence comes from uncultured Pseudomonadota bacterium, assembly GCA_903927005.1. Taxonomy (GTDB): domain Bacteria; phylum Pseudomonadota; class Gammaproteobacteria; order Steroidobacterales; family Steroidobacteraceae; genus CAIKZZ01. The sequence continues at coordinate 3,696 of CAIYLH010000125.1, forward strand.
GGTCGCCGCCGACCTTCAATTGGAACTTGCGGTAGCCCTGCCGGCGGTAGCCCTCGATCTTCTTGGCCATCTTCGCCGGCGACTCTTGTGAGATGGCGCGGTAGAGCGCGAAGTCGCTGCCCACGTGGCCGCCCATCAGGGTCGCTACCGGCAGTCCGCTCGCCTTGCCGAGCAGGTCCCAGCAGGCCATGTCGATGGCGGACTTGACGTATGGATGGCCGCGCATGGCCATATCCATCTGCTCGTTGATCTGGCCCAGCGCCAGCGGATTGCTGCCGATCAGCTGCGGTGCGAGCTCCTGGATTCCCGCGCGCGCGCCACGCGCGTAGGCGGGCAGATAGGCCGCACCGAGTGGGCAGATCTCGCCCCAGCCGGTCAGGCCGTCGTCGGTGTCGATGGCGACGACGGTTGAGTCGAAGACCGACACCGAGTTGCCGCCCGACCACTTGTAAGTGCCCTCGTGCAGCGGCAGGTCGAGCTGGAAGATCCGTAGACCGGTGATTTTCATGCCGTCACTCCGAAGTGGCGATAGAGGCGCGGTAGAGTAACGCCGAGGTATAGAAAAGCACTGCCACGACCAGCCAACGCAGCAGGTCGACGTTCAGTTCCTTGATGACAAAAAACGCGATCAGCACGCCGGGAATGCCGCCGACGGTCAGGCTCAGTGCCGTGCGCCGATCGAATCGTCCCGACTTGTAGAACCGAATCGCCGCGGTCGGCAGGATCAGAGCGGCGGACGCTGCCATGATGGGGAAAACCGCGCGCGGGTTCATTCCCAGCAGGTAGGTGACCGCCATGGTGGGGGCGTAGTTGCCGATGCCCAGACTGGTCAGTGAACCGATCACGAGGCTGGCAGCGATGCCCACCAGCAGCGAGGCCCCCGACAGACCGATGGCATCGCCGCCGCTGGGGAACACCTGTAGCTGGCGCAGGACGATGAAGGTGGCAGTGACGAGTAATGCCAGTGCCATCGCCCGCTGGATCTTTCGGCGCGGCAAGCCGATCACCAGACCCGTGCCGAACCAGGCGCCGAGGCCGCCGGCTGCGATCATCGACAGCATGGTCAGCAGATCCACCGGCACCATGGCGAGGAACAGCGCTGCCTCGAGCATCGTCGGTAGCGCATGTCCCACGTTCAGCGTGCCAGGAATGTGCGTGTCGTCGACGAGTTTGCCCAAGCGTAGGGCTACGGAGGTCGTGGCAAAGGAGCCTACGCCTAGCGTGTCGAGCAGGTTGGCGCCGAAGCCGAGCGCCAGTAATCCGCCGGCATGGGCGGGTGCTGCGTCAGGGCTGCGTGGTGGTTCTTTGGGGAGTGTCATCATTACCGATCATGACATGCTTTGGCAGCGCGCAAAACCTGCAGCGCCCTGAAGCGGCGAGGGGATCGGTCAGCTGGAACTTCGTGCAGCACGCGCAAGGATGCGCGCGCCTCGAGTGGCCATTACGGGCTCTTGAACGCCAGTATCGCCGCGGTTTGGTTGATGTGGCCGATCAAGGACTCCCCATACGTGCTGAAACCCACGGTGGGAATATCAGCAAAGAGTGCGCCGTAAGCGTCGGTGAGGCCGCGCTGCTCGATCTCCAGTGTGCGCAGGATGCAATTGAAATTGATCATCCCGGCAATGCCGCCTAGCTCGGTTTCCGCTTTGGCGATCGCCGCGCGGGTATCCTCGACGATCGAGGTGCCCTCGAGTACTGTCAATTCCATCCCTTCGGCGATGTTGCAGTAAAAGGCGATGGCGTCGCCCTTGCGTTGCTGCGGGCTGCGAACGTACGGTTCGCCGTCGAGCATCAGGCCGACCGGATGGTTCTGGAAAAATGGCGCGATGTCGCCGTCGAGGGCGCCCACTGCTTCGGCGTAGACCTGCGCGGCCGGGCGGCCGTCAAACTCCAGCACCTCGCGCGCAGCCTCATCAACTCGCGTCGCCACGAGGACGCGCTCTGTGGCTCTAAAGCTCTGTGTCTTGATCGTGCCGAAGCCGTGCCGCGTCTTCAACAACACCAGCACCGCCGCATCGCCGTAGGACTCGCCGTTGGCAAAGATATGGGTGGCCTTGAAGGCCAGATCGTCACCGGCCGAGCCGCCGATGAACGACACATCGGTGAGGTTGCCGATCGCATCGTTGATCCGTTCCTCGGCTTTGCTCAGCCCATCGATAAGCACGAGGCCGACATAGCGGTCATGTCGCCATTTTGACGCGGGCTCGCCGAACTTCTGCTCGAAAGCGGCGACCGCCGCGCTCAGGTCGACCCCGGCGCCGATGCCGGTCACGACCTGCACAGCGACATCCTCGAGGAGATCGTCGCCGACCACCATCGCCACCAGCGAGTGCTTCGTCATGTGGCCGAGGGCAATTTCACCTGCCGTCGTGCAGCCGCAGGTGGTCGCCGTGGGGAACGCCTGTTGCATCGCCGCGCTCACCAGCTGCGGGTCATAGTCCGACGAGGCGAAGAAGATCACCCATTTGCCGTCGACCGGACCTATCTGCGTGCGGATGTCGGCGACGGCGCCTTCGGCCGTGGTCAGCAGCGATGTGGCACATTTCATGGTGATAACGACCCTTGCCGCCCGCTCGGGCGTTTAAACGTTCACGCCCAGGTCCCGGCCGATCTGCCGGAGTTTGTTGATGATCACCGGATCATCGGGCGTCGAGGTGAGGAAGCGTTCGGGATTGACGCCCTTGAGCATGATCTTGGTGCGCGTGGTGATCATGAGCGTCGGATTGCCGCCAGACCGCTGGGCAATGATCGCGTCAATGAGCCGTTTGGCTTGTCCGTTCATGGCATCGCCCCCTCAAGCGCTCTTTGGAATCGGCGTCGTTACCCGTCGGCGCAATCGCCGTTGCGCCGCTGCGCGCCAGATTCCGTTTGGAATGTGATTGCGAGGATTGGTATATTTATCACTTATAGCATGTATTCCCTAATTGACTATGGCTGAATACTCAGCTGCATTTCGTAAATCAAAGGATGTTCTATGGCGCGGTCTAAGATTCTCGGGACAGTCGGTTCAGTCGCTGCGGCGCTGCTCGCTGTTGGTATGCCGGTTCATGCGCAGCAGGCAGCGGCTAAGTCGGCGCCCACGGTCAAAGCCGCTCCCGCCAGCGTGGCCGCTGCGATGGGCAGTGTGACGCTCGCCGCCGACCTGAAGTTCGTCGCGCTCGATCCCAAGGCATGGCCGGGCGAGGGTCCCGAGGTCGCGGTGCTGTTCGGCGACCTGAAGAAGAAGGGTCCGGTTGCGTTCCTGGCGTTGCTGCCACCGGGCTTCCGCGCAGGGCCGCATACCCACGCGTCCGACTCCTACCTCGTCTCGATCAAGGGCAACTACCACGAGTTCCGTCCGGGAGAGGCCGAGGGCAAGGCGCTGGGTGCCGGCGGCCACCTGCATTGGCCGGCGAATTCGCGCCACGACAACCTGTGCGAGAAGAGTGGTGGGCCTTGCCTCAACTACGCCTACTTCCCGAATGGCTTCGACGTCACCAAGTAAGCGGCCGATAAGGCGCAGCCCGGGGGAGTCGCGTTGCGACTCCCCCGGGTGGTTATTCCGGTTAGTGCTCGATCCGTAGCTGCAGACCGATCCAACGGGGATCCGCGTAGGCCTGCTCGCTGCAGCCGCACAGATTGGACAGGTCGACAGCCGTCGTCTTGTTGCGTACGTCAGCGAGGTTGTTGACGTACAGCGATAACTGCCAGTGACTGCTGCCGGTGGCCCGGCTCCAGCTTGCGCGAGCGTTGCCCAGTACGGCGCTGCCGCTGCGCATCGCGCGGTAGTTCTGCAGGTTCTGGTAGAAGCTCGAGCTTGCCGTTGCGTCAAGCTCCAACGCCAGCTGGCCGTTCGCGATGCGCCGTGGTGATGCGTAGCGCAGGGTTCCGACCAGCTTCGAGTGCGGCGTGAACGCCGGCTCTACATCCCGCAGCACGCCTGGCGCCAATACGTAGTGGGGAATGTGTGCGTCGACGTAGGCGCCGGATAGCGACACCGTCAGGTCCGCAGTCACGGCGGACTGCAGCTGTAGTTCCAGTCCCTTGAAGCGGGCGGCGACATTCGATATCGCGCCGGACACGTTCTGCAGCACGAACGCCTGATAGTCCTGATAGTGATAGTAGTAGGCGCTGCCGCTGAGTCGCGTGCGGCCGCCAGGCAGCGTTGCCTTAAAGCCGCTCTCAAAGGAGGTCAACTGCTCGGGGCGATACGCGTACTCCGCCGGTGTCAGTGCCGCCGACAGTGGCGCGTTGAAGCTGCCGGCCTTCACGCCACGGTGGACTCCACCGTAGAGCAGCAGGGCGGCGGTCGGACGGTATTCCAGCTGTAGCTTGCCTGCCCACAGCAGCTCGCTGGTGCGCGCGGCGTAGTTGGGCAGGAACGGCCCCAGCGGGGGGGCGCTGTTGAGTACGAGG
>CAIYLH010000126.1 GCA_903927005.1 uncultured Pseudomonadota bacterium
CGCCTGTACGGAGGAACTCTTCCTGCTGTCCGGCGACTGCCTGAGCAACATCGGGCAGATGTTCCCGGGGGCCTACTTCTGGCGCCCGGCTGGCATCGGTCACGGCCCATACGGCTCGCGGGGCGGCAACCTCGCGCTGCTGCGCACCCACGGTGCGCCGCTAACCATGTCCTGGACCTCGCACGAGGTCGCGCTGGCCCGCTCACCGGAATACCAGCCAGTGCTGCCACGTGAGCTAAACTCGCTGCGTAGCCGTCCCTGGCGACCACAGTCCTACTGACCAAGCGGTGGCGCCTGCCATGAACCTGCCGGCGCCAGACCTCGCACTACTCCCGAACCAGCACCTGGCGCGATTTCGCGGCATTCGCGGCATGGTCGGCAACACTCCGCTATTGGCCATACGCCTGAAGGTCCGCGGCGAGCCGCGCGTGATTTACGCAAAAGCCGAACATCTGAACCTGACCGGCAGCATCAAGGACCGGATGGCGCTGTACATCCTCGAGCGTGCCTACCGCCAGGGTCGAATCAAGGCCGGCGACCTGATCGCCGAGGCCACCAGCGGCAACACCGGCATCTCGTTCGCGGCAATCGGCCGCGCGCTCGGCCACAACGTCGAAATCTACATGCCCGACTGGATGAGCCAGGAGCGCGTGTCCTTGATCCGTAGCTTTGGCGCGAGCATCAGACCGGTGTCACACGCACAGGGCGGGTTCATCGGCAGCATCCGGCTGTGCGAGGAACTCCAGCGTACGCAGCGCAACGTGTTCCTGCCGTGCCAGTTCTCCAACGAGGCAAATGTTGCGGCGCATTACAACGGCACGGGCCCTGAGATCGTCGCGCAACTAGGTGCACAGGGACTCAGTCCCGAGGTATTCGTCGCTGGCGTCGGCACCGGCGGCACCGTGATGGGTGTGGGCACCTACCTGAAGTCCATGCAGACGGCTATCCAGGTGCATCCGCTGGAGCCGGCCGAGTCGCCAACGCTGTCCACTGGATGCAAGGTAGGCAAGCACCGCATCCAGGGCGTTTCCGACGAGTTCGTCCCGCCGATCGTTCACCTCGACGCGCTCGACGACATCATCGCCGTTGCCGACGGCGACGCCATCCTGATGGCGCAGAAGCTTGCCCAGCAGCTCGGGCTCGGCGTCGGAATCTCGTCCGGAGCCAACCTGATCGGCGCACTGCTCGCGCAGGACCGACTCGGCCCTGATGCCGTCGCCGTGACGATCTTCTGCGACGACAACAAGAAGTACCTGACCACCGATCTGCTGCGCACCGAACCGATCCGCTCGAACTACCTGACGCCAGAGGTCGAGCTGATCTGCTACGAAGCGTTGCCGCGCGTGAACCTGACCGCCCCCGACGATGTGGCCTGAACGGCGCAGAGCCGGAGCGCTAAGCGCGACGACACTCGCGCTGTACGCAGTTCTCGCCGGCAGCGCCCAGGCACAGCAGAGCGTGCCAAACGCGCCTCTCGAACAGCGACTGAGCGCGCTGCGCGCCGACACGGCGCTCGTCGTGCGCGGCGAGCCCCTCATAACGCACGCCACCCTGCCGACCCTCTATACCGCCACCGGCGGCAAGCTGCTGTGGCGGCACGCGTCGCAACGGGCCGCGCTGCTAAGCGCGATCCGCGCGGCTGCCGACGATGGTCTGGAGCCCGGCGACTACCACCTCGCCACGCTCGAACAGCTGCCGCCCGGCGAGACAATCTCAGTCGACGACGATCTGTTGGCAACTGACGCCTACTCGCAGCTGATTCAGCATCTGGCCCTTGGCAAGGTCGATCCGATGCGCCTCGAGCCCGGCTGGCAACTGCCGCTAGCGAAGAGTCGCCGTGAGGCCGCGCAGGCCGCCGTGATCGGCGCACTGCAGGACGGTTCGATCGCCGCGACTGCGAACCACGTCCGGCCACAGCATTACTTCTACGACCGCGGACGCGCAGCACTCGCGCAGTACCGCCGCATCGCCGCTGCCGGCGGCTGGCCCACGTTGCCAGCCGGGCCGCGGCTGGAACCAGGGGCGATCGATCCGCGCGTCCCCGTCCTGCGCCGCCGGCTCATCGCAAGCGGTGACCTCGCCGCCAGCGATGAGCCCTCGACGCAATATGACGCTGCGCTGGCCGCCGGCGTCCGTGCGTTTCAGTCGCGCCACCTGCTGCTGGCCGACGGCATCGTCGGCGAGGCGACGCGACGCGCGCTGAACGTGCCGGTACAGGCGCGCATCGATGCGCTGCGTCTAAACCTCGAGCGTGGCCGCTGGGTGCTCAATGACATCGCCGACGGGGATCTGGTGGTAGTGGACATCGCCGGCTTCGGCGTGCGTTACCTACGCGACCGTCGTGTCATCTGGCGCAGCCGGGCGATAGTCGGACGGACCGCGCGCCAGACGCCGGTGTTCCGCGCACGCATCGACCATGTAATTCTGAACCCGACCTGGACCGTGCCGCCGACCATTCTCGCCAAGGACGTGTTGCCGGCAATGCAACGTGGCGAAGACGCTCTCGGTCACAAGCACCTGCAGGTTTATGATCGTGCGGGCAGACCGGTTGATCCCACCACCATCCGTTGGAACGAGCAGTCCGTCACTGACTTCCCGTACGTGCTGCGTCAGGCGGCAGGTGAAGCGAACGCGCTAGGCCGTGTAAAGATCAACTTCGACAACGCCTACTCGGTCTACCTGCATGACACTCCGTCGCAGGAACTATTTGAACGTAGCGAGCGCACGTTCAGCTCAGGTTGCATCCGGATCGACAGACCGCTGGAGCTTGCCGAGCTTGTACTAAACGATCCGATGCACTGGAGCCGTGGCGCGCTACGTGAGGCGATCGACACGGGCGGGACCCGCTCAATCGCCGTGACGCGGGCAGTGCCCATACTGATCATGTATTGGACGGCGGAGGTAGACGCCGACGGTCACGTCATCTTCAAGCGCGACATTTATTCGCGCGATGCCCGGCTGCTGCGTCAGCTCGACCGTCGACCGGAGAGGACAGCTCAGCCGCGCGGCAGGCGTCCGCCGCCGGCATAACCGAGGATGAAATACGGCGCGTCGAGCCGCGCCCGCTCGACACGCTTGCCGCTGGACGGCGCGTGCACAAACTCGCCATGGCCGAGGTACACGCCGACGTGGTCTGCCGGCGTAAGGAAGAACACCAGATCGCCAGGCCGCAGCGCGGCAGCGTCGATACGTTGAATAGCGGCACGCTGCTCAGCGGCAGTGCGCGGCACGGCCACTCCCAACTCGCGGTAGACATACCAGACAAGACCGCTGCAGTCGAAACCCGACGGGGAACTACCGCCAAACTGATACGGCGTACCTACCAGCTGCGCCGCGAGTGCCGCAGCACGGCCACCAACGTCAGCAAGCGGCGAGGCTTCTATCGTCGTGGTCGCCGGCACCCTGACAGGCGACGAACCGACACAGGCAGCCAGCAATAGCACGAAGCAGGGGACTAGCAGTCGACGCATAGCGGCAGTGTAGCCGACCGGCGGTGCCGGCTGCCGATAGCCGCCCCCATCGCCAGCACGCGCCGCGCTCAGTCGAACCTGCCGCCAGCAGAAGGCGGCCGGAAAGAGCCGGCTGATCATTGACAGCCCCCGAGAATTATCCCGGCAAGCTCAGTCATCGGGCAGTCCTGCCTCTTGGCAGCGCCGGCCGGGATGGCGCAGGATCGCGGGCGGCCGCCGGTGGTCAGGAGATCTGTCGATGCAACAACTGCGCACCATAGACTCGCACACGGGCGGCGAACCCACCCGGATCGTCATCGAGGGTGGTCCCGTGCTGAGCGGCAGCCTTGCCGAACAGCTCACGACGCTGCGCACCCGCCACGACGACCTGCGCGCCGCCGTCTGCAACGAACCCCGTGGCTCGGACGTGCTTGTCGGCGCGCTGCTGACGCCGCCGACGGACCCGGCAAACGCCGCCGGCGTGATCTTCTTCAACAACGTCGGCTACCTCGGCATGTGTGGCCACGGAACGATCGGCCTGATCGCGACACTGGCATGGCTTGGCCGTCTGCAGCCCGGCATGCATCGCATCGAGACGCCCGTCGGAGTCGTCACCACCGAGCTCAAGCCCTCCGGGCAGGTATCGGTGCGCAACGTGCCGGCCTTTAGACACGCCCGTGCCGTTGCCGTGGACGTGCCGGGCCACGGCCGCGTGCACGGCGACATCGCCTGGGGCGGCAACTGGTTCTATCTCTGCGACGACCATGGCCAGACGCTGGATTTTGGGCAGGTAGACGCTCTCGTTGAGTTCAGCTGGCGCGTAAGACAGGCGCTGGAGGCCGCGGGGATCACCGGCGCCGGCGGCGCTCAAGTCGACCACATCGAGCTGATCGCACCATCGCCGACCGCCGGAATCGACAGCCGCAACTTCGTTCTGTGCCCGGGCAAAGCCTATGACCGCTCGCCCTGCGGCACCGGCACCAGCGCGAAGCTCGCCTGCCTGGTCGCCGACGGCAAGCTGCCTGCCGGCCGCCGCTGGCGCCAAGAGAGCATTATCGGCAGTGTATTCGAGGGCGAAGTGGAGCTCGTCGAGGGGAAGGTGATCCCGACGATCACCGGCCAGGCCTGGGTCACGGGCGACGCAACGCTATTGCTGGATCCGACCGACCCATACTGCTACGGAATAGGAAGAATCCCGTGAAGGACCTGACGCAGGGCTCCATCACCGGCCACCTGCTGACGATGGCGGCGCCGATGGCCATCGGTATGCTCGTACAGACGCTGTACTTCATGGTCGATCTTTATTTCGTTTCGCGCCTTGGCGGCACGGCACTTGCGGGTGTCAGCGCCGCCGGCAACTTCAACCTTGCGGTGCTTGCACTGACCCAGATGCTGGGCGTTGGTACGGTCGCGCTGATCTCGCACGCCGTTGGCGCCAAGGACCGCGAGGCAGCAAACCTCGTGTTCAACCAGTCACTGGTATTGGCCGCCGCCTGCGGCGCTGCGGCCCTGATCGGCGGTGTCGCCCTCGCCGGCCCCTACATGAACTCGCTCGGCGCCGACGCGGCCACCGTCGCCGCCGGCACGACCTACCTGTACTGGTACGTGCCGGGACTGGCACTGCAGTTCGCGATGATCGCGATGAGCTCCGCGCTGCGCGGCACCGGCATCGTCAAGCCGACGATGCTCGTGCAGCTCGCCACCGTCGTCGTCAACATCGTATTGGCGCCAGTACTGATCGCAGGGGTCGGCACCGGCCATCCACTCGGTGTCGCGGGCGCGGGACTGGCGAGCACCCTCGCCGTGGCGTTCGGCACCTTGCTGCTTGGCTATTACTACACGCGACTGGAAAAATACGTCAGCTTCCACCCGGACCAGTGGAAGCCGCGCATGCGGACGTGGAAGCAGATCCTCGACATCGGCCTGCCGGCGGGCGGCGAGTTCCTGCTGATGTTCGCGTACATGGCGGTGATCTACCTGATCATCCGTGGTTTCGGCTCCTCCGCGCAGGCCGGCTTCGGCGTCGGCCAGCGCGTCATGCAGGCCATATTCCTGCCGGCGATGGCGATCGGCTTTGCAATAGCGCCCGTGGCCGGCCAGAACTTCGGCGCCAGGGACGCCGCGCGCGTGCGCAGCACCTTCCGTACCGCCGCGCTGCTCGGCAGTGCGGTGATGATGATGCTGACACTGCTGTGCCAATGGCGCGGCGATCGCCTCGTCGGTGCCTTCACGACCGATCCCGAGGCGCTGGCGGTGGGCACCGGCTTTCTTGCTGTGATCTCCTGGAACTTCGTCTGTTCTGGCCTGGTATTCACCTGCTCGGGCATGTTCCAGGCGCTAGGCAACACCTGGCCTGCAATCTGGTCGAGCGCGACACGCCTGATCACGTTCGTGGTGCCGGCGCTGTGGCTGTCGCGCCAACCAGGCTTTCACATCGAGCAGGTCTGGCACCTGTCGGTGGTCACGGTAATCCTGCAGGCGCTGACCAGCCTTTGGCTGCTGCGCGGACAGTTTCGCAGCCGACTCGCCTTCGCCGGCTGACCACCGCCGATGGCGCTACCGCTCCTTCCTGAGCTGCCGATTCTCGCGGCGCTGCCGGCGTTGCGCGCAGCGCTTGCCGGCAGCAATGCGGCGGTACTTGAGGCCCCACCCGGGGCCGGCAAGAGCACCGTGGTGCCGCTCGCGCTACTCGACGAGGCGTGGCTCGCCGGCCGGCGCATCGTGATGCTGGAGCCGCGGCGCATCGCGGCCCGCGCCGTCGCCACTCGCTTGGCGGCAACCCTGGGCGAGCCGGTCGGCCGTCGAGCCGGCTACCGGATGCGACTGGATACCAAAGTCAGCCGCGACACCCGTATCGAGGTGATCACCGAAGGCATCCTGACGCGCAAGCTCGAGTCAGATCCGGCTCTGGAAGACACGGGGCTGGTCATCTTCGACGAGTTCCACGAGCGCAGCCTCGCGGCAGACCTCGGCCTGGCGCTGTGCCTGGACGTACAGCGCAACCTGCGGCCGGACCTGCGCGTGCTGGTGATGTCCGCGACTCTCGATGGCGCCGCGGTCGCACGCCTGCTCGGCGATGCGCCGCGCGTCACCAGCGCCGGACGGATGTACCCGGTCGAGGTGCGTCACGCACGACGCGCGCCTGACCACGTCGAGCGCGAGGTCGCTGCGACCGTTCGTCGCGCGCTCGCCGAGGAGCCAGGAGACGCCCTTGTTTTCCTGCCCGGCGCGCCGGAGATCAGGCGACTCGAGCGCGCTCTCAACCAAGGCGATCTGCCAGCAGGAACACGGGTACTGCCACTACACGGTGAGTTGCCCCCCGACGTGCAGGACGCAGCGCTGCTACCGGCCGCCGGCGGCAGCCGCAAGGTCGTGCTCGCCACCAGCATCGCCGAGACCTCGCTGACCATCGATGGTGTTCGCATCGTCGTCGACTCCGGCCAGGCGCGCCGCACCCGCTTCGACCCGGGCAGCGGCATGAGCCGGCTAGAAACACTGCCGGTGTCGCTCGCCGCCGCTGAACAACGCCGCGGTCGCGCAGGACGGCTCGCGCCCGGAGTCTGCTATCGCGTCTACACGGCTGCGGACGAGCGGCGGCTGCCGCCAGCCACAGCGGCCGAGGTGCTCGAGGCGGACCTCGCACCGCTGGCGCTGGACCTCGCCGCCTGGGGCACCGACGCCGCGGCGCTCGCCTGGCTGGATCCGCCGCCAGCGGCTCATCTGGCGCAGGCACGCGAACTGCTGACGATGCTCGGCGCACTGGACAGCGCAGGCCGCATTACACCGCTAGGCCAGCACATGGCCGGCCTCGGCCTGCATCCGCGACTGGCGAGGATGCTGCTGGCCGCACGCGGCGGCGCGACGGTCGCAACCGCCGCACGCCTCGCCGCCCTGCTCAGCGAGCGCGACCTGGCGCGCAGTCGGCCGGGTGAGCGCGACGCCAGCCTCGAGCAGCGACTCGAACTGCTCGACGGCAGGCAGGTCGCCGGCCTCGACGCGGACCGCGGCGCGCTGGCGCGTGTGCGCCGGCTTGCAAGTCAGTGGACCCGGGAAATGCCAGCCGCGCCTGGCGCTCATATCCACAGTCCGGATGCCGGTCTGCTGCTTGCCGCCGCTTATCCCGATCGAATCGCGCGGCGACGCGGCGACAGCCCGCGCTACCTGCTCGCGAATGGTCGCGGCGCGGCGTTCCCGGGACCCGACGCGCTAACCCGCCATGAGTGGCTGGTCATTGCCGACCTCGACGCCGGCGAGCGCGAGGCCCGCATCCACCTGGCAGCGCCGGTCGCACACGGGCCGCTGCTGGCCCAGCTGGGCGACGCGGTGACCACGCATGAACGGGTCGAATGGGACCGCCGCGAGGGCGCGGTAGTCGCACGCCGCGAGCGCCGCTTCGGCGCACTGGTGGTCGAAGAAGGCCCGCTGCCACAACCGGCAGTGGCCGCACAGGTCACTGCAATGCTGGCCGGCGTGCGCGAGCTCGGACTCGGCGCACTACCATGGTCGCGCGCAGCGCGCTCCCTGCAGACCCGCGTCGGGTTTCTGCGCACGGTGCTGCCGGCGGCAGAAGCTGCCGCCTGGCCAGACCTTGGCGATGCCTCACTGGAGGCAACGCTGGAAACTTGGCTGGCACCCTACCTCGACGGCATCCTGCGGCGCGACCACCTCACCCGCCTCGACCTCGCCTCGATCCTCGGTGCAGGGCTCGACTACGCGCTGCAACAGTCGCTGGAGCGGCTCGCACCCACCCACCTCACCGTGCCCAGCGGCTCGCGTCTGCCGATCGACTACGACTCCGACCCGCCGCGTATCTCGGTACGCCTGCAGGAAGTCTTTGGAATGGCTACTACCCCGCGTGTCGCGGGCGGGCGGATAGCGCTCGCGCTCGAGTTATTGTCGCCAGCGCACCGACCGGTGCAGGTGACGCGCGATCTGGAAAGCTTCTGGGCTCGCGGCTATGCCGAGGTACGCAAGGAGCTCAAGGGCCGCTACCCGAAGCACTACTGGCCGGATGACCCGACGCAAGCGGAGCCGACCGCGCGCGCACGGCCGCGGCGCTGATCCCAATCAGTTCCGGCGCATGTAGCGGTGCACCAACAGCCAATACAGCGCACCGAGCGCCGCAAGGACGCCGACGAGCCAGAGCGTGACGCGGTGCATGTCACCGGCGAGCAACGCCTCGTCATGGCCGGCCGCAACGCCTACCGCACACAGCACCGCCGTCCAGACTGCGGCTCCAAGCAGGGTCACCAGGCTGTACCAGCCATAGTGCATCCGCACGACGCCAGCCGGCAGGCCTATCAGGTGACGGATTACCGGCAGCAGACGCGCGGCGAAAACGCCGTACGGGCCAAAGCTCGCCGACCAGCGCTCCGCAGCTTCTATTTTGTCGGGCGTCATTAACAGGTAACGTCCGAACCTGAGCACGAGCGGCCGGCCCAGCAGGCGGGCTAGCCAGTACATGACGCTGGCGCCGATCCAGGAGCCGAGCGTGCCTGCAACGACAATACCGGTCAGAGTCATGCGACCGGTAGTGACCGCCAGATGCGCGGCCGGCGGCACGATCAGTTCCGACGGCAGCGGCACGATTGAGCTTTCCACCGCCATCAGCAGACCGACGAGCCAGTAGCCGCCGGCATCCAGCGCCCCGAGATACCAGTCAATGAACATCTTCAGCACGCCAGACCTCCCGCCTTCCGGTTCGCAGCCGCCGTCGGCACGCCACGCGGCGAAGCATAACGTGACCCTCTGGCAGAGGCGGTGGGGATTGCCGCGTGGACTGGCGATATTGCTTACCGGCCTGCTGGCAGGCGGCGCCGTACGGGCTTACGAGGACGGCGAGTTGCTGCAGCGCCGACTCGGCGCTGCCGAGGTCAGCTGGCATGCCGGCAGTTCCACTGCGGACCCCGTGCACGTGCGTCTGCTTGGCATCAACGACCTGCACGGCCAACTCGAGACCCACATCAAGGTGGCAGGCTCCGATGGCAGCCGCCGCGTCGGTGGCGCGGCAGTGCTCATGAGCTACCTCGCGGCCGAACGCGACCAGGATCCGGCCCACACGCTGACACTGATCGCGGGCGATTCGATCGGCGCGAGCAGCCTGCTGTCAGGCCTGCTGCACGACGAGCCGATGCTGGCGATCCTCAACGGCCTCGCCGGTCGCGACTGCCCGGCGCTGCGCCGTGAGACAGCAGCGGCGTCCGGCCCGATGCTTACCCGCTGCCGGACGATCGCGACCGTCGGCAACCACGAATTCGACCACGGACCGGCAGAGCTTGAGCGGCAGCTGTACGGTGGCGCCCACACAGACGGCAGCGGATTCGGGCGCCGCTGGGAAGGCAGCCACGTGCCCACCCTCGCCAGCAACGTCCGCTGGCGGGATAGCGAGCGTCCGTTCCTGCCGGCATCCGCCATCGTCGAGGTCGACGGCGCGCGCATCGGCATCATCGGCGCGGTCACCGCACAGACGCCTGCACTGGTGTCGCACGATCGGGTGGCGGCGCTGCGCTTTGACGCAGAAGCGCCACTCATCAACGCCGCGGTCAAGGAACTGCGCGCGCAGGGCGCGCACGCGATCGTGCTGCTGATCCACGAGGGCCTGCTGGCCCCGACCAACCCGATCCCCGCGGCGCTCGCGCCGGGCGAGGCGCGCGGCCGGCTGGCCGAGGTGCTCGGCGGACTCGATGGTGGCGTCGACGTGGTCGTGGCCGGCCACACGCACCAGCTCAACAACGTCCTGGTGCCGTTGCGCGAGGGACCGCCGGCGCTGGTGGTGCAGGCGCGATCGTACGCGACCGCCTACAGCGTGATCGACCTGAGCATCGACCGGCGCAGTGGCGCGGTGACCGACAAGTCCGCGCGTGTGATGACCACGTGGGCCGACGAAGGGCCGGGCCGCTACCCCGACCGCGCGGCCGCGCGCGTCGTCAGCAAGGCCGCCCGTGCAACCGCCTCCGTGCGCAACAAGTCTTTCGGCAGCGCCGCAAGCGCGATTCGACGCGGGGCAGCGAGCGACCCGGAGACGGCGCTCGGCAATTTGGTTGCCGATGCCGAGCGCGCCGCGGCCGGCGCCGAGATCGGGTTCACCAACGCCGCCGGCATACGCAACGACCTGGAGGCCGGCGCACTGACACACGGCGCGCTGTATGACGCGCTGCCTTTTGGCAACCACCTCATCCGCATGACCATGAGCGGCGCCGAGGTGCTGGCCGTGCTCGAGCAGCAGTTTGAAGGCGGGCGGGCGGCGCTGCCGGCGTTCCTGCGCGTCTCCGGACTGCGCTATGTCTACGACCTCACGCGCCCGTCGGGCAACCGCGTGCTCGCGGCCGACGGCGTCGACGGCCGACCTCTGGATCCCGCGAGGCGCTATACGGTGGTCGCGAACGACTACATCGTCGGCGGCGGCGACCGCTACAGCGCGTTCGCCGCTGGCCACGAAGCCACCCCACTGATGACAGACCTGGAGGCGCTCGAAACCTACCTCACGCTTGCGCCGCAGCCACTGCAACCGCATCTCGACGGTCGCGTGCGGGCCTTCGCAACCGCCCGCTGACCGCTCGCGGGCTGCTAGGCTCCGGATTCCGCCCCTGCTGCAGGGGCCGACCCGGATGCATCCATGAGCACACCCAGCCTGCTTCTCGCCGCAACCCTCGCCGTCATTGCCAGCATGACGGCGCTGTGGCTGTTCGGTATCCGCCGCCGCAACTTCAGCTACGTCGACATCGGCTGGTCGGCGAACTTCGCGCTGATCGCACTGCTGTGCGGCATCTGTGGCGACGGCGACCCCGGTCGGCGCCTGCTGATCGGCTCGATGTACGGGCTGTGGGGCCTGCGGCTTGCCTGGCACCTCGGCCGACGCATCGCTGGCGAGCCCGAGGAGGGCCGCTACGTGGAACTGCGGCGCAAATGGGGCGTGGCGGGCGAGTCGGCCCTTAACAAGCGCATGTACCGGTTCTACATGGTGCAGGCGGCGCTCGACGTCGTGCTGTCGCTGCCCCTCATCGTCGTGGCCCAGAACCCGGCGCCTTCGATCGCACCACTGGAATGGGCAGCGCTGGGCCTGTGGGCGCTCGCGCTCAGCGGTGAGACCCTCGCCGACGCCCAACTAGCGGCGTTCAAGCGCAGCGGCGCAGGCCACGGAACGGTCTGCGAACGCGGTTTGTGGCGCTACTCCCGCCACCCGAACTACTTCTGCGAGTGGCTCATTTGGGTCGCCTACGCGCTGGCGGCACTTGCCTCGCCGCCGTGGGGATGGCTCGGGCTCGCGATGCCCGCGCTGATGCTGTACTTCCTGTTGCGGGTGACCGGGATCCCCGCGACCGAGGCGCAGGCGCTGCGCTCAAAGGGCGAGGCATACCGCGATTATCAGCGCCGAACCTCCGCGTTCATACCGTTGCCACCGCGCCGCGTCTGAGGCTGGCCAGGGGGGGAAATTCATCGACTTCCGGGGTGTCGGCTGACATCCCTTGTGTGGCAGACTCCACGCGCCTTCATGGGCGCCGGAACCGCTTTTATTAGTACCGTCCCACATCATGCCGCACACACCCACCGCTTGGAGCACAGCGAGCCGCGGCGCGCCGTCGCGCTTTGACCTCATTGCGTTGCTGCTGGTGGTCGGGCTGCTGGCGTTCTTCGCCGAGGGCAGCCGCGGAGTCTTAGCACCGCTGACGACGCTGGATGCGAGCCCCGTCTCGCTCGACCCGCACCACCTGCCTCTGTACGTCGCCCGCACGACCCTGCGCATGCTCGCAGCGCTGGCCCTATCGCTGCTATTCACGTTCACCTACGCCACCTGGGCCGCCAAAAGCCATCGGGCAGGCCGGATTCTGGTGCCGCTGCTGGACATGCTGCAGTCGGTGCCCATCCTCGGCTTCATCTCGGTAACGGTGGTGTTCTTCCTGTCGCTGGCCCCGGGCCGGGTGCTCGGCGCGGAATTCGCCGCCGTATTCGCCATCTTCACGAGCCAGGCCTGGAACATGGCCTTCAGCTTCTACCAGAGCCTGCGGACGGTGCCGGCGGAACTGACCGAAGCGGCGCGCAGCTTCCGGCTGTCAGCCTGGGCACGCTTCTGGCGCCTGGAAGTGCCGTTCGGCATGCCAGCGCTGATCTGGAACATGATGATGTCGATGTCCGGCGGCTGGTTCTTCGTGGTCGCCTCCGAGGCCATCAGCGTCGGCTCAACCACGGTGACGCTGCCCGGCGTCGGCTCGTATATCTCGCTCGCGATCGCGCACAAGGACCTGCATGCGGTCGGCTGGGCCATCGGCGCGATGCTCGCGGTGATCTTGCTGTACGACCAGCTGCTGTTCCGGCCGCTGGTCGCATGGGCGGATCGCTTCCGCTTCGAGCAGGACCCGGGCGACCTGCCGCCGCGCTCATGGGTGCTCGACGCGCTGACCGGCTCGCGGATGGTCGCCCGCTTCCTGCGCCAGCTACGCCACGCCGGCCGGGCGATTGGCGCCGCGATCCGCACGACGGGGCCGGTCGTGGCACGGCTGGAGGCCCCGCAGAACGCACGCCGGCTGGATCGCATCGCGACCGGCGTGGTCGCCACCGTACTGCTGCTGGCAGTGTGGCAAGCAGCCGAGTTCCTCGCCCCCGAGCTTGGCTGGAGCGACATCGGCACTACCGTTGGGCTGGGCACGATCACCGCAGTGCGCGTGTTTCTGCTGATCGCACTGGCCAGCGCCGTCTGGGTACCGGTGGGTGTCTACGTCGGCCTGCGCCCGAACGTGGCTCGCGTCGTGCAGCCCATCGCACAGTTCATGGCGGCGTTCCCGGCGAACCTGCTGTTTCCAGTTGCCGTGTTCGGCATCATCAGCTGGAAGCTGAACCCCGACATCTGGCTCAGCCCGCTGATGATCCTCGGCACGCAGTGGTACATCCTGTTCAACGTCATTGCAGGAGCGAGCGCAATTCCCAGCGAAATGCGCCACGTCGGCAACAACTTCCACGTCACCGGCTGGCTGTGGTGGAAGCGGATCGCGTTGCCGGCGGTGTTCCCGTTCTACGTCACCGGCGCGCTGACGGCCTCGGGCGGCTCCTGGAACGCCGCCATCGTCGCCGAGGTCGCCAGCTGGGGCGAGGAGCGGGTCAAGGCCCACGGCCTCGGTCGCTACATCGCCGACGCAACAGCCGCCGGGGACTTCCATCGCATCGTGCTCGGCGTGGTTACGATGAGCCTGTACGTACTGCTGATCAACCGGCTGCTCTGGCGGCCGCTCTACTACTACGCGGAACGCAAGTTCCGAATGTCGTGACACCATGAACGCCAACCTCAAGCCTTCTGCCGATGGTGTGCCGCTGCTGGACGTGGTGCACGCACGCAAGTCATTCCCGCGCGGCGACGGCGCCGAACTGCTTGTCCTCGAAGATGTCAGCCTGACCGTGCAGCCGGGAGAGATCGTCGGCCTGCTGGGCCGCTCCGGCTCCGGCAAGTCGACGCTGCTGCGACTGATCGCCGGCCTGTCCAAACCCGCCGGCGGTGAGGTGCGCTACCTCGGCACGCCGGTCCGCGGCCCCGCCGAGGGCATCGCCATGGTGTTCCAGAGCTTCGCTCTGTTTCCGTGGCTGACGGTGTACGAAAACGTGGCACTCGGCCTCGAGGCACTGAAGGTGCCGCGCGATGAGATCCGCCGCCGCTCGCTCGCCGCAATCGACCTGATCGGCCTGGACGGCTTCGAGTCCGCCTATCCGCGCGAGCTGTCTGGCGGCATGCGCCAGCGCGTGGGCTTTGCGCGCGCGCTGGTGGTGCAGCCGAACCTGCTGCTGATGGACGAACCGTTCTCGGCGCTGGATGTGCTGACGGCAGAGACGTTGCGCACCGACTTCCTTGACCTGTGGTCGGACGGGCGCATGCCTATCAAGGGCGTCATCCTCGTGACTCACAATATCGAGGAGGCGGTGCAGATGTGCGACCGCGTGCTCGTGTTCGCGACCAACCCCGGCCGCATCGTCTCGACGATTGAGGTGGCCCTGCCGCGCCCCCGCAACCGGCTGGATCCGGCGTTCGCAGCCCTGGTTGAAAGCATCTACGTGGAGATGACGGCCAAGCCCGGCCGGGGCGCCGCACTGCGCGTGGAACGCGCGGCTGGCGCTGGCATCGACATGATCCTGGCGCGGGTGTCGTCGAACCTGATCTCGGGCTTGATCGAAACCATCGCCGCACCGCCATTCTCCGGCAAGGCCGACTTGCCCGAGATCGCCTCGGAACTGCAGCTGGAGATCGACGACCTGTTCCCCGTCGCGGAAACCCTGCAGATGCTGCGGCTCGCCGATGTCGAGGGTGGCGACCTGCGGCTCACGCCGGAAGCGATATTTTTTGCTGACTCCAGCGTCGACGAGCGCAAGCGGCTGTTCGCCCGGCACCTGCTGGCGTACGTGCCACTCGCAGCCCACATCCGCCGGGTGCTCGACGAGCGCACCAGTCACGCTGCTCCCAAGAGCCGCTTTCTGGACGAGCTTGAGGACCACATGTCGCCGGAGGCGGCCGAACAGTCCCTGCGCGCGCTGGTCAGCTGGGCGCGCTATGCCGAGATTTTCGCCTACGACGACGAAACCGGCTCATTCAGCCTCGAGAACCCGACCTGAGCCTGACCCAAGGCTGAGCGACCCGACCACCGACTACCGCTGGAACGGCGTACAAGCGGGCGCTAGCGCGGCGCAGGCCTGCAGACCACGGCACAACCTGTGGGGGAAGGCAGCGAACTGTACAAAAATGCAGTCCGCTGCAAACCGCTCAACTCTGGTGGAAGCGATCTACGCCGGCCAGCTCCGGAAACCAGCGCCGCCACGCCCAGGCCACAGCGAGAGTTGCCAGCCCGCCCACCAGCACCGCCGGCACGAGACCCCACCACGCGGCAGTCAGACCGGACTCGAACTCGCCTAACTCGTTCGAGGCGCCGATGAACATGGAGTTCACGGCGCCGACCCGACCACGCATCTCGTCGGGCGTCTCCAGCTGCACGAGCATGTGGCGCACGAACATGCTGACCATGTCGGCCGCACCCAGCACCGCCAGCGCGAACACCGACAGCAGATAGCTGCGGCTGAGCGCAAACACCACCGTCGCTATACCGAACACGACCACGCCGGCGAACATCGCCCGGCCTACGTGCCGACTGATCGGCCGGACGGTGAGCCAAGCGCCCATCAGCGCCGCTCCAATGCCCGGCGCCGCGCGCAACCAGCCGTAGCCGGTGGGGCCGATCCCGAGCACGTCGGTCGCGAATGCCGGCAACAGGGCTGTCGCCCCGCCGAACAACACCGCGAACAGATCCAGCGAGATCGCGCCCAGCACGATATGCCGGCGCCAAACGAAGCGCAGCCCCTCGACCACCGCATGCCAGGTCGGTCGCTCTGCCGCCGGCACCTGTCGCGGGGCCGCCATCGTCAGCGTTGCAAGCACCGCGACCGCAAACAGGGCAACAACCACCTCGTAGACGATCGCCGGGCCGAAGTGGGCATACAGCACACCGCCAACCGCAGGCCCGACGATCGCACTGAGCTGCCACATCGAGGAATTGATCCCGATCGCATTGCTGAACAGCCGCCGTGGCACGAGGTTCGGCAGGATCGCCTGGCCTGCCGGCGCCATCAGCGCCCGTGCGATCCCGAACGGCACCATGACTGCGAACACCGGCACTGCACTGACCAGCCCTCGCCAGGTCAATCCGACCAGCGCCGCTGCGCACAGCAACTCAAGCACGAAGCAGCCGAGCAGGATCGTCCGGCGGTTCCAGCGATCCGCCGCCTGGCCCGCAGGCAGCACGAATACCAGGAACGGCAGGAACTGCGACAGCCCGATCAGGCCCAGGTCCAACGGTCGGTGACTCAACTCGTAGACCTGCAGGCCGACCGCGACGGTCTGGATCTGCACCGCGAGGGAGGTGACGAAGCGCGCCAGCAGGTAGCGCACGAAGGCGGTCTGCGCGAGCACCTCCCGCAGCGTGCCGGGAAGCTGCGGGAGGTTGGCCTCACTCATGCCATGGGGCCGTCGAAAAAGCCCTCGATCAGCGCCGCGACGACCTCGGGCTCCTCGTGGTGCAGCATGTGACCGGCCGCGGGCACGGTGGCGAGCTGCAGCGTCGGATAATGCGCGCGCAGATAGGCCTCCGAGGCGTCGTCGCCGAGCTGGCTGGCAAGATCGGACAGCGCGCCCAATACCAGCAGTAGCGGTGCCGTCGCTGCCTGCCAGCAGGCCTCGGCCTCATCCCGCCGATAAAGCATGGGGTTCACCAGCTTGTGTGCCGGGTCGGACGAGACGGTATAGCCGCCCTCCGGCAGGGCTTTTGACCAGCTGGCGGCTATGAACGCCGCGCGATCTTCCGTGAGGCGCGGATTACGCCGGCGCAAAACGGCGGCAAAGCGCTCGAGCGACTCGTAACGGGCGAAGGTGGGCGGCGTTTTCAGCTCGTCGAGCCAGCGGCGGTAGCGCGCCGGGGCCTCGTCGGGACGCGTGCGACGCATCCCCAGACCTTCGAGATTGACCACGCGAACGACGCGTTCCGGTCGGATACCCGCATACAGGCAGGCGACGTTGCCGCCCATGCTGTGACCCACCAGCGATACGGGCTCTGCAGGGCTGAGATGATCCAGCAGAGCATCGAGGTCGGCGACGTAGTCGGCGAACCAATAGGGAGTCCCCTGCCACTGGGAGCGGCCGAAGCCGCGCCAGTCGGGGGCCACGACACGGCGCTGGCGACCGAAGGCGTCGACGACAAACTGGAAGGTGTCGCTGGTGTCGGCCCAGCCATGGAGCATGATCCAGGGCGTGCCGGCAGACGGGCCCCAGCAGGTCAGGTGATGATCGAGGCCCCGCAGGGCGAGCCGTTCGTGACGGGGCACGCGGCGCGGCTGATAGACCATCGGCAAACGGACCTCAGCAGTGGCGCCCGGCAGGTACGCCGGGCCGGCCCGCAGTGGACCGACCCGGCGCAATCGACGCAACGATCAGACGCCCGTGGGCTCCTGAACGGTCGGGGCAGCCGGGGCCGCCTCCACCGATGCGGGAGCGGCAACCCGCTTACGCGCCTTCGCCTTCTTCTTCTTCGGGACCGCCTTGGGGGCGGGCGCGGACTTCTTGGCCGCAGCCTTCTTCTTCGGGGCAGCTTTGCCCTTCGCCGACTTCTTAGCGACCTTCTTCTTGGCAGCCTTCTTGGCAGCCTTCTTCACCGGACGCTTCGCGGCCTTGCGGGCGACGGTCTTCGCGCCTTTCTTCTTGGCCTTGACCGGCTTCGCCTTCGCCTTGCTCTTCTTCCGCTTCGCCATGGCAGCTCCTATGAAAGGAATCCAATCGTACAAATCCGCGGCGCATCCACGCCGGCGGGGGAACGCTAACTTCTCGCGAATAGGCAGTCGTGCGCAAGAGGTACGCGCGAGGAATCGTCCACTCAACCGCCGAGAAACATCCTACAGGCCGGATTATCGGTCTCCTCGACGAAGTTGAAGCCGAGTTCACCGACGTGGCGGAGGAAATCCGGCTCGGTCGCCGGCGGCACCTGAATGCCGGCCAGCACGCGGCCGTAGTCCGAGCCATGGTTGCGGTAGTGGAACAGACTGATGTTCCAGCGATCGCCGATCGCCGTCAGGAAGCGCAACAACGCTCCGGGCCGCTCCGGGAACTCGAAGCGAAACAGCCGCTCGTACGTCAGACCGTGACCGTGGCCACCGACCATGTAGCGCACGTGCAGCTTGGCGACCTCGTTGTCGCTCATGTCCACGACCGGGAAACCGGCCGTGGACATGGCCTCACGGATCCGGTTTTTCTCGACGATACCGCCCACCAGGGCGAGGCCGACGAAGATCTTCGCGGCGCTGGCGTCGGTATAGCGATAGTTGAACTCGGTGACGTTGCGCGTTCCGACCATCTGGCAGAAGTTGCGAAAACTGCCGGGCTTTTCGGGGATCTCGACCGCAAACAGCGCTTCGCGCTGCTGGCCGAGGTCCGCCCGCTCGGCCACGTGCCGCAGCCGGTCGAAATTCATGTTCGCGCCACAGTTGAGCGTCACGAAGGTCTTGCCCTCGGCGCCCTCGCGCGCAACCCATTTCTTCAGGCCGGCCACGGCCAAGGCGCCCGCCGGCTCGACGATCGAGCGGGTGTCCTCGAAGATGTCCTGAATGGCAGCACAGGTCTCGTCGGTGGTTACGAGGATCACCTCGTCGACGTACTTCTGCGCAAGCCGGAACGTCTCCTTGCCAACGGTCCGCACGGCCACGCCGTCGGCGAAGATGCCGACCCGATCGAGGGTCACGCGGTGCCCGGCACGCAGCGAGTCGTGCATGCTCGCTGCATCTTCGGGCTCCACGCCGATGATGCGGATCGCGGGGTAGAGCGCCTTGACGTAGCAGGCGATGCCGGCAATCAGGCCGCCGCCGCCAATCGGCACGAAAATCGCGTCGATCGCGCCGTCGTGCTGACGCAGGATCTCCATCGCGATCGTGCCTTGGCCTGCGATCACCTCCGGATCATCGAACGGGTGGATGAAGGTCATGCCGCGTTCGCGGACCAGCTTCATCGCGTGCTCGTAGGCACCGTCGAAATCGTCCCCGACCAGCTCGATCTCGCCCCCCAGGTCGAGTACCGCCTGCACCTTGATCTGCGGGGTGGTGAGCGGCATCACGATCAGCGCTGGAATCCCACGCCGGCGCGCGCTCAACGCGACGCCCTGCGCATGATTGCCGGCCGAGGCGCAGATGACGCCAGCTGCGGCCTCCGCCTCGGTCAGGTGCGAGATGCGGTTGTTGGCGCCGCGCAGCTTGAACGAGAACACCGGCTGCAGATCCTCGCGCTTAAACAGCACGTGGTTGGCGAGCCGACGCGACAGCCGTGCGGCTGGCTCCAGCGGGGATTCGATCGCGACGTCGTAGACGCGCGCCTTGAGGATGCGTTCGAGGTATTCGGATTTCACAGGCAGGATCTTGCGGGCAAATTGTGCGTCGCCGCAACTATGACGATCACAGATCACCCACGCGCGCGCGCCTCAGCGGTCGAGGAAGGCCCTGACCCGGGTGGCAACGGCATCAGCCGAGAGGTCAAAAAGCCCGGCCGCCGGGGCCTGTACGTCCTCCTGCACCGCCCGCGGCAACCAGGCGCAGGCGTCCAGCGCTCCTTCCATGCCCTCGGTCCGCAGCACCAGCGCCTGCTGACGAACCAGCGCGAGTCGTTCCTGCGCCGGCCAGGCGAGGCTCGCTGCCGCTCCCCAGATGCCGCGGGAACCGTGCCGGAGCTCCTCGGCGAAGCCGGCCGCGAAATGATCGAGCGGCTCGCCGGCGCCACGTTGGGCGCGGCTCTGCCGCCAGGCAAAGGTGAGGTGAGCGCCATCCTCAGACGGCGGCGGTGTCAGCGCGACCCGGGCGCCGCCCAAACCCGTCGGCGGCGCGACCAGCACCAACCGGCGTACGCCCTGCGGGCGCGCAAGCGCCAGCTCCACCGCCATCGCAGCACCGGTTCCCGCGCCGACCACGTCGGCCTCGCGCAGCCGCAGGCCGTCAAGGAAGTCACCGATCGCCGCGGCATAGTCCGCCACAGACGGCGCCGCTGACGGCGCGTCAGACTCGCCATAGCCCGGTGTATCGCAGGCATAAACCGAGCGGTCCACCGCCATCGCCGGCAGAAACTCGCCGAAGGCCGCGCTCGAGCGCGGACTCTCGTGCAGGCAGATCAGCGGGGTGAGCTCGTCGAAACCGCCAGTCGAAGGGAAGGCGGTACGCACATGCAGCTGGCCGTAGCGGCATTCGAAATAGGCACGCCGCTGGTTAACGACCGGATGATGCAGGCTGGATTTCTTCATGGGGGGAAGCCTACGGCTTCGGCCGTGTGCGGGAAAGTGGCAGCAAAGCTGACCGAGTGCGGCGAACCGCCAGAGCGACGCGACGAGGCGCCGCAACCTGTGCGCCACCCAGTGCATCTTAACTACTGCAGGAAGCAAAACTCTCCCCACACCCCAGGAAGCCCTCCATGTCCACCAAAACCCTTGTAATTCTCGTCGCCGGCCTCGCCGGCGCGCTCGGCACCAGCAGCGTCTGGGCCAGCGCAAGCGATACCTCCTCGATGCGGGTCGCCTACGCGGACCTCGACCTTGCGCATGACGCAGGCATCGACAGGCTCTATTCAAGGCTGCGGCAGGCCGCCAATTCCGTTTGCGGCAGCGCGGACCTGCGTGACCTGCGCGGATACGCCGCGCAGCGCGCCTGCGCGACGAGCGCGCTGGACCAGGCCATCGCACAGATCCACAGCAGCGGCCTGTCGGCGCGGCACGCGCTGGGCGTCACCGCACCGAGCATGGCGATGCGCGATTGATAGCTCGCTGAGTCGTCCTTGACTCGCTGGGCGCGCGGCGCGAACCGCGCGCCTCTTTTTTAGCGCGACGCCGCGCCGCCCTGCTCTATCAACAAGCGCCCCTCGCGCACCGGAATGCGGTCACCCGGGCGCTGTTTCATGCGCACCACATCGACGCTTCCACCCAGCCGATAGCGGACGTCATAGCCGACAACCTCTCGCTGCACATCCTGCACGGTGTGGCAGCGTCGCTCGGTCGTGGCGGCCGTGTCGTGCTCCTGCAGATGCTGCTGCGTACGGTTGCCCGCGTATCCCCCCGCAGCGGCACCTGCCACTGTCGCGAGCGAGCGGCCATTGCCATTGCCGATCTGGTGGCCGAGCACACCGCCGACCACGGCCCCGATAGCGGTACCGGCAAGCCGGTGCTGATCCTCAACGGGACGCTGCTTCTGGATGCTCTCGTCGGCGCACACCTGACGCGGCAAACGAACCTCCTGACTCACCGGCTGCACGTCGAGCACCTCCGCGTAGCGGCTGTCACGGCTGGCAAAGCCCGCAACCACCGCGCCACTGGTGGCGAGCGCCACACCGATAAGAACGCCACCAATCATTGTCTTGTTCAAAGGGCACACTCCGAAATCCCGGCTTCATCGCCAGCGTCCGGATTCTAGGCGGCCGCAGCCGCGTCCTGCGGCATCACGACTGTCGTGGATTGGCGACTTGGGAGGTCCGTCGCATTCTCATCGGGTGCCCGTCTGTGGCTGTGGAAACTACGAATAGTCCCTGCGGTATACCGCCATCGGAATGCCTGCTTTTCCGCTCAAATACTAATGTTCTTGCCGCGCCGCAATATTCACACTTGCGTGGTCTCTTCACAGGATGAAGACCCAAGGAATTCCCGATGAACAAACCCGTTCGTATTGCCCTCGCTGCCGTCATTGCCGCCACCACCTTGCTGAGCGTTGCCGCCCAAGCCGACGAAAGTCCGTTCGTCGTACGCCTGCGCGCGCTGCATATTGGTCCTGCGAACAAGTCCGACGCTATCGCCGTGCCGTCGCTTGCAGGCGAGGCGCCGGCATTGAACCTGCCGGCCGATGCGATCGAGGTTTCCTCGAAGTGGATCCCGGACATCGACCTGGAGTACTTCTTCACCCCGAACTGGTCGGCGGAACTCGTGCTGACCATCCCGCAGAAGCATGACGTAGCGGTCGTCATCCCCAACGTGGGCAAGGCAACGATTGGCTCGTTCAAGCACCTGCCGCCGACGCTGACCGCGAAGTACAACTTCAATCCCACCGGCACTGTGCGGCCGTATGTAGGCGTAGGCGTCAACCTGACGTTGATCATGAGCGTCGACATCACGGTGCCTGCGGCGCTGAGCCCGACCGGAGCCGATCTGCCGCTGCAACTCGACAACCACAGCATCGGTGCCGCCGCTCAGGCGGGCGTGGACATCAAGCTCGCCGACCATTGGTTTGCGAACATCGATGCCAAGTACGTGCAGCTCAAGACGGACGTGAAGGCAGGCACCCTGAAGGTCTCGACCGCCAAGGTCGACCCATGGCTGCTCGGCGCCGGCGTCGCGTACCGCTTCTAATCTCTTTTCGGAAACACGACAGACTCTATCCCCCTTGAGACTGCCGTATCGATCTAGGCCGGCTTTGCCGGCCTTTTTTTTGGGCGCCGACGGAAAGAGCACAAGGCCCCTCCGAGCGACGCCCCCAGCGCGAGCTTTGTGCTACCGCCAAGCGGTCCCGAGCCCGTCGCCAACTGCTGAGCTCAGACCTCGCCCAAAGCGCCGTACGCTGCCAACTTCAGGTCTCTGGCTCGAAGCGCAGCACCACCCCGTTGATGCAGTAGCGCAACCCGCTCGGCGCCGGACCGTCCGGAAATACGTGCCCCAGATGCCCCTGGCAGCGACCACAGTGCACCTCAGTGCGGGTCATGCCGTGGGTCTTGTCGACGGTGGTACCGACCGCCTCGGGCAGCGGCGAGAAGAAACTCGGCCAGCCGGTGCCGCTGTTGAACTTGGTGGTGGACTCGAACAACGCCGTATCGCAGCCAACGCAGTAGTAACGGCCGGTACGGTACTCCTTGTCCAACGCGCTTGAGCGCGGTGGCTCGGTGCCGTGCTCTCGCAACACCCGCTGCTGCTCGGCGCTCAGCATCACGCAGTGCGCGGCGACCAGATTGTCGGCGTCATTCTTGTCGGTCATCCGAAGGCTCCGAGGGGGCGCTGGCAGAGGCGCCTATTGGAGCATGCCGCGCCGCGCCGGGCACGCACGGCGCGGCACGGCGACGCCTGCACTGGACAGGGTCCTGCACGGGCGGCGCGCGCGGGATACGATCAGCGGATGCCCCACCTGCCCACCTCGACACCCCGCAAGCGATGCGGTGCACTCGCCGCACTCGGGCTGCTCGTCCTCGCGCCAGGCGCGCACGCGGCCCGCCTGCCGGCCGAGCGAAACGTCCCCGGCGGCATCACGCTGGTCGACCTCGGGCCCGCCCTCGGGCCGCCACCGAGCGTACTGCGCGACACTCGGCGGGTACTGGTCATCGAGGACGCCGGCCACTGGATCGCGGTTGTCGGCATCCCACTGTCAGCCCATCCCGGCCGCGAGTCGGTCAGCGTCCGCACCGCCGACGGCACGCGTACGGCCAGCTACGAGCTGCGCGCGAAGGAATATCCCACCCAGACGCTGAAGGTCGCGCCGAAGCACGTCGACCTGGCGCCGCGCGACCTCGCGCGCTACGCGAAGGAAAAGCCTCTGCTGGAGGCGGCACTAGCCACCTGGACCGACGCGGCACCGGCCTCGCTGGAGCTACGCGCACCCACACCGGGCCGGCGCTCCAGCTCGTTCGGCTCACGGCGCATATTCAACGGCCAGGACCGCAACCCACACACCGGCATGGACATCGCTGCGGCCGAGGGAGAGCCGGTCATGGCCGCGGCGGCTGGCCATGTCGTGGACACCGGCGACTACTTCTTCAACGGCCGCACGGTGATCCTCGATCACGGCGAAGGCTACCTGACGCTGTATTGCCACCTGAGCCGGATCGACGTGCGACCGGGCCAGATCGTCACCGACACAACACGCCTCGGCCTCGTCGGCGCAACCGGCCGAGCCACCGGTCCGCACCTGCACTTCAGCGTGATGCTGAACCGTGCCTGGGTGGACCCGGAGCTGTTGCTCGCCACTGAGCGCTAGCGCACCCGGCAGCGGCTCACCACGGCAGCTCCTTACCGTCCCATTGCCAGAAACGACCTGACTTCTCGCGCGTGAGTCCCGCGATCACGTGGCGCAGGCCCGCAACGCTGTGTTGCGGTCGCATCGGGGCGTTAGGCCCGCCGATTTCGGTAGCCGCCCAGCCCGGGTGCAGCGGCGTGACGATGATGCCGCGGCGCATGAGATCGAGCGCCATCGACTTCAGGATCGCGTTCAAGGCAGCTTTCGAGCTGCGGTAGGCGTACAGGCCGCCGAGGTTGTTGCTGCCGATCGATGCCACCACGCTAGACAGGGCGACGATCTTCTTCTGCTGACTGGCCGCGACGTGGTCGGCGAAGGCCTCGGCCATCTTCATTGGAGCGAGCGCGTTGACCGCGAAGGTCTGCAGCCAGTCCTCGTAGTTCGAGTGGCCGAAGCGCTGCGCCTGCATACCGCTGCCTGCGTAGCCTTCAGCGCCCATGGTGCCGGCGTTATTGAGCAGTACGTCGATGGCCTCGCCAGCGAGCAACGCGGCGAGCGCGTCGATGCCGGCATGATCGGCCACGTCAAGCGCATGCACCCGGATGCGGCCGGCCGCGGCGGCCACCAGCGCTTGCAGCTCGGCGTGGCGTGCAGGATCGCGCGCAGTGGCGATGACCGTCCAGCCGTCGGCAGCGTACTGGCGGACGAATTCCAGGCCCAGGCCACGCCCGGCCCCGGTGACAAGCACTGTCGACATCAGGCACTCCCTGCCATGGCAGCCGCGCAATACGCGGCGATCCTCGATGGTAGCAGCGGCTAGAGCGTCGTGCGTAGTACTGCGGCAAGTCGGATGCCGGCGCGCGCCAAACGCTCCTCGACGATAAGTCTGGCACCGGCTGCGTACTCGGACGAGATCCGTACCGGGACTGACGCCGCCGTGCCACAGGCAAACCCGGGCAGATGCCCGTAGGTATAGTCCCGCGCGATCGAGTACGACTCGCCGAGCCAGGCGTCCACACCACCGCGCTCGAGCGCGGCGCGTTCAATGCGGTACGTCTCTACCAGTCGCGCCGCGAACACCTCCTCCGACGAGCCGCGTATCGCTTGTTTGACGAAGTCGACGTCCCAGGCGGTGTGCAGCGGGGTCGGACGTTCGCGTCGGCCCACCAAAACCGGCACCTGGTTGCCGCCACGGTCATCGTGATCAGCCGCATGCAGCGGCTGGTGTACGTCACCGAGCAGGTGCACGACTACGTGCAGCGCGAACAGGCGCTCCTCACGCGAAGCGCCATGATCACCGAGTCGAGCCAGATAGCGGGCATAGGCACGCGAAGCGCACTGACCGTCGGCACAGTAGCGGTCAGGGCCGATCGCAGACTCGCACAGCGGCCGGTCATCGTAGTGCCAGCGCGGCGAGCCGCGCAGGGTCGAGCGCAGGTGCATCCGCTCACGGTCCAGCCAGGTCGCGGCCTCCTCGAGGCTCTCGTCACCGGCTATCTGCCGCAGCGCCGCTCGCGTACGCGCATCGAGCAGCTCGTCGGCGATGCGGGCGACGACCCGGTGGCCTTGCGCGCCCCACGCCCGGGCGGGGACCGGCAGCAGCACGGCGGCGACGAACAACGCGAAACAGGCAACGACGGCCGCTGTTGGGGAGGGCGACATGGAGGCTCCAGAAGGCAGGTCAGACGGCCGATTCTAGTGCACGGCCTGCGCACGAAGGTGCCGGCAAGGATTCGGTTTCCGCGATTGTGCTGCAAGGTAGCGAAGGCGTTCCATGGTGGACATTGGAATCGCCATCGCGTTCGCGCCGAGGAGTCACGTCATGAAAGCCACCGCCCTGCTCACCACCGCCCTGACCCTGTGGGCATTCGCCGCCGTCGCCGGCCCCACCAGCGGGGATGCCGTCCGCGGCGCTGCCGTATTTAAGGCGCAGTGCGCCGCCTGCCACTTCGCCAAGGAAACCGACAAGTCGCCGCCGATCGGCCCGCAGTTGCTGGGCGTCGTTGGCCGCAAGGCCGGAACGTGGGACCACTTCGCGTACACGCCGGCGATGAAAAAGGCGGGTCATGTCTGGAACGCCGCGCTGCTCGACCAATACCTCGAGAACCCCTACGCCCTCGTGCCGGGCGCCGCGATGGGCCTGTTGGTGCCGTCGCCTGCCCACCGGGCCGACCTGATCGCATATCTGTCATCAAACCCGGCGGAGCTCAAGCAGCCGGAGCGTGCCGCCCCATAGGCTGGAACCGGCGGGTGCGCATGACGCGCACCTGCCGCTGGACTACCACTGTCCGATGTTGACCATCGACTTCCACGGCTCACGCGGGGGTTGCGCGCCTCCTTTCTGCAGCAACTCGACCGAGACGTTGTCCGGGGAACGGATGAACGCCATCCGGCCATCGCGCGGCGGCCGGTTGATCACGACCCCGCTCTCCATCAACCGCGTACAGATCGCGTAGATGTCGTCGACCTCGTAGGCGATATGGCCGAACGCACGGCCCATCGGGTACGGCTCCGGATCCCAGTTGTAGGTCAGTTCGACCTGCGCGGCGTAATCGCCTGGAGCGGCGAGATAGACAAGCGTGAAGCGACCCGACTCGTAGTCGTTGCGACCGACGACGTCGAGCCCGAGCTTGTTGCAGTAGAAATCAAGCGACGCGTCCAGGTCGGTGACGCGAACCATCGTGTGCAGGTACTTCATCTGGGCCTCCTAGGGCCGTACATGATGCAGCCCTGCACGGGCCCTGTGCTAGTCTCCCGCCGCGGCGCCTGCTTGCGCTGCGACCCTGGACACGCGCCATGAAGATCCTGACGTTCCTCGCCATCGCGGCCGTGATGGCACTGGCCTCCTGCAGCGTGCAGAGCGGCGTCAGCGGTCTGGGCCCGGCCCAGAGCGACCAGATCCTCAGTGAACTGCGTCAAATCCACCAGCTACTGCTCGATCAGGGCGCCCATGTGGCGACGGCTCCGCAGGCGCAGGCGCCTGCCCCCGTGGCGGCGCCCATGACGGCGCCAGCGCCCGCCGCCCACGCCGCGGCCACCACGCCACTCGTCTCGCTGGACGCGTCACCTCACGATTCGATTGGCTCGAGTACGGCAGCCGTCGTACTGGTCGAGTTCACCGACTATCAGTGCCCGTTCTGCCGCCGCTTCCACGAACGCAGCTGGCCGGAGATCAAGCGCCGCTACGTCGACACCGGCAAAGTACGCCTGGAGGTGCGCGACATGCCGCTGCAGTTCCATGACGCTGCAATGCCGGCGGCGATCGCGGCGCGCTGCGCAGGACAGCAGGGGAAATTCTGGCCGGTATTCAGCGCCCTGCTCGACAAGCCGGACGCGCTGACCAAGGAAGGCCCGCGTCAGGCTGCCATCGCAGCCGGCGTGTCGCTAGCGGCGTTCGAGCAGTGCCTGCGCAACCCGCAGGTACTGGGCGCGATCGAGGCCGACATAGAAGATGCCCAGCGCATCGGCGTCGACGGCACGCCGGGCTTCGTGATTGCACGCCGCAAGGGCAATCGACTCGAAGGCACTTTGCTGCTCGGCGCGCAGCCGGCAAACGTATTTGCAAGCCGCATCGACGCCTTGCTCGACGGCCCGACGCCGTAGCCGTCAGCGCGAATGCGCCGATCACGCACTGCGGGGCCCGCCGAACGAGATACAGCCCGGCCGCAGACCATAACGCAGCGCCGCCCTTGACCCGCGCGGCATCCTGAACCCTGGCCGCGTCGCAGCCACCGAGCCTTCCCCTGCGGGAACCTCGCAACGGCCCGGTGCAATACGATAATCGGCTGCGTCAAATACCTCGCGAGTGGCGGGACGCCAGGCCTAGGATCGACTTGGAGCGTCGTGGCAGGAAGCGTACGACCATCGCGTCCGGAAGAACGGGCCCCGCGGGGGGCGCAGCGCAGGGGTAGCCGTCATGATCGAGTGGCATGACCGATTCCTGATAGGCAATCCGCGGATCGACTTCGAGCACCGCATCTTCTTCGACCTTATCAGTCAATACAGCGAGGCTCGGCTGACCGGCGCGTCGACCGAGCGACTGGTCCGCATCCTCGACGAACTCGCGCTCTATGCGCGCTTTCACTTCAAGAGCGAGGAAAACCTGATGCAGGACATCGGTTACCCCGGACTCGGCGAGCACAAGGAACACCATCACCGACTAACCGATGACTTGAGCAGCAATCTCGCGGGACTGCAGCTCGGCCTTTATGCGACCGATCGCGTCGAGACGTTCCTGCTGGACTGGTTCATCGCGCACGTCACCAATGAAGACGCGCAGATCAGCCGCTTCATGGTTTCAGGCTAGAACATCTCCGACGCGTCGGGCGGCTTCGCCGTACCCTTGCCACGCGAGGGGATCCAGTCGCCGGTGATCATGTCCTCGTAGGCCTGGCCGGGGCCTACCATGGGGTAGACGCCCGCATCCACGTCGATCATCACCTCGAGGAACGCAGGCCCCTCGAAGGCGATGAAGTCGGCAACCACCCGAGACACGTCGGCCTTGCGCTCCAGCCGCTGCGCCCAGGGGAAGCCGTCGGCCTGAGCGGCCTTGATGAAGTCCTTCTTGTGCAACGACTTGTCGCTGGCCGACATGCGGCCCTTGAAAAATAGCTTCTGCCACTGCCTGACCATGCCGTCGCCGCAATTGTTCAGCAGGACAACCTTGATTGGCAGGCCGTAGGTCGTGACGGTCTCCAGCTCGCCGAGATTCATGCGGATGCTGCCGTCGCCATCGATGTCGATCACCAGGCGCTTCGGGTTCGCGAACTGCGCGCCGATCGCGGCCGGCAGCCCGAAGCCCATCGTGCCCATGCTGCCCGAGGTCAGCCACAGCCGCGGCTCGCGAAAGTCGAAATACTGCGCGGCCCACATCTGGTGCTGGCCAACGCCGGTCGAGATGATCGCCTCGCCGCGCGTGATGCGATTGATCTCCTCAATCACGTAATACGGCTGGATAAGCTCGCTATCCCGGTCATAGTTCATCGCGTAAACGCGCTTGAGCTCAGCACAGTGCGCATGCCAGGCCGATCGGTCGCGAGCGGCGCCGTGCGCGCGACCGTACTCGGTCAGGCGCACGAGCGCGTCACCGAGTACGCCGACGTAGCTCCACTGGACACGCTTGACCTTGTTTATCTCGGACGCATCGATGTCCAGATGGGCGATATGCCTGGCGCCGCGCGCGAAGCGCTTCGGGTCGCCGGCGACACGATCATCGAAACGCGCACCGACCGCGATTAGAAAATCACAGTCATCGACCGCATAGTTGGCGAACGCCGCGCCATGCATGCCGAGCATGTGCATCGCCTGCGGGTGCATCGTGTCGACCGCACCAATGCCCATCAGCGTCGTAACGACCGGAATTCCTAGGCTTTCGGCGAACGCGCGCAGGGCCGCGGCAGCTTCCGCATGAACCACGCCGCCGCCAGCGTAGATCAGCGGCCGCTCGGACTGGGCCAGCATCGCGTAGAACGCAACCAACTCAGGCTCTCCCAAGCTGCTGGCTTGCAGCTGCTTGAGGCGTGTGCGGTAACCCGGCAGCGGCAAGCCGCCCTCGCCCACGAACGGGCCTCTCCAGTTCTGCACGTCCTTCGGCACGTCGATGACGACCGGCCCAGGACGACCCGTGCGGGCGATCTCGAACGCGGTCCGGATCGTCGCTTCAAGACGGGTTGGGTCGGTGACGAGGAACACATGCTTGGCCACCGAGCCCATCAGCGCCGATACCGGCGCCTCCTGGAACGCATCCGAACCGATCGCCGCGGTGGGCACCTGGCCGCAGATCACGACCATCGGCACGGAATCCGCCATCGAATCACGGACCGGGGTGATCGTATTGGTCGCGCCGGGGCCGGAGGTCACGATGCACACGCCCACCCGCCCGCTGGCACGGGCGTAGCCGGCCGCCATGAAGCCGGCGCCCTGCTCATTGGCGGGCACGATCAGCGGGATCGGGCGCTTCTGCGGGTCCTGGTTATGGACGAAGATCGCGTCGTAGGTCGGCAGGATCGCGCCCCCCGAGTACCCGAAGACGACGTCTACCCCCTCGTCGGCCATCACCTGGACAATGATTTCGGCGCCGGACAGGATGCGTCCGGCCTGAGGGTGGGACTGGGTCCCTGCGGGTTCGTGGCTCTGTCTCACAGCTCTGTTCCAACTCGTTGCGGCCCGAGAGTAGCAACGGCAGGGCTCCCCGTCTATGCACTGCAAAAAGATCCGCGCTATGCTCGAAAACTCCTGACCTGACACTCGGTTACCCGCATGCGCCACATCATTGCCGTCCTGCTCCAGAACGAAGCCGGAGCCCTCAGCCGGGTCGCCGGGCTGTTCTCCAGCCGGGCCTATAACATCGAATCACTGTCGGTTGCCCCAACGGAGGATCCGACCGTGTCACGCCTGACGCTGGTCACCACCGGCAACGACGCCGTGATAGCCCAGATCGTCAGCCAGCTCAGGAAGCTGGTCGACGTGGTGATGGTGGAGGACCTGACCCGCGGCGACCACTTCGAGCGCGAATTGCTGCTGATAAAGCTGAAAATCGCCGCCAACCAGCTGGAGCCCTTAACCGCCCTGGTCACCGAGGCCGCCGGACGCATCCTCGCCGGTTCCCTGCCCAACTTCGTCGTTGAGCTGACCAGCAGCGAGGCGCAGGTGTCGCGCTTCATCGCACACGTGTCGCAGTTTGCCGAGGTGCTGGAAGTCGTCCGCAGCGGTGCGCTGGGCATCCGCCACGGCGCCTCTAGCGTCGCGCTGCATCCCACGGCAGCCTAAAGCGATGTACCGCCTGTACGACTACCTACCGTCCGGCAACGGCTACAAGGTGCGGCTGGTGCTCAAGTACCTGCGCCTGCCGTACGAGCTGGTGGAGATGGACATCAAGGCCGGCGCGACGCGGGCGCCGGAGTTTCTGGCCAAGAACGCCAATGGCCGCATCCCGCTGTTGGAGGTGCCGGGTCGTGGCTACCTCGCCGAAAGCCACGCGATCATCCACTTCCTCGCCGCCGATTCGCTGCTGGTACCCAACGACGCCTGGCAGCAGGCGCAGATGTGGCATTGGCTGTGCTTCGAGCAGTACAACCTTGAGCCGAATATCGGCACGGCGCGGTTCTGGCGCGTCTCCCAAAAGCGCACACCTGAGGAACTCGGCGACAAGCTGGTCGAGAAGCTGGCCAAGGGCGCCGAGGCGCTCGCCGTGCTCGAGCGGCAACTCACCGGCCGCAGCTGGGTGCTGGGCGAGCAGCACTCGCTGGCCGACGTCTCGCTGTACGCCTATACGCATGTCGCGCCGGAGGCGGGGCTGACGCTGGAGCCGTACCCGGAGATTCGCGCCTGGATCCGCCGCATCGAGGCAGAGCCGTACTGGGAGCCGATCAGCGCGCGCTGATCGAGCCGGTCAGAACCTCTCGCGAGTCTCGACCGACACCTGCAGACGTTTCGTGCCCAGCGGGGCGTCGAATGCATACGACACGTCCACGTGCAGCACGTTGCCGAGCCCCGAGCGGTTGTTGCCGATACGCAGCCCCAGGCCCGCGTCCTTCAAGGTGCCTATGGGCGCAGCGCCGGTGAAATCCCGCCCCCAGGTGCGCCCCGCATCGAAGAATGCGGCAGCGCCGATCCTGAACAGCCGAAACGGGAACCAGTCGGTGAACACGCGATGCTCGAGCGTGAGTACCGCGCTGGAAGTGCCGCCCTGGAAGCGGATCGGGTAGCCGCGCAGCCCCGTATCGCCGCCGAGCAGCACCTGCTGATCTAGGTCCAACCGACGCGTCGTCGTGGCAGCCAACGCCGCGTAGAACATCTGACGGTCGGTGATCGAGGCGAAGTAACGCATCCCGGCCGTCAACCTGACGTTACGCGGCGCGCCATCATCGAGGCGACCGTCGAGCGTTGCGCTGCCGTACAGCTGCTGGCCGCTACCGGGCTGCCAGGCGTCCAGGGCCGTGAGGTGCACAAGCGCCGAGTGCCCCACGCCAGCCGTCGCGCCACCGGAATAGCCCAGCTCAGCGTAGAGCGAGCGACCCAGGTAGAGATCCTCGGTGCGACCGATCAGGTCGACATTCTCGCTCTTGACGTAGCGGTCCTCGAGCATCTGCCAGCCGACCCACGGATAGGCCAGCCGCCGATCCGCCGGCAGCGCATAGCTGGAGGGCGCGACCAGCGACGGCGTGAACCGCGCCAGGTCGTAGCGCACTCCGGCGAACCAGCGCCGGGTAACGCCGTTGATGAGGCCGCTGGACCAGCCGTAATACAGCTGGCCCGAACGATGGTCTTCATCGAACCGGTCCAGCACCTGCCCGCCTGAATAGCGCTCGACGTGACTGGTGCCGTCGTAGCCGGTCACGCCGATCGCGTGGCGAACATCGAGCGCGTAGAACGGCAGCGTCAGCCCCAGCGACTTCACGCGACCATCGCTGTTGTCGGCGTACTCGGCCGACAGCTGCCACCAGCTGCCGAGCAGGGTTGGATCGAAGTAGCTCAGCGCGGTCGAACTGCGATCCACGTCACTCGAACGGGCAAGCGTGATCTTGCTGCCGTGCCCGAACAGGTTGTTCTCGTCGATCTGCACCTTGGTGTGGTTGCGCCCGCCCGACCGACCGAGCGAGACGCCGGGGTTCAGCGTCCACACGTCGCGCACCGTCACCGCAACATCAACGACGTTGGCCGCTTCGTCATAGGCGACCGGCACGACCCAGGCGTCGACCAGATAACGACGCCCACGCAGGATGCGCTCCGTTTCCTCAAGCCGCTGCGCGCGAAATTGGTCGCCGCCGCCGAACAGCAGCTGCGCGCGAACGGTCGACTCGCGGGTCTGGTAGTGCAGGCGGTTGGCCGCCCGATATAGCAGCTTGTCCTCGCGCGGATCGCTCGTGTCGAAGATGTTCTGAACGTAGACGTCTACGCGACCGATCCGCGCCTGACGACGCTCCAGTTCGGCAGCATCAGGCACGGCCACGGCCGCCTGAGCAGTCGCCGGCCGCTCAGCCGCGGTCGCGGCTCCGGCGAAGAGAAACAGGCAGACGAGTATCGCTGTGCGCGTAACGAATCTCCCGTACTAGGGCACGAGCACGCTCGAGCCCGTCGTGCGCCGCCCCTCAAGATCCGCATGAGCGCGCGCAGCGTCGGCCAGCGGATAGCGCTGACCGACGACGATCTCCACGACGCCGCTGGCCACGACCTCGAACAGCTCGCGCGCGGCACGATTGAGCTCGCCCTTGGTTGCGATGTAGTGGAACAGCGTCGGCCGCGTCAGGAACAGCGAGCCGCGCTTGCTCAGCTCCAGCGCACTGAATGGCTCGACGGGGCCAGAGGCATTACCGTAGGTCACCATCATGCCGAGCCTGCGCAGGCAATCGAGCGAGGCGAAGAACGTATCCTTGCCCACAGAGTCGTACACGACCGGCACGCCCTTGCCACCAGTGATTTCGCGCACGCGACTCACCAGATCCTCGCGCGGCGTGACCAGCACATGGTGCGCGCCGTAGCGCCGCACGAGCGCCGCCTTCTCATCGCTGCTGACCACGGCGATCACTTCGGCGCCCAGATGACGCGCCCACTGGACGAGGATCAGGCCAACGCCACCAGCAGCGGCATGGACGACGATCGGATCGCCCTTCTTGACCTTGTAGGTCCGCCGCAGCAGGTAGTGTGCAGTCAGGCCCTTCAGCATCATCGCGGCGGCCTGCTCGTCCTTGATCGCGTCGGGCAGTCGCACGAGGCGATCTGCCGGCATGTTGCGCGCCTCAGCATAGGAGCCGGGCGTAGTCGAGGTGTAGGCGACCCGGTCACCGACGGCGAGCGACTTCACGCCCGCGCCGAGTTCATCGACTACGCCTGCCGCTTCGCGACCGAGCAGCGAGGGCAGCGCCATCGGATACAAACCACTGCGATCGTAGACGTCGATGAAGTTGACGCCCACCGCCGTGTGCCGAATGCGAACTTCGTTGCGCTTGAGGCGCGGCAGCTCAACCTCGGCCCACTCCAGCACTTCGGGTCCGCCGTGTGCGCGCACCAGGACGCCTCGAGTCATGGAAACTCCTCAAAACAATGTTGGCAGAGCAATGGTTAGCCTGAAGTCTAACAGCCCAAGCGCGGGCAACCGTCAGGCGCGGAGCGAGCCTGTGGTAAGTACGAGGTCAACCACCGGCACTCCCCCAACCAGATGCTGGTCGAGGATGCGGTCCAGGTTGTCGGGCGTGCAGTGCCCGTACCAGGTGCCGTCCGGATAGACGACCGCGATCGGACCTTCGCGGCAGATACGCAGGCAACCGGCCCGGGTGCGCAGCACGCCGCCTTCAACGTCTACCAGTCGTCGCTCGCGCAGCCGGCGCTTCAAATGATCCCAGGCAGCCTCGCTCGCTTCGACGGGCGCACATTTGCCGCCGCCGACGCAGAGGAATATGTGCCGGCGGGCGCTGTTCAGATGCAGCGCCGCCAGCACGCCGGCGAGTTCATCGGTAGGGGCGCTCATGGCCGGGAGTTTACCCCAGCCGTGAGCGCCGCTCAGACTACAGCGCCTGCTCGTCCGCCTCGCCGGTGCGGATGCGGACGACGCGCTCGATCTCCGAAACGAAGATCTTGCCGTCACCGACCTTGCCGGTGCGCGCCGCGCCAACGATCGCCTCGACCACCTGGTCGAGCAGGTCGTTCTTCACCGCGACCTCAACCCGCGTCTTGGGGACGAAGTCGACGACGTACTCGGCGCCGCGGTAAAGCTCGGTATGGCCTCGCTGCCGCCCGAAGCCCTTGACCTCGGTGACCGTCATGCCGGAAATGCCGATTTCTGACAGCGCCGCGCGGACGTCGTCGAGTTTGAACGGCTTGATAATCGCGGTAATCAGTTTCATGTCAGCAGGCTCCTGTCGCCCGTCTACTCTAACGAAATTCGTGGGCACTCGCCGTCATTGCAGCTTCCGTGCCTACTCCCACCGTATAACAAATCATGCACTTAGGTACGCCCCCCAGCCGCTGGCGCACCACTGTGGCGCGGTCACGCACGCCGATGCGCAGCAATGGTGCGTGCCGAATGGTAGCCATCGATACGGTGAGCGCCGTCGCTGGTAAAGTCGTGGTTTCCCACTGGGAGTCCCCATGACCGACACCTTCGTGATCGTCGGCGCTGGCCACACCGCCGTACAGGCCGTAGATAGCCTGCGCCGCGGCGGCTTCGACGGCAGGCTGGTGCTGCTGGGCGACGACCCGCACCTGCCGTACCAGCGCCCGCCCCTGTCGAAGAAGTTCCTGGCCGGCGAACTGCCACTTGAACGGCTCGTGTTGAAGCCGGCGGCCTTCTACGAAACCGCGCGGGTCGAACTCAAGCTCGGTGCCGCCGTCGAGAAACTGTCGCTGGGTGACCGCGAGCTGCAACTGGCGGGTGGCGAACGGCTGCAGTACGACCGACTGCTGCTGACGACCGGTAGCCTGCCCCGAACGCTGACGGTGCCCGGACACGAGCTCGGCGGCATCCATTACCTGCGCTCGGTGGGCGACGTCGAGCGGATCCGCCGGGACCTGACGCCGGGCGCGCGGGTCGTGATCGTCGGTGGCGGCTACATTGGCCTGGAGGTCGCCGCGACCTGTCGCGGCCTCGGCCATGAGGTCGACGTGCTGGAGATGACCGACCGGGTGATGAACCGCGTCGTCGCACCGGAGATTTCTGCATTCTTTACTGCCGAACACACGCGCGCCGGCGTACGCCTGCATACCGGCACGCTGGTCAGCGCATTTACGCCACGGGCGGGCAATACGCACCGCGTCGGTGCGGTCGAAACGCTAGGCGGCGTCGCCTTCCCGGCCGACGTCGTCATCGTCGGGGTGGGCGTACTTCCCAGTGTCGCGCTGGCGGCGGCGGCTGGCCTTGCCTGCGAGAACGGCGTGGCGGTGGATGAGCACTGCCGCACCTCCGACCCGGCCGTCTGGGCCGCCGGCGACTGCACCAGCCACCCGAGCCCCCGTTACGGACGTCGGGTGCGGCTCGAATCGGTCGACAACGCCTTCGAGCAGGCGCGCACGGCCGCCACCAACATGCTCGGCGGCGCCGCCGTGCACGACCGAGTGCCCTGGTTCTGGTCGGACCAGTACGACCTCAAGCTGCTGATCGTCGGACTGAATTTCGACTATGACCAGGTGGTTGTCCGCGGCGAGCCGGCCAGCCGAACGTTCAGCTGCTGCTACCTGCGCGGCGGCGAGCTGCTGGCGATCGACTGCGTCAACAGCGTCAAGGACTATGTGGCGGCGAAGAAGCTTATCGCCGAGCGGGCCCACTGCGACCCGCTGCGACTAGCCGATCCGGCGTTGGCGCTGCGCGAGACCATGATCAGCTGACCCGGGCATTTTGCTGCACTGCAAAATGACCGTTATACTGGCCAGCTGCTGACATCCAGGAGAGGCCGATGAGCGACCTACCACCGGCAACGCCTACGGCCGCGCCCCTAGTAGCGGCAAATACCGCCCTGCCGCGGGCACCGACGCCCGAAGCGATCGATCACGCCTTCCGCGCCGCGCTCGGCAAACTCTCCGGCGGCCTGTCGCCTGCCCCGTTCACGGCCGCCTGGAGCGACTGGGCGATGCAGCTGGCCAGCTCGCCCGGCCGACAGTTCGAACTGGCCGCTGATGCTATGAAGCGCGCGGCCGACACCCTGCAGTTCGCGGCCCGCGCTGCCGGCGGCGAGAAGCTCGCACCGAGCGACGGCGCGCCGGCCAACACCGACAAGCGCTTTGCTGCCGAGGCCTGGGCGCAGTACCCGTTCAACGTCTACGCCCGTGCATTCCAGAACAGCGCAGGTTGGCTGCAGTCGCTACCCACGAACATGGATGGGCTGCCGAAGTACCACGGTGAACTGGTCGAGTTCACGGTACGCCAGTGGCTCGACGCCCTCTCGCCGACGAACTTTCTCGCCTCGAATCCCGAGCTACTCGAATTGACGCGCGCCGAGGGCGGCCAGAACCTGATGCGCGGCGCGCAGAACCTCATCGAGGACCTGACGCGGACGATGCAGAAGCAGGGCCCGGTAGGCACCGAAGCGTTCGAGGTCGGCAAGGGCGTGGCGCTGACGCCCGGCAAGGTGATCCTGCGCAACGCACTGATCGAGCTGATCCAATACTCGCCAACGACCGCCGACGCGCACGCAGAGCCAGTGCTGCTGGTGCCGGCATGGATCATGAAGTACTACATCCTCGACCTCAGCGCGCGCAACTCACTGGTCAAGTATCTGGTTGATCAGGGCCACACCGTCTTTGTGGTCTCGTGGAAAAACCCCCAGGCGGAGGATCGCGATCTCGGCATGGACGACTACGTCGACCTCGGCCTCAAGGCGGCGGTCGACGCGATCAGCCGCATCGTTCCCGGCGTTGGCATCCACGCGGCCGGCTACTGCATTGGCGGCACGCTGCTGTCGATTGGCGCGGCGACGCTGGCGAGCGAGGGCGATGAGCGTCTGGCAAGTGTCACGCTGCTAGCCGCGCAGACCGACTTCTCCGAGCCCGGCGAGCTGTCGTTATTTATCAACCCCAGTCAGCTGTCGCTGCTCGAGGCGCAGATGTACCAGGAAGGCGTGCTCGACAGCAGCCAGATGGGCGGGGCGTTCCAGATGCTGCGACCGCGCGACATGATCTGGCAGCCCATGGTGCAGAGCTACCTGAAGGGCGCTCGCGAGCCGATGATCGACCTGATGGCGTGGAACGCCGATGGCACGCGCATGCCATACAAGATGCACACCGAATACCTGTACCGGCTCTATCTGGACAACGAGCTCGCCAGCGGACGCTTCCCGGTACACGGCAAGCCCGTGAGCCTTGGCGAGATACAGGTGCCCATGTTCGTAGTGGGCACCGAAACCGACCACGTAGCGCCGTGGAAGAGCGTCTACAAGGTCGGTTCGCTGGTGCGCTCGCCCGACTATACGTTCCTGCTGACCAGCGGCGGCCACAATGCCGGCATTGTCAGCGGACCGGTGCACCCGAAGCGCAGACATCGGGTGCGCCGCACCGATCGTGCCGCGCGCGTGCTGGCCGCTGAAGAATGGCTGGCGACAACGCCGCCAGCCACGGGCTCCTGGTGGCCAACCTGGCAGCAGTGGCTAGTCACGCACTCCACTGCCCGCGTTGCGCCGCCCGCGATGGGCGCCGAGGGTTACCCGGCGCTTGGCGACGCGCCGGGTGAGTACGTGCGCGGCTGAAAGCGACTCAGCGCGCCGCGGCCAGCGACCGGATCAGCCGGTAGCTGAACTCCAGCGACTCGTAGAACTCGTTCACGCCGACGCGCTCATCACGGCCATGCGCACGTAAGTCAGACTCCTCGACGAACGTGCCGGAGACGCCGAACGTCGGCAGCCCGGCGCGACGGAAGAAAACGTTGTCGGAGGCACCGGAGGACATCACCGGCACGACCTTCACACCCGGCCACATCTCGCTGGTGATCTGCTCTACCTTCGCGACCACCGCCTTATCCAGCGTTGCCGCCGGACTCGGGTTTGGCTCGGTGACGACACCCACCTCGACAGCCGGATCGTCGATCACCCGCCGCAACGTCGCGAGCACCTCGGCGGTATTCTCATCCGGCAGCAGCCGGCACTGGATCGTCGCTTTCGCTCGCATCGGCAGCGCGCTCTCGCTCTGGCCACCCTGCACCAGAGTCACGGGACAGGTGCTGTGGGCCTGCGCGTTGAACACCGGCGCGTCCCGCAGCTTCTCGAGCGCAGCGACATCGGCGGGGTTCGCAAGCAAAGCGCGCGCTGCCGCACCCGTCTCCGCACCGACGCGGCCGGAAGCCGCCTCCAGGTACTGGCGCGTCGTGTCGCTGAAGCGCACCGGGAACTGGTAGGCGTCGAGCTTCGCAAGCGCCCGCGCCAGGCGCGCGATCGCGTTGTCACGCGGCGGCAACGAACTGTGTCCGCCGGCACCCGCCGTCGTCAGCGAGTAGGTCGCGTAGACCTTCTCCGCCGTCTGGATCGTGTTCCACAGCTTCT
Source organism: uncultured Pseudomonadota bacterium (assembly GCA_903927005.1). GTDB lineage: Bacteria > Pseudomonadota > Gammaproteobacteria > Steroidobacterales > Steroidobacteraceae > CAIKZZ01. The sequence continues at coordinate 38,876 of CAIYLH010000126.1, forward strand.
CGCCGTGCAGCGCCTGTCCCTTGCCGGCATCGTGATTGATCACCAGCCCCGCCTCGATCAGCGGCCGATGCTCCTTGAGCATCCAGTCAGCGCCATTGGCGTCGCCACCAGTCTCCTCGTCCGTGTTGAAGAACAGGATAATGTCGCGGTCAGGCGTATAGCCTTCCTTCTTCAGGCGGATCAGGTTGGCCGCGAGGATCGCGACCTCGTTCTTCACGTCGACCGTGCCTCGGCCGTAAAAGAAGCCGTCCTTTTCGGTCAGCACGAACGGATCCAGACTCCAGGTCTCACGGATCGCCTCAACAACGTCAAGGTGCGCATTGAACAGCACCGGCTTGCCCTTGCCCTTGCCGCGCAAGCGCACAACGATGTTCATTTTGTCCGGACGTGGCCCGCCAACGTAGACGTCGGCCGCCGGAAAACCGCCGGCGAGGAATCGTGCGGCCAGCGCATCGGCGGCCTTTGCCGAACCGATCGCGTGGGTCGTGTTGGTGCCGATGATCTCGGCAAAAATCTCGCGCGCCAGTGCCTCGGAGGCGGCCGGCGAACGCGGCGCAGGGAGCGCCAACGCGGGGGCCGCCACGAGGAGGGAAAGCAGCACGCCAACAGCAGCGGTGCGCAGGCGGTCGGTTGATGTCATGAACGGGCTCCGGACAAAGGCGCGGGGATCGCGTAGTCAGTGACTTTGCCCCCTCTCGCCGCCGGCCGCAAATCCTGCCCGCGCGGAACGCCTGCCGGCGCGATCAGCGCAGCGTCAACATCAGGTCCTTGGCGTCGACGTGCTGCCCCGGGCGCACCAGCACCTCCACCACCTCCGCATCGCGCTCCGCGCGCACTGCAGCTTCCATTTTCATCGCCTCGAGCGTCACCAGCGTATCGCCGGCAGCGACCTTCTGGCCGGCCTTAACCGCGACGGTAACGACGTTGCCCGGCATCGGCGCGCCGATCTGATTGGCATCGCCGATCTCGGCCTTGCGGGCCGGCGGACGCTTGGCGACCTTGCTACGGTCGGCAACCCGCACCGAGCGCGGCTGGCCGTTGAGTTCGAAGAACACGGTTCTGGCGCCATCTTCATGGACCTCGCTCGCGGCAACGAAGCGCACGATCAGCGTCTTGCCGCGCTCGAGGTCGACCGACAGCTCCTCGCCCACCTCCATGCCATAGAAGAACGTGGGCGTCGGCAGTACGGCGACATTGCCGTAGCGAGCGCGCTCCTTGGCATAGTCGACAAATACCTTCGGGTACATCAGGTAGGACGCAAACTCAGTGTCGCTGACCGCTCGCTCGACCTTCTTCTCGGCAACCGTCCGCTCCGCGACGAGATCCGCCGGCGGCAGCACTTCACCCGGGCGGTTAACCAGCGGCGCGCGACCCTTGAGCACCTTCTGCTGCAGGACTTGCGGGAAACCGCCGTAAGGCTGGCCGATGTCACCGTGGAAGAACTGTACGACGGACTCGGGGAATGCCACCTCGTGGGCCGGATCCTCGACCTGAGCACGACTGAGCCCCGAGGTCACCATCATGATCGCCATGTCGCCGACCACCTTGGAGCTCGGCGTCACCTTCACGATGTCGCCAAACATCTGGTTGACGTCGGCATAGGCGGAGGCGACCTCCGGCCAGCGATGTTCATCGATGCCCAGTGAACGCGCCTGCTCGCGCAAGTTCGTGTACTGGCCACCCGGCATGCCGTGCAGGTAAACCTCGCTCGCGCCGGAGCGAATGTCGCTCTCGAACGCGCCGTAGCAGTGACGCACCTGCTCCCAGTAGACCGACAGCTGACGGAGGTTAGCCGCATCGAGGCCGGGATCGCGCGACGAGTGCCGCAACGCCTCAGCGATCGATCCCAGGTTCGGCTGTGAGGTCAGGCCGCTCATCGAATCGATCGCGGCATCCACCGCATCGCAGCCCGCATCCACCGCCGCCAGCACGCTCGCCGAGGCGATGCCGCTGGTGTCATGCGTGTGGAAATGGATCGGGATGGAAATCTCATTCTTCAGCGCGGTAACCAACGCACGCGCAGCGTGAGGGCGACACAGGCCCGCCATGTCCTTGATGCCGAGAACATGCGCACCGGCCTTCTCCAGCTCTTTCGCCATGCGCACGTAATACTTGAGGTCGTACTTGCTCTCGCGCGGATCGGAGAGGTTGCCGGTGTAGCAGATCGCCGCCTCGACGACCTTGCCACTCTCGCCCACCGCGTCGATGGCAACGCGCATGTTGTCGATCCAG
>CAIYLH010000127.1 GCA_903927005.1 uncultured Pseudomonadota bacterium
ACTGGCGCTGGCTGCTGCCCGTACGCTCGGTATCTTCGGCTACGGCGAGCAGGCGCAGAGCCATATCGAGGCGTTGCTCAAGGTGCGTGCCTTTGCGTCGGTGATGGTTTGGGGTCGCGATCCGGATCGCGCGAGCCGGTTTGCGGCTGACATGGCCCAGATACACCATGTTTCGGTCATCTCCGTCGCGCAGCCTGAGCTTGCTGCGGCGTGCGATGTCGTCTGCACGACCACGGCCGCCGAGGAGCCGGTTTTTTTCGCGCGATGGATGCGGCCAGGCCAGCACCTGAACATTGTCGGATCGAGCATCCCGACGACCTCTGAGGTGGATGAGGAAACCCTCGTGCGTGGACGGCTGTTCGTCGACTTCAAGGACAGTACGCTCGCGCTGGGCGGTGACTTTCGACGTGCGAAAGCCAAGGGATTGATCGGCGACGACCACATTGTCGGTTCCGTTGGCGACGTGCTGACGGGCCGCGTCGCGGCGCGTCTTGCGTCGTCCGACGTCACGATCTTCAAGTCGTTGGGCATGGTGAGCGAAGATCTGCTCGCTTGCGACTTCGTCCTGGCAGAGGCAATACGAACTGACGTCGGGCAAATGGTGGAATGGTGAGCATGGACACTCTGGAAGACGCCGCTACCCCGGCGCTGGTTCTTGATCGTGGCCGCCTGACGGTGAATGCACAGCGGCTGATCGCGCGTGCGCGCAAGGCCGGTGTCGGGCTGCGGCCACATCTGAAGACGCTCAAGTCGATCGACGCTGCCAGGATAGCGATTGACCCGCAGCATGGCGGCATCGCGGCCGCGACCCTGAACGAAGCGGCGTACTTTGCCAGTCACGGGATCCAGGACATACAGCTCGCTGTCTGCCTGCCTCCTGGCAAGTTCCCGCGCGTCGCGCAGATCCTGCGTCAGGCGGAGCGGTTCAGCTTCTTCATTGATTCCACCGAGACGGCCGTGGCGGCGGCAACGTTCGCGCGGACTCATGGTGTTCCACTGCGGGTATGGATAGAAATCGACAGTGGCGGCCATCGCACCGGGGTCGCTCCGGATGATCCGGAGCTGCTGGCGATTGCCCGCGCTCTGGGCAGCGGCGTTCGACTGGAGGGTGTCGCCACTCACGCCGGGCAGTCCTACGCGGACCTGACGCCACAGGCTATTGCTGAGGTCGCCGAGCAGGAGCGGCTGGCAGTGGTGACAGCGGCGCAGCGGCTGCGGGCAGCAGGCTTCGACGTAGAAGGGGTCAGTGCCGGTTCGACGCCGACGACGACGCATGCGCGGTCAGCGGTGGGTCTGACGGAGTGGCGGGCAGGGGTCTATCTGGCCGGTGATCTCTTCCAGGCCGCTATCCAGGCCTTGGCCATGAACGATATTGCGCTAAGCGTTCTGTCAACGGTGATCAGCCATCATCGCGCTCGTCGCCAGATTGTGGTCGATGCCGGTGGACTGGCGCTGTCAAAGGATCGGAGCACCGCCACAATGGCGGGCCGCGATGGCGGCTATGGCCTCCTGACCGACATTGACGGGCGACCGTTCGATACGTCGTTGCACATTTCGGAGGTACACCAGGAGCACGGGGTTGTGCACGAGGTTGACGAGGGTAGCTTCGAGAAGCTCCCGATCGGTGCGAGGGTGCGCGTGTTGCCGAACCACGCCTGCATGACCGCTGCGATGTATGACGAGTACCTTGTCACCGATGGGGGTCGAGCCATCGCTGCTCGCTGGAAGCGCACCAACGGCTGGGCATGATGCCGTTCCTTTCCTGCAGTTTCTGCGCGTTTATCTGGGCAGTCCTGCTGCTGGGGACAGCGGCGCCAATCGCAGTTCGCGCCGAGGCCAATGCCGCACAGGCATTCGTCGCCCGCGCTGAGCGCGAACTTGAGCTCGCGGACGTGGCGAACCAGCGCGCACAGTGGGTCAACCAGACCTATCTTACGGACGACACCAACTGGTTGGCAGCTCGCGCGGCGGAGACGTTTACTGGCATGCAGATGCGGCTCGCGCGCGAGGCAGCGTCGTTCCGCGATCCAGCAATCGATCTGCTCACGCGCCGACGGCTGGCGTTGCTCGTCTTGACCGTCCGGTCGCCTGCGCCAATGAACGCCGATCAGGCGCGCCAGTGGGCGGAGACGAAGGCGCGCATGGTCAGTCAGTACAACCGCCATCGCGTGCAGGATGGCAGTCGAACGTTGGGGTCGTACGGCGAGGTACGCCGCGCGATGGAGCTCAATCGTGATCCTTCGACGCTGGCGCAGCTTTGGCGTGACTGGCATGCGGTGGGGGCCACGCTCGAGCCCGACTATGCGCGGTTTGTGGAACTGTCGCGCGGTGGAGCGAAGTCCTTGGGTTTCACGGACGTTGGCGAACTGTGGCGATCGGTTTACGACATGGAGCCGGCGCAGCTGGCGACCGATGTTGAGCGTCTCTGGTCCGAAATTCGTCCTCTTTATGTCGAGCTGCACTGCTACGCGCGAGCGCAGCTTGCGTCGGCTTATGGCGGTGACGTTCAGCCCCTGGCGGGGCCGATTCGCATCGAGCTGACTCGCAATCCCATGGGGATGTACTGGAGTGGCGCGTTCGACCTGATTGCGCATGACCTGCCGGCCCCAGCTTACGATCTGGACCGCATCCTGGAGGCGAAGCACCCCAGTGGTAGGGCAATGGCGGAGTACGCCGACCGGTTTTGGACGTCGATGGCGCTACCCGCGATGCCCGCCACGTTCTGGGCTCGATCGATGTTCGAAAAGCCCGCTGATCGTGATGTCGTATGTCCCGGAGCCGCAGCCATTGTCGATGGTAGTGAGGACGTCCGCCTGAAGATGTGCGCCGGCGCCAACGTGCTGGACTTCAGCACTGTCCACCACGAGGTGGGCCACGCGGTCTATGCGCTGGCGTACCGCGAGCAGCCGTTTCTTTTCCGTGCTTCGGCCAACGATGCGTTTCATGAGGCGTTCGCCGACCTTGGCGCATTGTCGATCACACCGAGCTACCTGCAGGCGATTGGACTGGTGGAGCCTAGCCAGGCGCCAGGTCCCGAGCAGGATCTTGGGCTGTTGCTGCGCATGGCGCTGCAACGGGTGACGTTCATGCCCTTCAGCCTGATCGTCGACAAGTGGCGTTGGCAGGTATTTTCCGGCGAGGTGCCGCCGGCGCAATACGACGCAGCGTGGTGGGCGCTGGTCGCAAAATACCAAGGACTGGCCCCGACCGAAGCGCGGGTGGAGGGGGCCTTCGACATCGCCGCGTTGCCACACATTACTGGCGACATCAGCTACATCCGCTATTTCTACGCGTACCTGCTTGAGTTCCAGTTGTTCAAGGCCGCGTGCGACCGTGCCGGCTGGACCGGACCGCTACATCGCTGCAGTTTGTACGGCGACAAGGCTGCCGGCGAGCGACTTCGGGCGATGCTCGCCATGGGATCGTCTGCGCCGTGGCAGGCGGCGCTCGAGACGGCGACGGGCAGTCGTCAGTTGTCCGCGGCCGGAATGTTGGCGTATTTCCGGCCGCTGCAAGAGTTTCTAGAACGTCAGAACGCAGGGCGTCAGTGCGGCTGGTGATCGGCGTGCGGCAAGTACGAGTTCTCCCGCACAGAGCCTGACTTCACCTTACTTCGGTCCGAGATGCTGGAGCAGAAAGTCGCTTCCCTTCGTATAGATCTCGACCAGTTGCTCATACGTCTGATACAGGTCGTGGGTCTGGCCTGGCACGGCTTCCTGACGTAGTTCCACCTCCGGCCGCTTGCGTTGCATGGCGCGCGCAAGCACGGTGCCGTCGTTGAAATCGACGTTCATGTCGTCGTCGCCCTGGATCAGGTAGACCGGCGATTTCCAGCTGTCGAGTTGGGATATCGCCGAGTACTGCTTGCCGGCGGGGTCTGCGGTTTCGTGTACGCCGGCCATGTCGAAACCGACCGTGTACAAGTCCGAGTGCAGCGCCAGTGCTTCGGCGGTCATGTATCCACCCCAGGACAGCCCGTAGATGCCGACGCCGCGACGTGCGTCGACGTCGGTGCGTGCGAGCAGGTAGCGCGCAGCCCCAACGAAGTCGCGGATCTCGGAGTTGCCCGAGAACCCCCAGCCGGGAGCGTCACGGAACGCCTCGCCGCGCATGATGCTGCTGCGGTATTCGACCGACAGCACGACGCAGCCGCGTCCCGCCAGATACTGGTTCATCTCGTAGAGATACTGGTAGGCATCCATGTAATGGAACCCCGGCAGCATCTGCCGCCGGATGCCGCCATGCGAGAAGACGATCGCGCAGCCGTTCGCCTGCTTGGGGACGAACAGCTGACCGAACGCGGTCTGGCCGTCCGAGCCCGGGAACTCCACCAGCTGCGGCTTCACCAGCAGCGCTGCCGGGAATGAGGCGGGAATCTGAGGGAGTGCTGCGGCCTTTGTGGCACCGCTCGCGGCGCGCAGCTGGAGCTGGGGAGGGGTTGCCCAGCCGGCGCTGATGTAGGCGATCTGGCCGCCTGCCAGCGGGGTCGGTGCCCACTGGCTGCTGTCGCCACTGGTCAATGACTGGGAAGGTCCACCGTCGAATCGGACGCTCGCCAGATGCCTACGCCCCAGATCGCCGATGTTGGTCGCATAAATGAGGTGGGTGCGATCGCGCGACAGTGATGCGGCCTCGACTTCGCCGTCACCGGCCGTGAGCCGGGTGGCCTCGCCGCCGGCCACGGACACTGAATACAGATGCCGCCAGCCATCGGCCTCCCAGACGAACCCGATCCGGTCGTCGGCGGACCAGAACAGTTGGTCGCCGTGCTCGCCGGCCGCGTAGTCCTGATCGAGCGGGTAGTAGACCGAGCCGACTCCCGCATGCGCCTGCCAGATTTTGCGTGGTTGAGGGTCGGTTGCGCTGGCCACCATCAGTGCCCAGGGTTGCGTGGCGAGCATGGGGCCGCAATAGCGTTCCCCACCGCCACAGATGTTGCGCTCCAGACCCGGTGAGTCGCTCGGCTCGCGCCTGAACACGAGCTGTTTGCTGTCGGGCGACCAGACGGGACCGAGGTCGGTATCGCTTCCATGCGGAATCACCACCGAGATCCGCGAGGCGAAGTCATGGATCTCGATGGCGCTGCCGCGTTCGTAGGCGACCTTCGATCCGTCGGGCGAAAAGCGCAGCCCGGCGCGGGTCCCGGTCAGGAACTCCCTGGGCTCGCCGACTCCCACGAGGCGATCGCCCGACCAGCTCAACGTCGCGGCCCAGATCGAGCCGTGGTTTCGCCATAGGACACGGTGGTCATCCGGGGCAAACAACGGGTCGCGGCCCGGGCCGAGCAGGCGCGGCATATCGCCATCGGTCCCGACGATCCAGACCTGGCGCTGTGGCATGTCGGCCACGGAGGTTGGGTTGGGCGAATCGCCCTGCCGGTTGACCCCGCCGCCGCGGACATAGGCGACCGCGCCGCCGCCACTCGAGACCGCCACGTCCGACAGGTCGCGTCCATCGTCGTCGGGATAGTTGGCGATCCGCCGCGCCGTCTGGCCCGGCCGCAGGAAGTAGACATTGCGGCTGCGCGCCTCGCGAGTGAGGTACGCCAGCGACTTGCCGTCCCCGGACGGTGCAGGGGGATAGATGTACGGTGCTGCGATTACCGCGGCCATCGTGAATTTCTCGGTCGCTCGCTGCGGCGGCGGTTGCCACGCGGCGAGCTTGAGGCGGGTGATGGGTCGGCTTAGCGTGACGTCCGGCAGGCCCTCGACGTGGCGGGTAAAGGAGACTTGCGTACCGTCA
>CAIYLH010000128.1 GCA_903927005.1 uncultured Pseudomonadota bacterium
CGGCAACGTCGCGAAAGGCATCCTTAGCCGCGAGGGGGTGTCCCTCGTCCGTGCACGGGAACGAGTCATCGCCACGGCACGCGCGGGCAAGCCGGACACCTCGTCCGCGCAAGGCTAAGGAAAGCGAGTGTCGGGGCGGCGGCATGAGCACCAGCGACCGCGTGCAACCGGGCAGGCCGGGCACCCTTAAGCAGCCCCTAAAGCCAATTAAAGATTTACCTTAGGTGAAAAACTTAACATAATGATAGATAGGGACGACCGAACAGGGACTCGCTCGGTGAGTGTCGGCGCCAGGGAAATTAAGGAACATGGCCCAGCCACGCACCGCCAACGCCATTGCCGTCGACACCGCCGCCGACGATCGGGAGTGGCTCGACCAACTCGGCAACGAGCTGGTTACCGATGCCCTCGGAGCACGCGAGCCGCTCGAATCGCTGCAGCGAGTGACCCGTGCACTGCATCGGCATTTCCGGCTCGTGGTCTGCGGCTTGTTCCTCGTAGACGAAACAGGTTCCCTGCAGCACGACACCCACGTCGGCCCAACGGTGATGGCGTACAAGGTCGGGCAGCGCTGGACGTACCAGCACAGCATCGTCGCGCGCTGTCATCGAACAGGCGAGCCGCAGTTTGTTCCGAATGTCCTGTCGGATGAGGATTACATCCGCACGGATGCAGCCGTACGCACCGAGTTTGTGATCCCGCTGCGCTTCCATGGCGAAACGCTAGGCGTCCTCAATCTCGAGGCGAGTAATGCACGCACCTTCAGCGCACCCGTGCGAGCCCGCCTGCTGAAACTCGCAGATCGCATCGCCGGCGTGATCCATCTGGCCGTCATCGGCCACCGCCTGAACAAAACGACCCAGGAACTGGCGGCCGCAAACCGCCGCCTGACTGCTACCGCGCGCAAACTGCGCCGACTCGCCACGCGCGACGCGCTAACCAGAATCCCCAACCGCCGCCAGTTCGAAGAATCCGTCACGCAGGCGCTCGCACGCCAGCGACGCACCGGCGAGGACGTCTCGCTGATGCTGATCGACGTCGATCGGTTCAAGGAATTTAACGACAAATACGGGCACCACCGCGGGGATCGGGTACTGGCGCGCGTGGCGCGTGCGTTGAAGACTGCGCTGCGGCGGGAAACTGACTTCGTCGCTCGCTATGGCGGCGAGGAATTCGCCGCGATTGTGAACTGCGACGCGTCCGGCGCCACCGTGCTGGCCGACCGCCTCTGCGCCGCAGTCCGTCAGGTTGCCATCAAGCATGAGCGTAGCGCGCTCGGATTCGTGACGATCAGCGTCGGGGTCGCCGGGGCAGGCCCGCGTGCGACGCGCGATTCGCTCGTGCAGCGCGCCGATCGTGCGCTCTACCTCGCCAAGCGCGGTGGTCGTAACTGCTCGCGGGTCAGCATTTAGATCTGCGGCAGCAGGAGCGACCGATCGGCGGCCTCTTCCGCGCCAAGGCTCAGGCGTACCGTCGCAACAGCGATGGCTAGGGCGCGATTACGACCGCTGAAACGCCATCGCCTGCTCAGCGGCAAAGAATCGTTTTCCTTTTGCCTCGCGCGGTGCTCGAATGGCGTGGCCTGCCCAGATGAGGAGCCTTACGTGACCGACCCGAGCACCAGCGGTTTGCGACTGCCGGCGGAATTCGAACGCCATGCCGCGACCTGGATGGCCTGGCCTTGCCGTGAGGAGATCTGGGCCGACCAGATGGAGGCCGTGCGCGACGACTACGCCCGCCTCGCGCGGACCATTGCGCGATTCGAGCCGTTACGCATGGTGGCCAGAGCCGAGCATGCCGCCGATGCACGCCGTCGCTGTGGGGCCGGCATCGAGGTCGTCGAGATCGCGATTGACGACTCCTGGACCCGCGACTCCGGTCCGATCTTTCTGATCGACGACGCCGGCGGCCGGGTCGCCGCCTCGTTCCGATTCACCGCCTGGGGACACAAGTACCATCCCTACGCGGACGACGCCGCACTCGCCGGCCGGATTGCAGGCCAACTTGAAATTCCGGTGATCGCCTCCGTCCTCGCCCTCGAAGGTGGCGCCATCATCAGCGACGGCGAGGGGACGCTGGTCACGACCGAAAGCTGTCTGCTGCACCCGAACCGAAATCCCGGCCTGTCGCGTGCAGAAATCGACGCCGAGTTACGCCGCGTCCTCAAGGTTGAAAAGGTCGTCTGGCTGCCCGGCGATCCCACCGAACTGGAAACCAACGGCCACGTCGACGGACTGTTCACGTACTGCGCCCCCGCCCGCGGGCTGCTTGAGCGAATCGACGATCCCTCGGACCCCCGCCATGCCATCCTCGCCGAGAATCGCCGCGCACTGGAGCTGGCAACCGACGCCCGCGGCCGCCGGATCGAGTTCGCCACGATCGGCGAGGCTCCGCACTCGACGACGGTAGGCGAACGCTACTGCCGTTCATACGTCAACTTCTACATCGTCAACGGTGCAGTCATTGCGCCAGCCTATGGCATTGCGATGGATGAACAGATCGCCGCAACCCTTGCACAAGCCTTCCCGGAGCGTGAGATAGTCATGCTGCCGATCGGCGCGATCGCAGTCGGCGGCGGCGGCTTTCACTGCATCACGCAGCAGGAACCTGCCCCGGCTTTCCGTGGCATCGCACGAGCATCGAGCGCAACATGAGAAACGTCACCTTTGCCGCTGTCCAGTTCGCCTGCAGCTGGGACAAGGACGACACGGTCGCCCGCGCGGAACGGCTGGTGCGCAGCGCCGCCAGCCGCGGTGCGAACGTGATTCTGGTGCAGGAGCTATTCGAAACGCCGTACTTCTGCGCTGTAGAGAAGCGCGAGTACTACGATCTCGCCCGCCCACTGGATGGACACCCGACGATCGAGCGCTTCCAGAGTGTCGCCGCCGAATTGGGCGTCGTGATCCCGGTCTCGGTCTACGAACGCGCCGGCAACGCCCTGTTCAACTCGGTCGTCGTCGTCGACGCCGACGGCCGGATCGCCGGCCACTACAGAAAGAGCCACATCCCGCAGTTCCCCGGTTATGAAGAGAAGTATTACTTTTCACCCGGCGACACCGGCTTTCGGCCGATTCAGACGCGCTTCGGCGCACTGGGAATCGCAATCTGCTGGGACCAATGGTTTCCGGAAGCGGCGCGTGCGCTGGTGCTCGCCGGCGCCGAATACCTGTTGTATCCAACCGCGATCGGCAGCGAGCCGGCCGATGCCGGCATGGATTCGATGGAGCACTGGCGCATGGTGATGCGCGGCCATGCCGCGGCGAATATGGTGCCGGTAATCGCGTCAAACCGCATCGGCTCGGAAACCACCGACGGCGTCACGGTCGACTTCTACGGCTCGTCGTTCATTGCAGGCCCAACCGGCGCGCTGGTGGCCGAGGCTGATCGCAGCACTGAGACGGTGCTGACTGCGACGTTCGACCTCGATGCGGTACGTGACTTTCGCCTGCAGTGGGGCTGCTTCCGGGACCGACGGCCCGATCTGTATGGGGCATTGTCGACGCTCGATGGGCGTACTCGGGCAGGGCAGGGACTCTAGCGCGCGTGTCTGCGCCCCGATCCTGCCGCTGCCGACACCGACTCGTCGCCACGCTTGCTGCGACGTTTGCGCTCGTCGCGGGGCAGGCCAACGCGGGACCAGACCAGAAAGTGCTGAACGTCTACTCCTGGGCGGAGTATTTCCCGGCCCCAATGCTGCGACGCTTTGAGTCCGAGACCGGCATCCACGTCAACTACACCGTCATGGACTCCAATGACGTCATGGAAACGACGCTATCCGCTGGCCATTCGGGCTTTGACCTGGTCACCGTCAACGCCTCTCCGCATCTCGCCCGCGAGATCCCGAAGCATCTCTGGCAGCCGCTCGACAAGAGCCGCATTCGCACGATCGGTAACGCTGATCCCTCGATCATGCGTACGCTGCAACGCGTAGACCCGGGCAATCGGTACGCCATTCCGTGGATGTGGGGAACGGTCGGCGTCATGGTCAATCCCGACAAGATCCGCGCCGCCTCCAGCGAGCCGTCGCGGGCCATCGACAAGGTCTTCAAGCCGGAGGTGATTGCTCGTTACCAGGACTGTGGTGTGACGATACTCGACTCCTGGGTGGACGTACTGCCAGCGCTGTCAGCATGGCTTGGCCACAAGGACATTGCGGCCGACCCCGCCTCGCTGCGCGAGCTGGCCGCGGCATTCAACGCAATACGCCCGTACCTGCGGCGGATCAGCACCTCTGGCTACTACCAGCAACTGGGCGAGGGAGAAAGCTGCGTGGCATTGGGCTACTCGGGCGATGCGATGATCGCCCGACGGCTCGCCGCGGACGCGGCCAACGGCGTGCGGATCGAATACGCCTTCCCTGAGACACAGGTTGGCGTCTACGTCGACAGCTTCGCGATTCCAGCCGACGCCCCGCACCCAGCCAACGCCCATGCGTTCATTGAGTTCGCGATGCGCCCGGAGATCTCGGCCGAAGTCGCCGCCTACATCGGCTTCGCAACAGGCAATGCAGCGGCAATCCCCTTGCTGCCTGCCGAAGTGCGCAACAATGCCGGCATCTATCCACCTGCGGAGGTGCGCGAGCGCTTCTCGCTGGGGCGCGCCTTCACGCCGACCGAAGAGCGAGCGCTCGGAAAAGCCTGGCTGCGAATGAAGAGCGGGCACTAGGGGAGAGCGCAGCGGTGACAACGGCACAAACCACGACCGCAGCGGTCAGCATCCGCGAGGTTTCGAAGGCCTTCGACGGCACTGCGGTCCTGAACTCGGTGTCGCTTGAGATCCGTGCAGGGGAGTTTCTCGCTCTGCTCGGCGGCTCCGGCTGCGGCAAGACGACCCTGCTGCGCATCATCGCGGGGCTCGAGACTCCGGATCAGGGCAGCCTCTGTATAGGCGGCAAAGAGCTGACTCTGGCGCCGCCATACGAGCGGCCGGTCAACATGATGTTCCAGAGCTACGCACTGTTCCCGCACCTGTCGGTCACGGAAAACATCGCCTACGGGCTGCGGGCCGCAGGCATGCCTGCCAACGTCCGCAATACGCTGGTCAGCTGGGCGCTTAAGCTCGTCCATCTCAGTGCACTCGGGCATCGCCGACCCGCACAGCTGTCAGGCGGCCAGCGCCAACGCGTCGCACTTGCGCGTTGCCTGGTCAAAAAGCCCGACGTACTGCTGCTCGATGAGCCGATGGCAGCGCTCGACCGAAACCTGCGCGAAGACATGCAACGGGAGCTGGTACGAATCCAGCGCGAGGTCGGGACGACGTTCGTACTGGTCACGCACGACCAGGACGAAGCGATGTCGATGGCTGATCGCATCGCGGTCATGGAGCAGGGGAAAATCATCCAGTGCGGCTCGCCGGCCGAGATCTACGCGCGACCGGAATCGCGGTTCGTCGCGCGTTTCCTCGGGCGGGTGAACCTGTTTGAGGGTCTCTATGCCATAGATGCAGCGGGGCGCGCCGGCATCACGACCGCCGAGGGCCGCGTCCTGCACGTCGCAGGCGCCGCCGGCATGGATCACGGCAGCGCGTGCACAGGCGCGGTGCGGCCCGAGCGCATGGTGCTCGGCAGCGAACCGACCGGCTGTGCGACGGACTTCGTAGGGACGGTGGAAGATCTGGCGTATTTTGGCGACATCACCCGGGTCATCGTTCGCATCGACAATGCGACCCGAATAGAGGCGACGCAGGTCAACCGGACAGGGGAACGCGCGACATGGCTCGCGCGCGGCTCATCGGTGCACATCGGCTGCGAGCCCGCCGACGTCGTCGTACTCCTCGCATGAACGCGAACCGCCCACCGCTTGGGGCACTGGTAACGCTCAGCTGGCTGGTCGTTTTCGTTGCAGTGCCGGTTGCGCTGGTACTCATGCTTGCGTTCGGAGAAACCGCCGATCGCATCCCACCTATAGCACCACTGCTTGAGCACTCCCACGGCCACCTGGTCGCGCACCTGACCGGCAACCATCTGGGCGAGGTGCTGCGTGACCCGCTTTATCAGCTGGCCTTTGCAAATGCCCTGCGCAACGCCGTAGAAACCACTGTCCTGTGCGCGCTCATCGGCTTCCCGATCGCCTACGCGATAGCGCTGGCGCCCGAGCGCCGACGGCGCGTCTACCTGCTGCTTGCGATCCTGCCGTTCTGGACCTCGTTCCTGATGCGTACCTACGCCTGGATCGGTCTACTGCGCGACTCTGGGCCGCTGAACCAACTGCTGCTTGCAATGGGCATAGTCGACCGACCGGTACACATCCTCTACTCACCGGCAGCGGTGCTACTGGTGATGGTGTACTCGTACCTGCCGTTCTTCATCCTGCCGATGTACGCGGTCCTCGAGAAACTGCCGCGCGACCTGCTCGAGGCAGCCTCGGACCTTGGCGCGCGGCCAGCGTACGTATTCCGCACGGTGACGCTACCGTTGTCACTCCCTGGCTTGCTGGCAGGTTCACTGCTGGTATTCGTACCGGCGCTCGGTGAATACATCATCCCAGACCTGGTCGGGAACTCCGATACGATCATGCTCGGCGGGGTGTTATGGACAGAATTCTTCGAGAACCGTGACTGGCCGACCGCGGCGGCATTAGCGGCTGTTGCGTCAACCCTGCTGATCGTACCGACGCTGATCGTGCGGCAGAGAATGGCTCAGGCCCGGGCGGGGGTCAGCGCATGAGGCGAGCCCGCCCGGCATACTGGCGAATCGTCTCGCTCTACGCGGGCCTCGCGTTCCTGTACGTGCCGATCGCGTGGGTCATTGCGTACTCCTTCAGTGGCGCAACCACCGCCGGCGTCTGGCGGGGCTTCTCGCTGAAATGGTATGCCGCCCTGGCCGACAACGACGCGCTACGCCTGGCGACAATGCGCTCGCTGCTCCTGGCCGCGCTTGCCGCAACGCTTGCAACAGCGCTTGGCCTCGCGGCTGGCTACGCCTTATCCCGCCACAGCCACTTTCGGGGGCGCGGCTCGCTGGGCAGCCTGCTCGCGATCCCGCTGTTCGTGCCTGAGATCCTGATTGGGTTTTCGTTTCTGATGCTGTTCGTCGCAATCGAGAGCGTGACGGGCCTTGCTGTAGGAAAGGGGCTGCTACCGCTGGTGGTCGGCCACGCCACACTCGGTATGCCAGTGGTCGCATCCGTCGTGATGGCACGACTCGCCGGGCTGGACCGCTCCTACGAGGAGGCGGCGATGGACCTCGGCGCCAGGCCCCTGCGAGTATTTCTGACCGTCACGCTGCCGCTGATGGCGCCGGCGCTGGCGTCCGGCTGGCTGCTCTCGTTCACGCTGTCATTCGACGATGTGATCACTTCGAGCTTCGTGGCAGGGCCTGCGTTCGCGACGCTGCCGATGTACATCTACTCGTCAATTCGCGTCGGTGTGAGCCCTGTGATCAACGTGCTGGGCACCTTGATCATCGGCGGCGTCGCGACGCTGGTCACCCTTGCCATGCTGGCGTCGCGCGACGCCGCGGGACCGGCGCGAGGTCGGCTCTAAACGCGTTAAGCGGCGCACCCGGCGACCATCGAGCTCTGGTCTGTCAACTGCGGCCGAGCAACTCCCGGCCGATAATGATCCGCTGCACGTCGGATGTTCCCTCATAGATCTGACACACCCGCACATCGCGGTATATCTTCTCGACCGGATAGTCCCGCACGTAACCATAGCCGCCGAGCACCTGAATCGCCGCAGACGCGACTTTTTCAGCGGCCTCGGAGGCGAACAGTTTCGCCATGCAGGCTTCTTTCAGGCACGGCCGCCCAGCTTCCTTGAGCGCGGCCGCCGACAACACGAATTCGCGCGCCGCCGCCACCTGAGTCGCCATGTCTGCAAGGCGGAACAGCACCGCTTGATGCCCGGTCAGGGGCTGCCCGAAAGCCTGCCGCTCCTGCGCGTAGCGCATCGCATAGCTGAGCGCCGCCTCCGCCATGCCCACGCTCTGGGCGGCGATGCCGATTCGCCCGATCTCAAGGTTCGCAAGCGCAATCCGGTAGCCGTCGCCCTCGGCGCCAATCCGTAGGGCGTCCTCTACGAAGACCTCGTCGTAGGCCAGCTGCGCGGTATCGGAGGCCTGTTGGCCGAGCTTGTGCTCGACGCCCGCGACCCGGAACCCCGCCGCATCGGTAGGCACCAGAAAGGCACTGATGCCGCGCTTGCCGGCAGCCGGGTCGGTCACCGCGAAGGTAATCACGGTCTTGGCGATGCGCCCGGAGGTGATGAATTGCTTAACGCCGTTGAGCCGGTAGCCGCCCTCGACTCGCCTGGCGGTCATTCGCAGGTTCGCCGCGTCCGAGCCTGCCTGCGGCTCGGTCAGGGCAAACGCGCCAATCTGTTCGCCAGTCGCGAGCGGGCGGAGGAAGCGGGCCTGCTGGGCGGGTGTGCCACTGACCACCAGAATTGCGCATACCGGCGCATTGTTGACGCTCATGACGGTCGACACGGCACCGTCGCCGGCGGCAATCTCCATCAGTGCGATGGCGTAGGAGACGTAGTCGAGGCCAGCACCACCGAGCTCCTCAGGCACCGTCATGCCGAGGAAACCGAGCGCGCCCATCTCGCGGAACACGTCCTCAGGAATGGCGGCGTCTGACTCCCATTGGCGCGAGTTGGGCGCCAATCGGTTGAGAGCGAAGTCACGCGCGGTGTCACGCACAAGCTCCTGAGTTTCATTGAGAATCATCGGCAGCCACTCCAGCGCGAGGTATCGCGGATAAGTCACTGAAAGTTATCGAGAATTGCCCAACATCATGGGACTTGAGGAAATTGACCCAACGCCCTGAATTATAAGATTTATCTGCAGATCAACTTCGACCGCGAGATATCACTCCCAAGTCGCTGAACTTCGCCCACAAACATCAATACCCGCATTCGCACGAAGTGTCTCTCTCAAGCATCTGAGTTTTATGGAAATACCAGCCCATTAGCCGAACCGCTACGCCCCATGGCGCCCTTGCTCCGCCGCCGGCCCACTTTAATGCACGGATGACATTCACTCGTCCCACGCCACAGCACGCTTCTTGCAGAGCCCTGACGCGAAGTCAATTGCACGGAAGGCGGGCCAGCATTACGCCGCTCGCGTGGCATGATCGGCCGCACAAGCACCTATCTTCGAGGAAGCCGGCTGATGAACGGAAGCGACGCGTTTATCTCACTGCGCGATCAGATGCTCGCGTGCACGAACGAGCCTGGCCGCCCTCCGGCGCCACTGGTCTGGCCTGCGGTCGAGCACTTCAACTGGGCGCGCGACTACTTCGACCGCGTTGCCACTGACAACGACCGGCCGGCCCTCCGGGTCGTGGACGATGCCGGCTACGACCAGGTGCGCAGCTACCGCCAGCTGTCCGAGCGCTCCCGACAGGTAGCAAATTTCCTGGCAGCCCGCGGTGTCGGCCGGGGCGACAGCGTGCTGATCATGCTCGGCAACGTTATCCCCCTGTGGGAGACGATGCTGGCGACGATCCGCCTCGGCGCGGTGATGATTCCCGCCACCACGCTGCTGCAGCGCGACGACCTCATCGACCGGCTCGAGCGCGGTCAGGTGAAGGCCGTCGTTACTGACGCCGGCTACACCGCCCGCTTTGACGGCCTTGCCGGCGCCCCGGTGCGCATCGCGGTTGGCGGCGCGCCTGCTGGCTGGACGGCCTTCGAGGACAGCGCGCTCGCCGGTCTTGCCGACCCTGCCGCCCCGACGGCCGTGGACGACCTGCTGCTGCTGTACTTCACCTCCGGCACCACCGCCCGCCCGAAGCTCGTGGCCCATAGCCACGTCAGCTACCCCGTCGGCCACCTGTCGACGGTCTATTGGATCGGCCTGCGTCCGGGCGATGTCCATCTGAACCTCAGTTCGCCCGGTTGGGCGAAGCACGCTTGGTCGTGCTTCTTCGCCCCCTGGAATGCAGAGGCGACCGTGCTGGCCTACCAGTACGATCGGTTCTCGGCGCGAGCGCTGCTCGACCAACTCGTGCGCTGCAAGGTCACCACCTTCTGCGCGCCACCGACCGTCTGGCGCATGCTGATCCAGGAGGATCTGCGCCGCTGGCCGGTCACCCTGCGCGAGGTCGTCGGGGCCGGTGAGCCGCTGAACCCGGAAGTCATCGAACAAGTGCGCGCCGCCTGGGGCCTTACGATCCGCGACGGCTTCGGCCAGACCGAGACCACCGCCCTGGTCGGCAACCCGCCGGGCATGGCCGTGAAACCCGGCTCGATGGGCCGACCGCTGCCAGGCTATACCGTGGCGCTGGTCAGCCCGGACGGCGAGCTTAGCGAGGAGGGCGAGATCTGCCTCGACCTGTCGAAGCGACCGATCGGCCTGATGCGCGCCTACCTCGATGATGCCGAGAAGACAGCCGAAGTCATGCGCGACGGCTACTACCATACCGGTGACGTCGCCAGCCGCGATGCCGACGGTTACCTGACGTACGTCGGCCGCATGGACGACGTGTTCAAGTCCTCCGACTACCGAATCAGCCCGTTCGAGCTTGAAAGCATCTTGATTGAACACGACGCCGTCGCCGAGGCCGCCGTCGTGCCGAGCCCCGACCCGATGCGGCTCGCCGTACCCAAGGCGTTCATCGTGCTGCGCGCCGGCGTCGCGCCGGATGCGGCCACCGCGTGCTCGATCTTCAAGCACGTGCAGGCACGCGTCTCGCCGTTCAAGCGCGTCCGTCGCCTGGAGTTTGCGGACCTGCCGAAGACGATCTCCGGCAAAATTCGCCGCGTTGAGTTGCGCAAGGCCGAGGTCGGCCGCATCGAAAGTCAGCAGCGCGGACCGCTGGAGTTCTGGGAACAGGACTTCCCTGAGCTACGCGCGTCGGGCGCCAGCGGCCAAGGCTGAAACCGGCCGTGTCCTGCGCGCAGCCGCCGATCCTTCGCTTCCACGTGCGGGGGTCCACCGAAGAAGCGGCGGCCGGGATCGCCGCCACGCACGATCCCGACGCCACACTGACCATCGTGTTCGCCTCGGCGGACTACGATCTGGCGCCGCTCGGCGAGGCCCTTGCGGCCCGCGGCGTGACACGCACCATCGGCGCTACCACGAGCCGGGTCATCGGGCCGCTGGGCATCGAGCCTAGCGGCATCAGCGGATTTCATCTGCCGGCCGGTCGCTTCGCCGTGGCGGATACCGTGATCCTCAACGCGGCAACCATTGGCCTACCCGAGCTACGCGATCAGGTGCGCCGCCTGCGCGCCGAGCTCGATGCGGCGTCAGGCGCGCCCGGTGGCCACCTGTTCGCCCTGCTGTTCGTCGACGCCGAGGCCCGCTGCGAGGAGCGCCTCGCAGCACTGCTCGGCATGGAGCTCAAGGGAATCCCACTGGTCGGCGGCTCCGCCGGCGACACCTATTTCAATAGCCCCGACCAGGCCCCGGTGAACACCCCGCTGCTCTACCACGGTCGCGCCTATCAAGGTGCCGCAACCCTGAGCCTGGTCCGCTCGGCGACACCGTTGGTTGCCTACTGCCACAACCACTACGTCGCAAGCGACCAGCGGGTCGTGATTACCGACGCCGATCCAGCCCGGCGGCTGGTGCGCACGATCGACGGGCGCCGAGCACGGGACGTCTATGCAGAGAAATGTGGCTTCAAAACGATGCCACGCGACAGCGCTGACTTCGCACCGTACCCGCTGATGATCCGTATTGGGGGGCAGTACTACGCCCGCGGCATGCAGCGGATATATCCGGACGGAACACTCGAACTGGCCTGCGCGCTGGAAACCGGTCTGGTCGTCGCGCTGGGGCGGCCGGGCGACATGGTCTTGCTGCTCACCGAGATGTTCGACGCAATGCGTGCCGCGATAGGCCCACCCGAACTGGTCATCGGCGTCGACTGCGCGGCGCGTACCGCCTACATGGAGCAACGCCAACTGACGCCTGCAATCTCCACGCTCATGCAGGCCAACGGCGTCTGCGGCTTCGCCTCACTCGGCGAGCAGTTCAACACCATGCACGCCAACAATTCCTTCACCTGCCTGGGCATCGCCAAGTGGCCGTGAAGAAGAAGAGCGCCGCGAGACCACCAACCGGATCGCGCAAGCCCGCCGCACCACCGACAACGGCTGCCGCCGAACTCAAGCGATTGCGCGCCGATAACCTCGCGTTACGGAAGTCCGTACAAGCGCTCATGGACCGGGTCGAACGCGCCGTCGACGACCAGGGCAGCGCCTTCTCTTGGTTCCAGGCAGCCGCAACGCTCGAGGAAACCATTCGCCAGCGCACCGACCAGTACGAACAGTTGAATGCCCGCCTGAAACGCGAACTCGAATCGCGGCGCGCTATTGAACTGGCGCTCAAGCAAGCGAAGGAGATGGCCGACAGCGCAAACCAGACCAAGACAAAATTTCTCGCCGCCGCGAGCCACGACCTGCGCCAGCCACTGAGTTCGGCACTGCTGTTCCTGGAGTCGATCGATGAACAGGCCGTACAGGGACTCGACCGCGACTACCTGCAGAAGGCTAGGGTCGCGCTTGCATCGCTGAGCAATCTGCTGGGCACGCTGCTTGATGTCGCGCGCCTGGACTCGGGGTCCATCGAACCGCAGTTCGCTGACTTCCCGGTATCGGCCGTGCTTGACCGGATCATGCCGGAGTTCGAAGGCGTCGCGCGTTCCGCTGGCATCGACCTGCGCTTTGCGTCCTCGAGCGTCTGGGTACGCTCCGACATGTACCTGCTGGAAACCGTGCTGCGCAACCTGATCAGCAATGCCATTCGCTACACACCCAGCGGCAAGGTGCTCGTGGGTTGCCGGCGGCGCCGAGACGGCCTGGTGATCTCGGTGCACGACACCGGCATCGGCATCGATGCGGAGCATCTGGATGCGATCTTCACCGCGTACTATCAGGTGCCGGCCGGCGGCCGCGCCCGCACCAAGGGCATCGGATTGGGACTATCGATCGTCGAGCGCATTTCGCGGCTGCTGATGCTGGCGCGGGAAGTACAGTCAGTACCAGGTCGCGGCTCGATGTTCGCGGTCAAGGTCATGCTTGGACGGCGGCCGCATCGTGTCGTTCGCGGCCGCCCCGCCGACGCGACCGCAAGCGGGGCAGAGCCCCGCAAAGCCCGCTCACTGGCGATTGTGGTGATCGACGATGATGCAGGTGTACGGCAAGGCCTCGCCGCGACCCTGCGAAAATGGGGTCACCGGCCGATCTCCGCCGAGACCGCCACCGACGCCGTTGTGCAGTTGATTGGCGCGGATCTCACGCCCGATCTGGTGATCAGCGACTACCACCTGACGGGCGAGGTGAAAGGCGATGCGGCGGTCGAGGAAGTGCAGCGGGAGTTCGATCACCCGCCCGCAGCGATCATCATGACCAGCGACCCCGATCCGCGCCTGCACGAAGCGCTGCGCACGCGCGGCGTATCGCTGCTATCCAAGCCTTTGAACCTGTCGCGGCTGCGCTCGATACTCGACGAGGTCGCCGCTCAATAGCCCGGTTTGTCCAGCAGGCGCCGCCCCTCAAGGCCCGCCTGCACGCGATTTGCGACCCCGAGCTTGCGCAAGATCGCCGAAACGTGCGCCTTCACCGTGATCTCGCTGATCCCGAGCGCGCGCGCAATGCTCTTGTTAGACATCCCACTGGAGAGCAGTTCTAGCACCCGTTTCTGGCGCAGCGTCAGCTCATCCTTGGACTCAGCGCGCGCCTCGCGCATTGCGGCAATCACCTCGGACGGCATGCACGAGCCGCCCGCAAGGATCACCTGCAGCGCGTTCACCAGAACCTGGCGCGGCGCGGACTTCGGCACATAGGCGTTGGCCCCACCGAGAATCACGTCCTGCATGATCTTCGGATCGTCCACCGCCGAGACGACGACAACCGGGGTCGTCGGTGCGACGCGACGGACCGCGGAGAGGCACGAAAGACCGACCGCGCCAGGCAAATTCAGGTCCAGCAGCACGACGTCGAAAGACGAGTCGGAGGTGATTGCTTCGAGCACCTCCGCCTGCGAACCGGCCTCCCGAATCACAGCCGCCGGGCATGCCTGCGGCACGACCGCTCTTAGTGCATCGCAATAAAGCGGGTGGTCATCAGCGATCAGGACGCGCTGCTGCGCTGCAGCAATAGAGATGTCATTCATCTGGTCCATTCCCTGCCGCCTTGCGCGGTGCTACATACCAAAGTATTAGCCCCGCATGATCCGTCTGTCTTATACAACAGGCGGGGGCTGGCCACGATACTCGACGCAAGGCGTCTCCGTCGACGCCTCGATTCAACCACGCACCGATCAGGAGAGCACCTTGAACACGGCAGTCTCGACGCCTTCCTCACTTGCGAATGACCTGTCGCAGATTCAGCCTGCCAATAAGGCATTTCTGGCGCGACGCCACGGACTGCTGATCGACGGCACCTGGGTACCTGCCGCGAGCGGCAAGACCTTCGAGGTCCGCGACCCGTCCAGTGATGAGGTGATCACCCACTGCGCAGAAGGCGACGCGGTCGATGCAGACCGGGCCGTGGCGGCCGCGCGACGCGCGCTCGAGGAGGGCGACTGGTCGCGGATGAAGCCAGTCGACCGCGAGCGACTGATGCATCGCCTCGCCGACCTGATCGAACAGCACGCCGACGAGCTTGCGGAACTCGAGGCGATCGACAACGGCAAGTCAGTCGTCATGGCGCGCTACGTCGACATCAAACATGCCATCGACGTATGGCGCTACATGGCCGGCTGGCCGACCAAGCTCGAGGGCAAGACACTGCCGATTTCGGGCAACCTGGTCCCTGGCCAGGAGTACGCGGCATTCTCCACGCGCGAGCCTGTAGGCGTGGTTGCCGCGATCATCGCCTGGAACTTCCCGCTGCTGCTTGCCACGTGGAAGTGCGCGCCTGCGCTCGCTGCCGGCTGCACGGTGGTGCTCAAGCCCGCCGAAGAAACACCGCTGACTGCGATCCGCCTCGGTGAGCTGGTCCAGGAGGCGGGTTTCCCGAAGGGCGTGTTTAACATCGTCACCGGCGCGGGCCCCTCCGCGGGCGCGGCTCTCTCGTCGCATCCTGACGTCGACAAGGTAACGTTCACCGGTTCCACCGAAGTCGGTCGCCTGATCGTACAGGCGGCTTCGGGCAACATGAAGAAAGTCACCGTTGAGCTCGGTGGCAAGTCACCGGTCATCGTCCTCGACGATGCCGACATTGACGCTGCGATCGCGGGCGCCGCCGGCGCGATCTTCTTCAACCAGGGACAGGTCTGCTGCGCCGGTTCGCGCTTGCTGGTGGCCAAGCGCCACTTCGAGCGCGTGGTCGAGGGCGTATCGGCTGCCGCCCGAGGCATGAAGATCGGCCCGGGTCTCGATCCGACTGCGCAGATGGGGCCGCTGGTATCCTCCGTGCAGCGCGATCGCGTCTCGCGCTACCTGAGCGAGGGCCTGGCTGCCGGCGCCCGCGCACCAGCCGGCGGGACGGCCATGAAGACCCCCGGTTACTACGTGACTCCAACCGTCTTCACTGACGTGAACTCGCAGATGTCGATCGTCCGCGAAGAAATCTTCGGGCCAGTGCTAGTGGCGCAGCCCTTTGACGATCTGGCAGACATCGCCAAGCTCGCCAACGACTCGATCTATGGTCTGGGCGCCAGCATCTGGACGAGCGATGTAGGCAAGGTCTTCCGCCTGGCCTCTAAGCTCAAGGCAGGCTCCGTCTGGGTCAATTGCCACACCGTACTCGACCCGTGCATGCCATTTGGCGGCTACAAGCAGTCCGGCTGGGGCCGGGAACTGGGCGGGGAGGCGGTCCATTCGTACCTGGAAAGCAAGTCCTTGTGCATCAACATCACCGGATGACAGCATAAGCGCATAACGACGAAAACAGCCGCTGCGCCTTTACCGGCGCAGCGGCACGAAAACAGAATGAAGGCTCAGCCGCGAGCGTCAGGGCCCGAAGCAAAGCCCGACAACCGCAATAGGGGATTCGATTGAACACAAACACCACGAAGATCCATGCCCGCAGTTCGGCGGCGCTGGTGGCAGCCATCTCCGCCATCCTCGTTCCCACCCTCGCGCTCGCCGCGGCGCCAGCCGAGGTCAGCTCCATGATCGAAGAGATCGTGGTGACGGCCCAGAAGCGCTCCGAATCGCTGCAGAACGTACCGGTGTCGATCACGGCACTGACCAGCACGCAGCTCAGCGAGATGAAGATGGATTCGCCATCCGACCTCGTCACGCAGATACCCAACCTGCAGGTGAACGGCATCGTCGGCGAGGCCTCGCCGGTGTTCTCGCTGCGTGGCGTTTCAATGTTCGACTACAGCCTCAACCAGTCGAGCCCCGTCGCCTCCTACATTGACGAGGTCTACAAAGGCAACTTCGTGCTGTTCGGCGTCGAGATGTACGACCTGGAGCGCATCGAGGTGCTGCGCGGCCCCCAAGGCACGCTGTACGGCAAGAACACGACTGGCGGGGCGATCAACTTCATCACCCACAAGCCTGGGTTTGAGACCGAAGGCTACGTCAAGGCGGGCGTCGGCAACTACAACCGGCAGGAACTCGAAGGCGCGGTGCAGGGCGCGATCATTGACGATCGCGTCGCAGCACGCGTCGCCTTCACCTACACCAAGGCCGACGGCTGGTTCAGGAACGTGCTCGCCGGCCATCCGGATCTCGAGGGTGTCGACCAGTACGGCATTCGCGCGAGCTTCCTGTTCAAGGCCAACGATGACCTGTCGGCGACCCTTCGCTGGTCGATGAGTCACCAAAGCCCGCAGAACTACGGCATCTTCGCCATCGCGGTGCCGCCTTCCACTGACCCTGAGAACCCGGTGACCTCCGGCGTTGGCGGCCTTTACTACCGCACCACGACGGGCAACTACGGCGATCCGGCACTCGCAAATGACCAGATCTCGCAAAACTACACACCGAAGCGCCACCAGGACAACAGCGCCATCGCGCTAACCATAGACTGGTCAGCCTCCGATTCGTACGCACTGACCTCGATCACCTCCTGGGACGACGGCAGCCTGTTCAATCCGGAAGGGACGGACGGCGCGCCGATCGACATCTTCAAGATCCCGTACATCGGCAAGACCAAGCAGATGACCCAGGACCTGCGTGTGACCTCGCGCGGCAATGGCCCGTTCAACTTCATCTTCGGCGCGTACTACCAGAACGAGAAGATCTTCAATTCCACCGAGAATCAGTTCTTTGGTGACGTTGCCTACGACTTCAACGCCGACGGAGTGATGAACGCGCAGGACTGCCTCGACAGCGCCTTCTACGGCTGCCGGTTCTACAACCAGTTCGACCAGACCCGCAACACCTGGGCGGCCTACACCGACGACAGCTACGCGCTGAATGAGCACTGGAAGATCCGTGGCGGCCTGCGCTACAACCACGACAATGCATCGCAGAACAATGCCTTCGCCGAGGCTCGCAGCATTACCGAGGAGCCGTTGTTCCGGATCATCCCGGACCCGACGACATCACTAACCGCAACGGCAAGCCAGGCCATTCGCAACGCTGCCTGGACGGGCCGACTTGGACTGGATTTCACACCCTCCAAGGACGCACTGTTCTACGTCAACCTGAGCCGTGGCTACCGCTCTGGCGCATTCAACGCGCAGTTCTTCTTCGATCCCAGCGAGTTCACCTCGGTCAAGCCAGAAACGGTCGATTCCTCGGAAGTTGGCTTCAAGACTGCGTGGCTCGGCGGCACGCTGCAGCTCGATGGCGCCATTTTCAACTACTCGTACAAGAACCAGCAGATGATTGACGTACAGTCATCCGGCCACCAGCCTCTTATCAACCTCGGCAAGTCGACCATCCGCGGCGGCGAACTCGAGTTGGTTGCACGGCCAGTGGCCTCACTGACGGTTCGCGGTGGCCTCGGAATCCTCGACGCCAAGGTCAAGGAAGGCCTGATCAACAATGGCGTGCAGGACATCGCAGGCAAGCAGCTGCCGAACGCACCGAAGGTCTCGGCGACACTCGCCTCGGACTGGGACGCCCTGCGGGTCTCAGGCTGGCGCATGACGCTGCACGGCGATATGAGCTACTCAGCCTCGCAGTACTTCGAGCCGGCCAACATCGCGCAGCTTCGCCAGGGCGGCTACACCCTGATCAACGCCCGCGTTACGCTGCACAATACCGACAGCCATTGGGATGTGTCGGCCTGGGGCCGCAACCTTGGCGACAAGTTTGCACTGACGGCGGGCGCGAACCTGCAGAGCCTCGGGTACTTCTACAGCCACCGAAATGCGCCACGCATGTTCGGCGTTGAGGGCACTTACCGGTTCTGATCGTAAAGACGACAGGCTGCGAGCGTGGGCCCACCGGTCGCGGTGGGCCCACTTTTCGCCGCCGCTTAGGTATGCAATGACCAGCCTCCTGACCGCCAGCACGGTAACCGGGGACCGTAGCAAGCCGCTGCTCGAGCTAACGGTCGACGCGGTGCTGCGGCGTGCGGTCGCGGCGGATCCCGCAGCGCTCGCACTCGCGTCGCCGCAGCAGGGTGTGCGGCTGAGCTACGCCGAGACGGACCTGAAGGTTGAGCATCTCGCACGGGGCTTCGTCGCGGCCGGCCTGCAGCCTGGCGATCGCATCGGGATCTGGGCCCCTAACTGTGCCGAGTGGTATCTGACGATGTTCGCCGCGGCACGCGCGGGGCTGATACTGGTCAACGTCAACCCGGCGTACCGAACCGCCGAACTTGAGTTTGCACTACGCCACGTTGGCGCGCGCGCGCTGGTGTATTCGGCCAACCTCAAGAACAGCAACTACGTGCAGATGCTGCGCAGCCTGATCCCGGAACTCGATGCGGCCGTCGCCGGCAAGCTCACCTGCGCCTGCTTTCCTGAACTGCGCCTATTGATTCAGATCGGCGGAACCCCCACGCCAGGCACAATCGCATTTCCGGAGGTGATCGCCGATGGCGCGCGCCGCGACGGTGCGCCGCTCGCCAAAATCGCCGCGGCGCTCGACCCTCACCAGCCGTACAACATCCAGTTCACCAGCGGAACGACAGGCCTGCCGAAGGGCGCGACCCTCACACACTTCAATATCGTCAACAACGCCTACTTTGTTGGCGAGGGCATGCGGCTAACCGCCGCCGACCGAATCTGCATCCCCGTACCGATGTACCACTGCTTCGGCATGGTGATGGGCGTGCTCGGCGCGGTCACGCATGGCGCTGCGAGCATCTACCCGAGCGATGCTTTCGACCCACTGGCCGTGCTACAGACGGTGGCGGCGGAGCGCTGCACCGCGCTGTATGGGGTGCCGACAATGTTCATCGCCGAGCTCGGCCATCCACGCTTTGCTGAGTTCGATCTGTCGTCGCTGCGCACCGGAATCATGGCTGGTGCGCCATGCCCGATCGCGGTGATGCGTCGAGTGCTGGACGAGATGCACATGCCTGAGGTCACGATCTGCTACGGCATGACCGAGACCAGCCCAGTTTCATTTCAAAGCAGTGCGACGGACCCACTCGAGCGGCGTGTTAGCACGGTTGGGCGCATCCATCCCCACGTCGAGGTCAAGATCGTCGACGCCGCTGGCGAGGTCACTCCATGCGGCACTCCAGGGGAGCTTCTCACGCGTGGCTACAGCGTCATGCAGGGCTACTGGAACGACCCGCAGCGTAGCGACGAGGCGATCGACAGTGGCGGCTGGATGCATACCGGTGACATCGCCGTCATCGACGAGCAGGGTTACTGCAACATCGTTGGGCGCGTCAAGGACATGATCATCCGCGGTGGCGAGAACATCTCGCCGCGCGAGGTGGAGGAATTTCTCTACCGTCATCCGGCGGTGCTGGACGTTGCCGTCGTCGGCGTGCCGGACCTGAAGTACGGTGAAGCCGTGTGCGCCTGCATTCGCCTGCGGGAAAACATGAGCGCCACCGAGGACGAGATTCGCGCGTTCTGCCAGGGCCAGATCGCGCACTACAAGGTGCCGCGCTACGTGCGTTTCGTCGACGGCTTTCCGATGACGGTCACCGGCAAGATCCAGAAGTTCCTGATCCGCGAACAGCAGCGCAAGGAACTTGGCCTGGTGGAGGAGTCGCACGCATGAAGATCGACGTCGCGGTCATTGGCGGGGGACCGGCAGGCTGCACGGTAGCGCGCCGACTCGCGCGCGCGGGCATCGACGTGCACCTGTACGCCGCAGGCGGTGTGCATGGCTGCGAGGGGCTCTCGCGACGAACCCATGAACTGCTCCTCGAGGAAGGACTTCAGTCAGCGGCGCAGGTACTGCGCGGCCCGGTATCCCGCGGCGGCAGCTGGGGCGAAGGTCGCAGCGTGTCAGGATTCGAGTGGCTGGTTGATCGCGCTGATCTTGCTGCCGAACTGCGCAAAGCTGCCGTCGCCGACCGAGTCATCCTGCACGACGACTCGGTGCTGGAAATCGAGCCGCGTGCCAGCGGCCTGCGGCTGCGCACTCGCGCCGGCGCCGACATACAGGCACGGTTCGTCGTCGACGCCCGCGGCCGCCGCGGCCCGGAAGAGCGTGGACCGCGCATGCTGGCCGTCGGCCAGCGTTTCGCCCGCCACACGCCGCTGGAGCCGGGCACCTCCATCCACGCACTGCCCTGGGGTTGGTGTTGGCTGGTCCTGGAGGGCAGGCGGATGTGGGTGCAACTGGTGAGCCGCACCCGCCAGCGCCATCCCGAGACCTGGCTCGCCACTGCCGCGGCGGCGCTACCGGCCCTGCGCCATGCACTAGAAGGTGCAGAACCGACCTGCACGCTCGTTGCCCGTCCCTCCCATGCCCGCCGGGCGATCCGACCCGGACCGGACCATCTGTTCCGCGTCGGCGACGCCGCCGTTGGCCCGGATCCGCTTTCAGGCCAGGGCGTCTACGAGGCGCTGCGCGGGGCCCGCGTCGTCGCCGCAGCGGTAAGCTCAGCGCTGGCAGGCGAGAGCGTGGCGCTGGTGCAGAAATTTGTGGCCGACCGATACGCGACGATCTGGGAACGTTGTCTGGCGACCGCGGCGGACTTCTACGCCGAGAACATTCCCTTAGGGACCTTCTGGGCTGACACCGCCCGCGACTACCGCGCACTCGTCCCTGCAGCAGGCACCGCAGCTGCGGCGATCGAGCGCCGACCCGTCATGGACGGCGATCGGATCCTTGAACGCGAAGTTATCGTCACCGCCGCGCAGCCGCGCGGCGTCTGGCTCGTCGATGATGTGCCGCTCGTCGACCTATTACATTATATTCAGCAGGCCGGAAACGCGACGCTGGCCGAGGCCGCCAGCGTGCTGGATCGTCCCCGGCCCGCGATCGCAGCTGCTGTACGCTGGCTCCATTCCGCCGGAGCGCTGTCGTCGCGCGCCGCCGAAGGTATTTCCGCAGGAGGTTGAACCCGTGTCGATCGGTCTACCAAAAATGTTCAGGCTTAATGCCGCCCTGCTCGGGCTGGTCCTTGCCGTTGCGCCGTCAGCGCACGCCACCGACGCGCCCAGTGGACAGGCCCTGGTGCGCACCTACTGCTCAGGCTGCCATCTGGAGCACGACGGCGCGTTCGAGCGCATCAACTCAATCCGCAAAACGCCCGAGGGTTGGGTCATGACCCTGTTCCGGATGCACCAGGTGCACGGACTGGCCCTGCCGGAAGATGTCCACGACGGCATTGTCCGCTACCTGTCGGATACGCAGGGGCTCGCGCCCAGCGAAGCCGCACCGGCCCGTTTTGCACTTGAACGCCGACCGAACGCCAAGGACCTGGACCTCGGGCCGGAACTTGCGACCATGTGCGGCCGCTGCCACTCGCTGGCCCGCGTCGCGCTGCAGCGCCGCGATAGCGCCGACTGGCTCAAGCACATGCACTTCCATGTAGGCCAGTTCACCTCGCTCGAGTACCAGGCCTCCGGCCGCGACCGCCCGTGGTGGACCATCGCCTCGACCGAACTGCCGCCCAAGCTCGGCCAGCTGTTCCCCCTCACGACGCCTGCCTGGACCGCCTGGTCGCAGCGCGCTGCTCGTGACCTTTCCGGCAGCTGGGTCGTCGTTGGCCACGAGCCGGGCGGACGAGACCTGTATGGCACCGCGGAAATCGCCGCCGATGGCCATGGCGGCTACACGGCGCACTACCGCCTGAAGGACACCGCAGGCACCAGCGTCGGCGGCGAATCGCATGCGATCGTCTACACCGGCTACGAGTGGCGCGGCCGCGCCGAGCTCGGCGGTCGGGCCTCACGAGAAGTTTTTGCCGCCTCCGAAGACGGCTCGCGCATCGTCGGGCGCTGGTTTGATCCCGAGCACACCGAGGAAGGTGGCGACTGGACCGCGGTACGCAACGATGCGCAGCCGCAAGTGCTGGCCGTGCTGCCGCGCGCGATGAAGGCCGGTAGCTCTGGCAGCGTCATCGTGGTGGCAACCGGCATCACGTCTCCGGCGACACTGTCACTAGGGGCTGGCACGACGACGCGAGTTCTCGCCTCCGACGCCGGCGCGCTTCGTGCAAGCGTCGAGATCGCGTCTAACACTGCCACCGGCGCTCGCACCGTCAGCATCGCAGGTGCAAGCGGGCAGGGCGCGTTCGCGGTCTACGACAAAATCGACAAGATTGAGATCAGGCCAAGTTTCGGGATCGCTCGTGTCGGTGGCGGCAAGATCGCGGCAGTAACCGCCCAATTCGAGGCGATCGGTCAGGCGAAGGACGCCGCCGGCAACACTCTCGCGCTAGGCCCCATCGCGGCGGACTGGTCGACGCTACCGTACGATGCGGAAGCTGCGCGCACGCACGATGAAGCCTTTGGCGGCGGCATCCAGAACAGCGGCCGCTATGTGCCTGCCGGCGCCGGACTCAACCCGGTACGAGAGTTCTCAGGAAACAATACGGCCAACCTCAAGGTGGTCGCGCGCGTTCGTGACGGAACCGCGACCGTCGAGGGCGATTCGCATCTGATCGTCACCGTGCAGCGCTGGATTACGACGCCGATCTACTAAAAGCGCACCTGAACACACCCATGCACAGCACGAACGACAGCCTCGAGTTCAACGCCTGGAACGGCCATCTCGTCCGTACCGACACCGACGCTTATCTACTGCACGTACCAACAACCGCAGTTTTCGGCGTGGATGACCTCGGACTTGCGGTGATCGACGCCTGCCGCCTCAAAGGCGGCCGGACGACCGACCAGCTGGTGACAGAACTTGCCGGCAGATTCCCGCCGGAGCGGATCCGTGCTTTCGCCGCAGAACTGAGCAAGCTCGAGGTTCTGCAGGTCTCCGGATCGCTAAAGCCAATCAACCCAACCAGCGCCAAAGTTACTGCGTTCCCGCTCAGCACGTTGGTGCTGAACGTCAACACCGGCTGCAACCTGTCCTGCACATACTGCTACAAGGAGGACCTCGTGAAGCCTTCCTTAGGCAAGCGCATGGACTTCGTGACGGCGGCACGCAGCGTCGACATGCTGCTAAAAGCCGGGGAGCAACGCGACAAGATAAACATCGTCTTCTTCGGTGGTGAGCCGTTGACCAACGTGCCGCTGATCAAGGAAGTAGTTGACTACGCCGAGGCAGTGAGCAACCGCGCCGGCAAGCGGGTAGATTTTTCTCTTACGACCAATGCGACACTCCTGACGCCCGCGTTGATCGACTACTTCGACTCCCATCGCTTCGGTATCTCGGTTTCGATGGATGGCCCGCAGGCAATTCACGATCGACACCGCAAGACGGTCGGCGGCAAGGGCACCTACGACGTTGTATCCCGCAAGGTGGCGCTGCTGCTGGAACGCTATCGCTCGCGCCCGGTCGGCGCGCGCGTCACACTTGGCGCCGGCAACACCGGCGTCGAGGCAATCCACGAACACCTCAAGTTCGAGCTGGGTTTCCATGAAGTCGGATACGCGCCTGTGACCGCGTCGGATACCGAAGGCCACGCGCTCTCCGACGAAGAGATGCTCGAGGTGCATCGAGCCTTCGAACGACTCGGCGAGAACTACCTGCAGCACGCACTGGCCGGCCGCAACAACGGCTTCTCCAACATGCACCAGCTCATGACCGATCTGCATGAGGGCCGCCGCAAGTCGGTGCCATGCGGCGGTGGTGTTGGGCTGCTGGCTGTCGACGCCGAGGGCGACCTGAACCTCTGCCACAGATTCACCGGCTCCGACCTGCCTACCTTTGGC
Source organism: uncultured Pseudomonadota bacterium (assembly GCA_903927005.1). GTDB lineage: Bacteria > Pseudomonadota > Gammaproteobacteria > Steroidobacterales > Steroidobacteraceae > CAIKZZ01. Next base: position 24,047 of record CAIYLH010000128.1, read on the forward strand.
AACGTCGCCACCGGCATTGACACCGTGAGCCTCGGCGCCTTCGTCGACAAGGCCGTGAATCGCGAGGGCACGCACTGCCAGACCTGCCGTATCCGCAATCTCTGCTCGGGCGGCTGCTACCACGAGTCCTATGCGCGTTATGGTGACCCGCATCATCGCACCTACCATTACTGCAACCTGCTGCGCAGCTGGGTTGATTTCGGTGTACGCGTGTACGCAGAGATCCAGCGCGCCAATCCTGAATTCTTTGTACGCCACCTCGAGCCGAGGAGTGCTAACGCATGAGTGAACTGAAGCCCACCAACAAGAAGGCCGAGCTGCTACTAAAAGCAGCCGCTGCTGGCCACGTCGACGAGGTCGTCGCAATGGACAGCGTCGCTGGCTGCTCGACGACTTTCGACCCAGGCTGGGAGGTGGATGCGTTTGGCGGCGTCGCCTCGCTGTGCCAACCGATGGAGGCCGACCTGTACGGCTGCTCGGACCCTTGCTGGTGGCCAGCACAGGTACCGGACATCATGAACACCTATCCGAACTGGACGGACGGCAAGCCGTCAGCACAGAACGACTGGCGCGAACTCGACGCCGTGTTCCCGAAGAAGTGAGCAGCGACATGCGCATGAAATCCCCGGGCCTTCTGGCCGTCGCCCTAGTCGCGGTAGTGGCCGCCGTTGCCATCGGACCGACCGCCGCTGCAGGCGACATGCTGGTGACTGCCGCGAAGCCCGACAAGCTGTACGTCATCGACGCGGCCAAACGCAGCGTCGTATCGGAGTTCCACATTCCGAACGCCGGCAGTCTGATCATGACGATCGTGCCATCACCGGATGGCAAAGTGGCATACGCGCTGGTCAACCGCATGGAGAGCATCTCCGGCATCGACTTGAAAACCGGCAAGGAAGTATTTCGCGCCGACCTGTCCACGCCCGGAGAGCGCGTCAAGGACTTCTGCGCGTTTACGATCACTCCCGACGGCAAAGAGCTAATCGTGTATGAACTGCCGACGAAGCTGCTGCCAAGCGAGTTTCAGGTGCAGGAACCCCGTTTCGCGGTGTTCAAGACCAATGCCGGCCGCAGCGCGAAGGCAATCCGCACCTACCCCGCGCCGCGTCGCCTGCACATGATGCTGATGCGTCCGTCGGGCAAGTCGTTCTACGCGATCGGCTTCGACCTGTACGAGTATGACGTCGCCACCGGAAAGCAGCTGAACAGCCGCGGCATCCTGAAGTGGGACATGCCTTCGCACAGCCAGCCGGACCTGCTCGCGTTCTGGCCCGTCACCGAACCCAGTGGCGTCTTCACCAGCCCGGTGATCTCCGATGCCACCACCGACGGCAAGACCACGATGAAGACGGGCCTGATGTCCCTAGATGTCACGACCGACAAGCTTGAGTTCTTCGATTTTGAAGATACCTCGGCACTTATCTTCTCGACCGTGCTGTCACCGGATCGCAAGTGGGCGTACGGGGTCTACTCGACGCTTACCAAAGTCGACATGGAGCACCATGTCCTTGCCGGCCGGGTGCCACTCGACCACACTTTCTACTCCGTCAACCTCGCCACCGATGGTCATGAAATCTACATGGGCGGTGCGATGTGCGATGTCGGCTTCTATGACCCAGTCACGCTGGAAAAACGTGCCAATCTGAAGCTGCCCGACTGCGGCGACCAGTCGCTGGCCAGCCTCCGGGTCCTTCCTGCACGCTGAACGCCAGGGCATCGTGGCGACACTCTGGCCGCACCTGCGGCCAGAGCTCGCTGCGCTGGTGGGGTCTGTTTTACTCGGACTGCTGATCGCGGTTTTGTCAGCCTCCCAACCGCTGCTGACACGCATGGTAATCGACGACGGCCTGATCGGCCGCCACTTCAACCAGCTTGCGTGGGCCTGCGCCGGAATGCTGGCCATCGCACTGAGCGGTACGCTGCTGGGCGCACTACATCGAGCGATCTACGTCCGTGCTTCAGGTCACGCCCTGTTCTCGCTGCGCCGGTCTCTCTACGCACACCTGATGCGCGTATCCCCGCGCAGGCTCAGCACGATTCCGGTTGGCGATTTGGTGACGCGCCTCGATGGAGACGTCGCAGAAGTCCAGCGCTTCGGAACAGATTCGGCGGCGACCTTCATCAGCAGCCTGCTGATGCTGCTGGTCGTTAGCGCCGTAATGCTGCGCCTGTCTTGGCGCCTGTGCGTGCTGGTCCTGGCACTGTTGCCACTGCAGCTACTCGTGCGCCACTACGCCCGCCCGTCGATTGAGCGCTCAACTCGATCGGTACGCGAAGCCGCCAGCGGCATCAGCGGCTTCCTGATCGAGACCCTTGCCGGCGCTCGCGCCGTGCAGGCCGCAGCGGCGCAACGCCTCGAGGACGAACGACTCGGCGTGCTTGGCGATCACTACCTGTCACGCGTCATCCGCGCGCAACTGGTCGCCTATGCGACCAGTGGCGTTGCTGGTTTTCTTGGCAACCTCGCCACGGCAGCCGTATTCCTGCTCGGCGGCTGGTACGTGCTGCACGATGCGCTGAGCGTGGGCACGCTGGTGGCCTACGTCAGCTACCTCGGCCGCAGCGCGGGGTCGGCATCCTCTCTGGTTGGCCTGTATACCGGCTACCAGCGGGCGAAGGTCAGTTTAGAGCGACTGGGCGACCTCTCCAGACTGCCTGTCGTGCCGGACTCACCGGACGCGCTCGAGCTGCCTGCCACTGCACGCGGTGACCTGCGCCTGCAGGCGGTCACCGTACGGGCAGGGCGCGAGGGCAGCCCGGTGCTGGACGGCGTCGACCTGCAGATCGATGCGGGCACCAAGCTGGTACTCAGCGGCATTTCGGGGGCCGGAAAATCGACGCTGACCGACGTCCTGCGGCGGTTCCTCGATCCCGACGAAGGAACGGTATGGCTGGATGGGACGCTACTGACGCGCTACCGGCTCGACGACGTACGGCGACGAATCGTCGTTGTTGAGCACTCTCCCATGCTGTTCCGCGGCTCCATTCTCGACAACCTGCGCTATGGCCACCCCACTGCCAGCGACGACGCGGTCCGCCAAGCCGCGCTCCGCGCAGGCATCGACGGGTTCGTCCGCGAACTGCCTGATGGCTACGACACGCAGGTGGGCGAGGGCGGGGCGGGCCTGTCGACGGGACAGCGGCAACGGATCGCCCTCGCACGGGCAGCGCTCGGGGATCCATTGGTCGTGATCCTGGATGAGGCGACCAGCGGGCTCGACCGCGAGTCGGCGCTAGCCATCCATCGCGCGCTGGACAGCTGCTTCGCGCACCGCACGCGGCTCGTGATCACGCACCAGGCGCAGGACATCGAACAGGTGGACCAGTGGTGGCTGCTGCAGGATGGCAAGCTCCGCCGTGGAACTGCCAGTGGCTGAACGGCCCCGTTGGCGGGTCGGCGTCATTGACAGCTGCGGGCTACTGCACGATGCCATCGCAAGCGCTCGCTTCGTCGCAGACGAAACACGCATCGTCACGCGCGAGCCGACGAGCGATCCGACCGGTCACGGTACGCGTCTGTGCGCGCTGCTGACCCGCGGCAATCCCGGCGTCGAGCTTGTGCTGGCACAAGTCTTCGACCCCGCCGGCCGCACCAGCGCTGCCACGGTCGCAGCTGCCGTCGACTGGGGTGTGGAACAGGGCGCCCATCTTTTGCACCTGAGCCTTGGGCTCGCTGCGGACCGGCAGTGCCTGGCCGCTGCGATCGCGCGAGCGACGGAGCGCGGCCTACTGGTGGTGGCCGCAGTTCCCGCACGCGGCCCGCTGCCGTTTCCGGCCGCCTATCCAGCAGTCATTCGTGGCACCGGGGATGCCCGCTGCCAGCCCGGCGAACTGTCGCGCCTGGACGAGCTGACGTTCGGCGGCTGCCCGGCGAGCGGGAGGAAGGGGGGCGGCGCGAGCAGCGGGGCGATGCAGGTCACGCGGGCACTGACGCTCGCCAGTGCGCCTTGCTCAAACGTACAAGCGCTGCGGGTGCTGGCGGCCACAGCGAACTATCACGGCAGGGAACGACGCGGCATCGCCGCGGAGTAGTCGCATCCAGCGAGCAGGTCAGTCCCGGCGTGGCGCGGGCACCGGTGAATCAACGTCGATCCCGCTGATCTCGAAGCCGCGACGAAAGTCGCGTACGTGCTTGCCCATCCAGTCACGGGCCGCAACCGCATCGTGGGCCTCGATTGCCGCGAGCACATGCTGCTGCGCTACTGCAATGCGGCCGCGAGCCGGAGGCGCACGGTCAATCATCACTTCCAGCGCCGCAACGAGCAGCAGTAGTAGCGGCTCCTGGGTCATCGGCAGAACGCGATTACCGCTGGCCGCCGCGACTGCACGGAAGAAGTCCGCAACCCCAGCGACCGCCTGCTGCGCCGTCTCATGGTCGGCAGCATAGCGACTGACGGCCGCACGCAACTGCTCGATGGCCGCAGCGTCAGCATGCAGCGCCGCCTCTGCCGCAATCGGCGGCTCGATCAACTCTAGCGTCTGCCAGACCTCGCGCACAGTCACATCGTGTAGTGCGAGCGACTGGCCGACGCGACCGGCGATCTGGTCGGCGGCAGGACGAGTCACCACCATGCGCTTCGTGCCGCGACGGCGCGTCACGAGATCTGCGCTCTCCAGTTCGCGCAACGCCTCGCGGATCGTCGAGCGGTTGACCGCGAACTGCTCGGCGAGCTCCGTCTCCGGAGGCAGCGAATCGCCTTCGCGCAGCGTGCGATCGAGAATACGCGCCGCAATCGCCGTCGCGACGCGCCGGTAGCCGGGCTCGAAGCGAATCGGTTCGAACGCGGTCATTCACCCGTTCCGATCAGCTCACGCCCAATCAGCATGCGCCGCACTTCATTGGTTCCGGCACCGATGTCGTAGAGCTTCGCATCGCGCAGCAACCGACCTGTCGGATAATCGTTCGTATAGCCGTTACCCCCGAGCGCCTGGATCGCCTCCAGCGCGACACGGACAGCAGCCTCTGACGCCTGCAGGAAGCAGGCGGCAGCGGCGCGGCGGGTTTTTGTGCCCGCGTCACAGGCCCTTGCCGTGGCGTGCACGAAGGCACGGCTGGCGTGCAGACTGGTGTACATATCGGCAATCTTGCCCTGCATCAGCTCGAAAGTCCCGATCGGCCGACCGAACTGCCGCCGCTCGCGAACGTAGGGCAGGGTAACGTCCAAAGCCGCGGCCATGAGTCCGACAGGACCGCCGGAGATGACGACGCGCTCGTAGTCGAGCCCGTTCATCAGCACCGCGACACCACCATTCTCGGCGCCGAGGATATTCTCAGCCGGGATCTCGCAATCGTCGAAAACAAGTTCGCCCGTGGATGAGCCACGCATGCCGAGCTTGTCCAACTTCTGCGCGACACTAAAGCCCTTGGTGCCGCGCTCAACGATAAAGGTCGTGATGCCGCGCGCGCCGGCGTTGGGGAGCGTCTTGGCATAGACCACGACGACATCGGCATCGGGGCCATTGGTGATCCACATCTTGCGGCCGTTGAGCACGAAACGATCCCCGCGCCGGTCGGCACGAAGCGACATTCCAACGACGTCCGAGCCCGCACCGGTCTCGGACATCGCCAGCGACCCTACGTGCTGCCCGGAAATCAGCTTCGGCAGGTAACGGGCGGCCTGTGCGGGCGTCGCGTTCAGCCGCAACTGGTTGAGGCAGAGGTTGGAATGGGCGACGTAGCTAAGCCCCACGGAGCCGGAGGCGCGGGAGATCTCCTCCATCGCGATCACATGGGCGAGATAGCCCAGCCCCGAGCCTCCCAGCGACTCAGGTACCGTCATTCCCAGCAGTCCCTGCTCACCAAGCGCCGGCCACAGGTCGCGCGGAAAAATATCCGTCCGATCGATCTCAGCGGCCCGCGGCGCGATACGCTCCTGTGCGAAGCGATGGACCGCCTGGCGCAGCGCGATCATGTCCTCGCCGAGGCCGATATCAAGGTCATCGTCGTGCTGCGCGCCCAGGTTCGCCATGCTGGCATCCTATGTTTTGATCAGATAGTATAATTGTCCGACAAATGGACAGGTGACCGCAAGATGTTTCGCCTCAAGAGTCAGATTGACGTTAAAAGCGCCGATTTTGGCGCGAACGTCGACGCAATGAGCGCTATCGTCGCCGATTTGCGAGAAAAGATACGACTGGCAGCTGCCGGTGGCTCGACCAAGGCCGTCGAGAAGCATCGCGACCGCGGCCGCCTGCTCGCGCGCGAGCGAATCGACCTCCTGCTCGACCCCGGCGCGCCCTTTCTGGAGTTATCGGCACTCGCGGCACATGGTCTTTATGGCAACGAAGTCCCCGCTGCCGGCATCGTGACCGGCATCGGCCGAGTGGCCGGCCGGGAATGCGTGATCGTCGCCAACGACCCGACCGTGAAGGGCGGTACCTATTACCCGTTGACGGTGAAGAAGCACCTGCGTGCGCAGGAGATCGCCCGCGAGAATCACCTGCCCTGCGTCTACCTGGTCGAGAGCGGCGGGGCGTTCCTGCCGGCGCAGGACGAGGTGTTCCCCGACCGGGACCATTTCGGACGGATCTTCTACAACCAAGCCAACCTGTCGGCTGCCGGCATCGCGCAGATCGCCGTGGTCCATGGCTCCTGCACCGCTGGCGGTGCCTACGTTCCCGCGATGTCCGACGAGAACGTCATTGTGCGCAATCAGGGCCAGGTGTTCCTCGGTGGCCCGCCGCTGGTCAAGGCCGCAACTGGCGAGGAGATCGATGCGGAGTCCCTCGGCGGCGCCGACGTACACTGCCGCGAATCGGGCGTCTGCGACCACTACGCCGAAAATGACGCACACGCGCTCGCCATCGCCCGCAGCATCGTTGCACGCCTGCGCCCACCCTTGGACCGCGAGCCGCCGGTCGCGCCACGCGAACCGCTCTACGCGGCAAGTGAGCTCTACGGCGTAGTGCCCTCGAACCTGCGCAAGCCCTACGATGCCCGCGAGGTGATCGCCCGCATCGTCGATGGCTCGGAGCTGAACGAATTCAAGGCCCTGTACGGCACGACGCTGGTCACGGGGTTCGCCCATCTCGGCGGTTATCCAGTGGGCATCGTTGCGAACAACGGCATCCTGTTCTCCGAGAGCGCGCTGAAGGGCGCGCACTTCGTCGAACTGTGCGCGCGCGAGAAGATTCCACTGCTGTTCCTGCAGAACATCACCGGCTTCATGGTCGGACGTCGTGCCGAAGCCGGCGGCATCGCCCGCGACGGCGCCAAGATGGTCACCGCGGTCGCGGCAGCACAGGTCCCCAAGCTCACCCTCGTCATCGGCGGCAGCTACGGCGCCGGCAACTATGCGATGTGCGGCCGTGCCTATGGCCCACGGCTGATGTTCCAGTGGCCGAACGCCCGCACCTCCGTCATGGGCGGCGAACAAGCCGCGACGGTGCTCGCCACCATCCGGCGCGACCAGCTCAAGGCTGCAGGCAAGCCGTGGACGGCCGCAGAGGAGGACGCGTTCATGGATCCAATCCGACGCCAGTACGACCTACAGGGCCACCCGTACTACGCCAGCGCTCGCCTCTGGGACGACGGCGTCATCGACCCGATCGACACACGCCGGGTGCTCAGCCTCGCGCTCGCAATGGTCCGTAATGCGCCGGTGGCGGATACCCGCTACGGCATCTTCAGGATGTAGCCGATGGACACCACTCTCCTCGAGTCCGAGCCACTGCCGGGCATCGTCCAGCTGACGCTGAACCGTCCCGCGCAGCGCAATGCGCTCGACGCCCAGTTGATCGCCGCGCTCGCTGCGGCGATCGCAACCCACAGTGCGCGCGATGCAACGCGGGTCATCGTGATTCGCGCCGCCGGGCGCGCATTTTGTGCCGGCGCCGACCTGACCGGAATGATCACGCTAGGGCAGGCGCCGCTCGCTGAGAACATCGCCGACGCCCGCCAGCTCGCCGCGGTACTGCTGGCGCTGCGTCGCTGCCCGAAGCCCACGGTCGCCGCCGTCCAGGGCCCGGCCTTCGGCGGCGGCGTGGGACTTGCCACCGCCTGTGACATCGCCGTCGGCGGCGAGGAAGCGCAGTTTCGTCTACCCGAGGTGCGTCTGGGCATAGTGCCTGCCGTCATCTCGCCTTATGTGATCGAGGCCATCGGCCTGCGACAAGCACGCCGCTACTTCCTGAGCGGCGAGGCCATCCCGGCCGCTCGCGCTCGCGAGCTTGGTCTGCTACATGAAGTGGTCGACAGCGCCAGACTCGGCGCCGAGGCCCTGCGCATCGCAATCGAGCTCGCCGCTGGCGGGCCGCTGGCGCTGGCCAATTGCAAGGCGCTGCTCGACGAGGTCGGCCATCGCAAGCCAGACGATGCACTGACAGCGACGCTGGCAGAACGACTCGCGCACCTGCGCGCGACCGCGGAAGCGCAGGACGGACTTGAAGCCACATTGCAGCGTCGCGCACCAGGATGGGCCCGCTAATGTTTCGTCGCCTACTGATCGCCAACCGCGGCGAAATCGCCGTCCGCGTTATCCGCAGCGCCCGTCGACTCGGCATCCACACGATCGCGGTTTACTCGGACGCTGACGCCGACGCCTGCCACGTTCGCCTCGCCGATGAAGCCTGGCACCTGGGCGCTGCCGCGCCACGCGAGAGCTATCTGGACGCCAGCAAGATTCTCGACATCGCCCGCCGCGCCGGCGCCGATGCCGTGCACCCCGGCTACGGGTTCCTGTCGGAACGCGCGGACTTTGCCGCCGCCTGTCGCGATGCTGGCATTACGTTCATCGGCCCGCCGGTTGCCGCGATCGAGGCCATGGGCTCAAAAAGCGCCTCGAAAGAAGCCATGCAACGCGCCGGCGTGCCGGTGCTGCCGGGCTACCACGGCACCGACCAGGCTGCCGAAACCCTCGTCGCCGAGGCGCTCAAGGTCGGCTTCCCGCTGATCATCAAGCCCAGCGGCGGTGGTGGCGGCAAGGGCATGCAGATCGTCTTGAGCGCTGCTGACCTGGAACCGGCCATAGCGAGTGCGCGACGCCTTGCCGAGAGCGCCTTCGGCGACCCAACGCTGCTACTCGAACGCTATCTGCCCGCGCCGCGTCACGTCGAGGTACAGCTACTGGCGGACTCCGCCGGCACCGTCCGCTGCCTCGCGACACGGGATTGCTCGGTGCAGCGTCGTCACCAGAAACTGATCGAGGAGGCGCCGGCACCGCAGATCGCCGCCGACGTCCGCAGCCGCCTGCATGCAGCGGCTCGAGCAGTGGCGCACGCGGTCGGCTACCAGAACGCCGGCACTGTCGAGTTTCTGTACGCCGATGGCGAGTTCTGGTTCATGGAGATGAACACCCGCCTGCAAGTGGAGCACACGGTCACCGAAGAGGTGCTCGGTCTCGACCTGGTCGAATGGCAGCTGCGCATTGCCGCAGGAGAACTCCTGCCGGCCGACACCGCCGATGCAGAACCCTGCGGACACGCAATTGAAGTGCGCGTCTGTGCCGAAGACGCTGCCGCCGGCTTCGTTCCCAGCGCCGGCGCGCTGCGGTGGGTGCAGTGGCCGCACAACCTTCCCGGCGTGCGCGTCGATGCCGGCTTCGAGACCGGCGACACCGTCTCATCGCACTACGACTCGCTGCTCGGCAAGGTCATTGCGCACGGCGCCAGCCGTGATGAGGCGATCGTCCGGCTGCGGCGGGCCCTCGCGTCACTGCGTATCGTCGGCGTCGACACCAACGCGGCGTGGCTCGCCGACGCGCTCGCGCACCCGACCTTCGCCGCCACGACGCCCACTACGCGTTTCGTCGCCGATCATGGTGACGCGCTGGCGACTCCGGCATTACCAACGCCCGTCGAGCTTTGTCTCGCCGCGATGGCCTTCGTGTTGCGCAACCAGAACGCGGCGACTGAGCGCTCGCCATGGAGCGGCACTGACGCGTTTCGCATCGGACTACCCGCGCGACAGACGCTGTTATTGCGCTGCGGCTCGCACGAGCACGCGGTGAGCGTAGAAAGCTGCGGCGCCGACTGGCGGGTGTCGACCAGTGGGAAAGCGCACGCCATCATCGCAAGCCTCACCGGCACGACGCTGGCAGCGACCGTCGACGGCTGCCGCGCCGTCACGGATGCGTGGATCGATGGCGACCGGATGTCACTATGGCGTGGCGTGCACCGGCTCGACCTTGAGCTCATCGATCCGCGCCACGTCGACGTTAGCGCCTCGGTCCACGAAGGCGAGCTGATCGCGCGCCTGCCTGGCACCGTTGTGTCAGTTTCCGTTACGGTAGGCGACCTCGTCGCGGCGGGCGACACGCTGATGGTCGTGGAAGCGATGAAGATGGAGCACGCGATCCTGGCGCCGAAGGCCGGACGAGTACTCACGGTGCAGTACGCCCGCGGCGACCGAGTCACCGAAGGCGCCGTGCTGGTTGAAGTCGGTGTCGAGGAGCCTACCGCCTAGAACACGGCGGCGGGCGGCGGTCCCGGAGGGGTCGGCGCAACACCCGCGGCAGCCCCCCCGCACCGGCTGAGCGTCAAGGCACAGCGTCTGTGCTGGGCGGCAGCTCCTCGATATCATCGAAATGTCGGTAGTCGTACACCGCCACGCCGTCGGCGTTGCGACTAAGCACGTCGCAGAAACTGTGGTTCCAACGAATCGCATCCGCTGCGTACTCGACTCGGCCCATCAATACCTGGCCAGTCGTCTGGTCGGTACCGCTAAGCGTCAGGCTGAGAACCGCGTTGGAAGCGGCCAGCGACTCCGGCGTTTCCTTGGCCAGCGGGCTGGTGTCGTCAATGACATGCATCAGAGTCCAACCGAGCACAAATAATGGCTGCTCCTCACGCACAAGCTCAAGGTCCACGACGCGCCGGAGCTGGAAGCCCTCCGAGGAGGTCCAGTCGTACACCAACCGCAACCGGGCAGTCGCCTCGACAATCAGGTTCTGGCGGGCATTGGCCGCTCGCAGCATCAGCGTGCGCCGACCATAGAGCGGCCGCACGACCACCACCGCAGCGAACAGCATGCGTGCGTTCGGTCGCGAGAAGCGCGCAAACACGACGCCAGTCAACAACGCCAGATACAGCATGCCGATAAAGATCTGCAGAGCCGCGACGGAGTGCCCGTAGACCGTCTGCGGATGCATGTCACCGTAGCCGACAGTTGCCAGTGTCTCGACGCTGAAGAAGAACGCGCCCAGGTACCCGGGCGGGTTGATGTTCGCTATGGAGTCAGGCGCGATCCAGTAGAGGCAGGCAAACAACAAGTTGAAGCCGATGAAGCACAGACCGAAACCAGCGAACAGCAGCGGCCAGCGAACCGTCATCGTCAGGTGGTAGAGGTCCTGCCAGAACGCGAATGGCAGCCCGTGGCTGAGCACCTCGGTACCGCCGAGCGCGACCCGCCGCGGCTTGCGAGCTGCGTTCGGCGCGGCGCGGCCGGTCATGGGCGGCTCGCCGCTGGCACGGAGCTATCGGTTCCGCTCAGCGCAAGCAGCTCTACAGCGGCCTCGTACAGTCTCGCCCGCAGCGCATAGCGTTCGGCAGCGCGCGAGATGTAACGCAACGAGATCTCGGTACCCCCCAGAACGGGCTTGACGTTGATTGCCGGCGCAGCCGACAGGCCGGTCAGCTGCCGGGACGGCGCCGCGCGGCGCCACTCCTCTTCGGCAAGCCGACCATTCTCGGCCGTTGCCTCCTGCACCTTGCGGCTGATCGCGGCGACGACCGCGTACAGATCCTGGCCCGCCGGCACGATTAGCTGCAGCTCGTCCCACAGCCACTGTCCGCTGGTCGAGAAATTGAAGTAATAACCCTGGATAGCAAAGCTGTTGGTGAAAGTGACCCGCCGTCCGGTCGGATGCCCGGAGTCGGTCCAGTTGCCCGTCTCCAGCAACACGGTATGGAACATGCCGAGTTCGACGACTTCGCCGGCGACACCGTTGATCTCGACCCAGTCACCGATCCGCATGCCATTGCGGCCCATCAGCACCAGCCAACCAATGAACGCAACGATGAAGTCCTTCAGCGCGACGGTGAGCCCCGCACCTGCCAAACCCAATATCGTACCGAGCTGGCTGGGGGGGGCCAAAGATGACCAGCACCATCACAAACAGTGCTGCGATCTGCAACGTGACCGTCGCCACCGTGCGCAGCGTCTCCACCTGACGGCGATCTACCTTCAACCGCTGAAGAGCCTTTGCAAGCCAGCTGCCGACGAACAACAGCAGCAGACAGGCGACAAGAATCGTCGCAACTGCGCGCAGGATCCGATGCAGGCAAATCGTCGCCTGCTCAACGACCAGCGCTTGCCACTGGGCGTAGATCCGCATCACGTCCTGCTCGGCAACCAGTCGTTCATCCATTGCACGCAGCTCGCGCTGGTCCAGGGCAAGCTGCCGGGACTCGGCCAGCAGCACCGCGGAACCCGCTGATTGCGCTGTCGCGCGTATATGGACGCGTTGCGCGAGGGCCGTGCGTGTTTCCGCGAGGAGGGCGGCCGCCGCAGCGAGGTCGGACCTCGCAGCGTCAATTGCCGCGCGCTTGCTCCACAGTTCACGCCCACGGACCAGCATCCGCACAAGCCCGGCGCGTGGCATCGTGTCGGCAACGGCAACGCTGGCAGGACGAACGGGCGACCTATGCTCTGCAACCAACGCCTGAATCTTGCCGCGCAGATCGCCACCCGCCTCCAGCAGCGCCTTGGCGGCTCGGTCAAACTCATACTGGTCGACCTCGAACTGGGATTGCGCGAGCGCCAGCGCCGCCTCCAGCGGACCGGCCTTATCGGGCCTTGCCTTCGCGAGCGCTGCCGACAACTGCTGGGTCTGCAGGTTGTCATCGACCAGTTGCTGCGCGGCGTGGTCCAGGCGCTGCTGCGCGGCCTGGGCGAGTGGAGTGACTGGCGGCGGGCGGTCGGTTGCCGCACGCAGGGCATCAGCGAAAGCAAGGTCCAGCAGGTGGTCGGCGGCCAACACCGCTTCCTGCGCCAGTCGCTGCTCCTCGCTGGAAGTGGCCAGAGGCTGCAACCGCATCGCAGCGTCTAGCGCGTGCCGGTCGACCAGCGGCTTGCCAATGGCCGCGCGGGCCCTCCCAGCGCGAGCGTTGATCGCAGCCGGCGCGGTGAACCACCAGCCATAGGCCACGGCGACAAGCACGGCGCACAGCGCGAGCCCGATGAGGAAGCGAAGGCGTTTCATGCGCTGCAGTTGCTCCAGAACGGCGGCCGCCGTCCCCACAACGGGGAGGCGACGATATCACGCAGTCGCGACCTTCCTAGCGACTGGCCAAGGCGCCGATCAGCGTCTCCCAATGCACCAGCCCACGATAGAACGACTCAACCGGGATCCGCTCGTTGACCCCGTGGGCAAACTGCTCACTCTCGCGAATGAATGTGCCGCCGACCCCGTAGGTCGGTATGCCCGCGGCGCGGAAAACCGCACCATCCGTCGCATACGACGACTGGGTCGGGGCGATTCGAGCGCCGGGATTGGCGGCGGACACCGCCCGCGTCACGGCCGCCATCACATCGGCCCGCAGCGGCGAGGCGTCGGAGACCAGCACTTCAGCGCTCATCTTCACCGCGACCTTGGGCCCCGCGAGGCGCTGCAGCGTCTGTAGCACCTGAGCCGCCGTCATGCCAGGGAAAACCCGGCAGCTGACTGTGGCCTTCGCGGTCAGCGGCAGCGCGTTCGGCGCATGGCCACCCTCCAGCATCGTCGCGGTGCACGTGGTGCGCACCCGCCCGACGTAGACCGAATCCGCCGACAGCGTGTCCGAGGCATGCCGGTCGCGGGGGTTCTTCGCGAACGCCCGCATGACTGTCGCGAGCGGCGCAGGCGCCGTGCTTGCGGTCTCACGGAAGTCACCACGCGTCCAGTCATTCCACATGACCGGGAACCGGTAGCGCTCGATCGCGGCGAGTGCGTCGGCCAATGCAAAGATCGCGTTGTCGGCTCGCGGCTGGGAGCTGTGGCCGCCGGTGCCATGAGCCTCAACGGAGTAGATCAGCGACGCCTTCTCGGCACCCTGCACCCGGAACAGCCGTGGCCGACCATCGACCTCATCCAGCACGCCGCCGCCGAGATTGTCACTGTTGAGCGCGAACTCCGCGTCCACGAGCTCGCGGTGATGTGTCACCAGGTCCTCGGCCGTTTCGCCGTCCGTCTCCTCGTCGCCGGTGAAAACAAGGATCAGATCGCGCGTCGGCACGAAGCTGCGCGCACGCAAGGTCAGGAAGGTGGTCGCCATCAGCGCCGCCTCCTGCTTGACGTCGAGCGTGCCGCGACCGATGAAGTAACCCTTCTCCTCGACCAGCGAATACGGATTGCGGCCCCAGTCCTCGGCCCGCGCGGCCACGACATCCAGATGCACGAGCAGCGCGATCGGCCGTGCGCCGCTGCCGTCGCCGCGATAGCGAACGACCAGCGACGAGGTGTCCTTGTGCGGAACAACAGTGATGTCACGCGCCTCGAAACCGCCTGCCGCGAAGCGCGCCGCGAGCAGCGCCGTGAGCACCGGCACACGACCCGAGTCAGGCGACGTATCGACCGCCACCAAATCCGCCAGCAGCGCGCGGGCTTGGGTCCGTGCGTCTTCCGGCGTGTCAGCCTGGACCGGCAGCGCGGACAGCATCAGAGCCGCACAGAAACCTGCAGTGATCCGCGAGAGCGCCTTCATACCGCACACAGGCGTCGCGCCCCCTCTATCAGTGTCGCGTCGTCCTTGGCGAAACTCAGCCGTATCAGGCCATGGTCAGTGCCATCGCTGTAAAACGCTGACAGCGGGATCGTTGCGACCTTGGCATCGCGGATCAGCCGCAGCACGAAGTCGCTGTCGCTCTGAGCCGAGATGCGGCCATAACGCGCCAACATGAAGAAACTGCCCTCACTGGGCAGCAGGTCGAATCTCGATCCGGCGAGCGCCTGCGCAAGCAGGTCGCGCTTGTGCTGGTAGAACGCCGACAAACCCAGATAGGTCTGCTCGTCAGCCAGCATCTCGGCCAGCGCGTACTGCATCGGCGTATCGGCGGCGAACATCATGAACTGGTGGATTTTGCGGACTTCTTCGGTCAGTTCCGCAGGCGCCAGGCAGTACCCGACCCGCCAACCGGTGACGTGGTAGGACTTGCCGAAAGAGGAGACGATCACGCTACGGGCCGCAAGCTCGGCGTGGCGGGCCACACTCTGGTGCACGCCGCCATCGAACACCACATGCTCGTAAACCTCGTCCGACAGGACGACGATGTCGGTACCACGGGTCAGCGCCGCGAGTCGTTCCAGATCCTCAGCGGAGAACACCGTCGCGGACGGGTTGTGCGGCGTGTTGATGATGATCATGCGGGTCCGCGGCGAGACACACCTTGCCACCTCGTCCCAGTCCACCCGGAAGCCGCGCTCGGGGGAAAGCTTGATCGCAACCGGAGTCGCGCCCTGCAGTCGCACGATCGGGGCGTAGCTATCGAACGCCGGCTCGAAGTAAATGACCTCATCGCCGACATGCACCAGGCCGCTGATCGCCGCGTACAGACCCTGGCTCGCGCTGGCAACAATCGTGACCTCATCGTCAACGTCGTAGCGGGTCCCGGTGAGGTGAGCAAACTTGTGGGCAACGGCCGCGCGCAGCGCCGGCAGTCCGGTCATCGGCGCGTACTGGTTGTGACCGGCGCGCATCGCCGCCACCGCCGCATCCACAAGCCGGGGGTCACAAGCGAAGTTGGGCGCGCCCTGCGACAGGTTCAGGGCGTCGTGCTCAGCCGCAAGTTGGCCAATCACCGTAAAGATCGTCGTACCGACGTCAGGCAGCTTGGAGCGGGGCGTCGCGTGGCTTTTCATCGGGGCGTATCTCGGACGGGACAGGACGACCCGTATTCTGACCGGTCCTGCCGACGGCCGCGCGGTCAAACGTCGCGGCCCGCTGCCCGTCAGGGACGGCCCGGGTCGGGCCGCTGGCCGCCGGCGTCGATGGCCGATGAGACGCCACGCAGCGCCCGGGAGGCGCCGTTGAAGAAGCGCACCTGCTCCTCGTACATGGAGGCCGGCGGCTCAGCCTCCTTCCAGGCCGACCACTGGATCATCACCAACCGCTGGGCCGGATTGATGGCGATCGCCTGGCCGTAGATGCCTTCCGCCCAAAACGACTGGCGCATCGTCTCGGCGTCACCAGGGGCGCGGTGAACGGAAGGCTCCAGACCACCAAACCACCACTGGTAGCCGTACTGGCCGTCAGGGGTCGCAGGGGTCACCGAGCCGCGCGCTCGGGTCCAGCTGGTCGACCGCTGCAGCCAGTCTGCCGGCAGCAACACCTCGCCTGACGGCAGACGCCCGCCCTGCTGGACGAAGAGCGCGAACCGGCCCCAGTCCCGCAAGGTGGCGTTGAAGCCGTGGCCACCCATGTCGATCTCCCCCCGGACCAGCGCCTGCCAGACGCCGTCCCGCTCCATTGGATAGCGGCTCCAGACACGGGTCTCGAGGTAGCGGGCCAGCGTCATGCCGGTCGCCGTCTCCAGCAGTCGCCCAACCAACCATGCGCCACCGGTGTTGTATGACCAAACCTCGCCCGAGCGCACCCCCGGCATACGCTTAAGTGAACGGATCAGCTCCAGCACGCAAGGGTAGGGCTCCGGCAGCGCCTCGCAGCGGGTCAGACGCGCGAAGTCCGACTGAGGGTCCGCGTAATTTTCGTTCCAGACGGTGCCCGAGCTGTGCTGCAGCAGCTCCTGCAGCGTTACGCCGTCCCAGGCCGTCCCATTCAGTTCCGGAAGATAGCGGGTAATCGGGTCCGATACGTCATGAATGAAGCCTTCGCGGACCGCGATCCCCACCAGCACTGACACGACCGACTTGGCGACCGAGCGGGAGGTCCACAACGTACGATCGGTATTGCCCTGCCCGTAGTACTCGTAGGCGATCCGGCCGTCCTTGAGGATCAGCAGGCCCGTAACCCGCTGGCTGCGAATGTAGTCGTCTATGCCCGCACTCTTTCCATCCGCATCGTAGCGAATGGGCGGCACTACTCCCGCGAGCCGCTGTAACACCTTTGCTTTGCCGCGCGGCGCGTGGAACGCATCCCCGCGATAGAGCCGGTAGGTATTGCGAAAGCCGACGACCCGCGTCTCCGGGTCCCAGCTGAGCATCTCAGCCGCCGGCGGCAGGACCGCGTCGTACGGCAACGGACAATCGATGAGACCCTGCTCCCGACAGTCGGGTGGCGACGGCGCAGTCGCGATTGCCGGCGTTACGGCAACGGCACCCGCCAGGGGCAGCGCCAGGAGCAGACCGAGGAGTGCAGCGATACCTGCCGGGAGCCGCCATTCGCGCGTAACGAACCTGCCCGGTAGGCGGCGCAATCCCGACCCGAGCCGTAGCGATCCCACGATGCCTGCCACCATGCAATGCTCCCTAGACGACCCGGCGGCGTGCCGGCTAGCGACAATGACACTAGCAGAAACCAGCGAGTCGCTCCCACAGCGTGATGTCGACACGCCTGCGCGGCCGCGACCCACGGACCCGCGACCAACGCTGCCGACGCAACGGCCCGAGGTTCACACTATCTTAGTTCCGCGTGCGCCCACTCGCCTGTAACAGGCGCGCCCGCGCGGCGCGATACTCGCGCTCGAGCCGATCGACCTCGGCGCCGACGCTGCGACGCGCCTTGACGGCACCGATACCTTGTCCTGCGCCCCAGATGTCGCGCCAGGCCCTGCGACTCTCACTGGCGCTGGAGCCAAAGTTCATCTTGGCAGGATCGCTCCGCGGCAAGTTGTCGGGATCCAGACCCACAGCCGCGATCGAGGGGCGCAGGTAGTTGCCATGCACGCCGGTAAAAAGGTTCGTGTACACGATGTCACCTGCACGGCCATCGATGATCGCATTCTTGTAGCCTTCGGTGGCGTTGGCCTCATCGGTCGCGATAAACATCGAGCCGATGTAGGCAAGATCCGCGCCCATTGCCTGCGCCGCCAGTATTGCATCGCCACTGGCGATGCTTCCCGACAAGGCAAGCGGCCCGTCGAACCATTGCCGAATTTCCTGCACCAGCGCGAACGGCGACTGGGTGCCGGCATGGCCGCCAGCGCCGGCGGCGACCGCAATCAGCCCATCCGCGCCTTTTTCAATGGCCTTGCGGGCGTACTTCTCGTTGATGATGTCGTGCAGGGCAATGCCACCCCACTCGTGCACGACCTGGTTCAGATCCTCGCGCGCCCCGAGGGACGTGATGATGATCGGCACCTTCCACTTCGCGCAGGTTGCAAGATCTGCCTCAAGCCGATCGTTGGACTTGTGCACGATCTGATTGACCGCGAATGGCGCTGCCGGCCGCTCAGGATGCGCGCTCGTCCACGCGGCAAGTTCCTCGCTAATCTGATGCAGCCACTCATCAAGCTGGCTCTGCGGACGCGCGTTAACGGCCGGAAACGAGCCGACGATACCCGCCTGGCACTGGGCGATCACGAGCTTCGGCGTGGAGATGATGAACATGGGCGAGGCGATCACCGGCAGCCGCAGGGGATCGAACAACGGGGAGGGTAAAGACATGGTTCTGTGGGTCCGTCAGCACAGGTCGCGGGGCGGGGCGGCTTCAATACAGGCTACGGCCTGCAGTCGCAGCGGCATGAGGATTCTACACACCGCTCAGCTGAGCTGCCTTATCGAGCGCGGCCGCATCCACTGGCTAGCGGCAGACGCCGCTAGCGGACCTGTAGCGTTTGAGTTGAAAACTGTATTGTCGGGAGCGGGATCCTCCGAGGAAAAGGGGCGCACGCCATGACTGGATCGGCCGCCATCAGGACGGAGCAGCTGGACCGGGTAAGTCTGGATGCCGCCGCGCGCCGACTGGCAACTGCGCTCACCGAACGCGGCATCGGCATCGACGACGCCGTTGCCGTGCTGCTGCGCAACGACATCCGCTATTTCACGATTACGGAGGCCTGCCGCTACATAGGCGCACGCTTTGTGGTGCTCAACTGGCACGCATCGGCCCCGGAAATCCGCGCGATCCTCGACGACAGTCGCGCCAGGCTACTGTTCGGCCATCCCGACCTGATTGCCACAGCGCATGCCGGCCTGCCTGAGAATCTTCCCCTCTGCCAGCTGCCAACCGCACTGGCGCCGGCGAAGAGCGCTGCTGCCAGCCTTGAGAGCCTGATCGCCGCCTCCGCGCCGTACGCAGGCCGGGCGCAGAAGCTGCGCGGCATCTTCCCGTACACCTCCGGCAGTACCGGTCGCCCCAAGGGCATCCTGCGTGGCTTCAACAGCGTCGCGGGCGACGTCTGGGATATCTACCGCGACCTGTCGCATAGCTTCCTGGACCTCGGCCCGGGCGATCGGCTGCACGTGTGCGCGCCGCTGTACCACACGGCCCCCAACGGCATCGCCCAGTTCGCGCTGGCCGGCGGCGAAGCCGAGCTTCTTATCGGCGCGCGCTTTGAGCCGGAGGACTTCCTCGCAACCGTAGAGCGCGAGCGCATCACGCACGCATACCTTGTGCCGACGATGATGGTGCGGCTGCTGAAGCTGCCGGAGGCAACGCGCCGCCGTCATGACGTCTCGTCACTACGCTTCGCGGTGTCAACCGGGGCGCCTTGCCCGCGCGAGGTCAAGGATGGCATCAACGACTGGTTCGGACCGATTCTGTGCGAAGCGTATGGCGCGAGCGAAACCAGCTTCATGACCTACATCACCGCCGCGGAGTCACGCCTGAAGCCCGGCTCGGTCGGCCGGCCAATCAACGGCGCGCTGCTGCGGATCCTGGACGACGCGCTGCAAGATATTCCAGTCGGCGAGACCGGCACGATCTACATCCGCCAGCCGCGCTTTGGCCCCTTCTCCTACACCAATACGGAGGGCGCTCTTCCGTACCAGTCGGTAGATGGGTTTGTAAGCGTCGGCGACGTGGGAAGACTGGATGCGGACGGCTACCTGTACATCAGCGACCGCAAGAAGGACATGATCATCTCTGGCGGCGTCAATATCTTTCCAGCGGAGATCGAGGCGGAGCTGCTTCGACTCGATGGTGTCGCCGACTGTGCCGTGTTCGGAATTCCGGACGATGAATTCGGTGAATCCGTTTGCGCGTTCATCCAGCCCATGCCCGGGGCAGCGCAGGACGAGGACTCCATTCGCACACAATTGCGCGACCGGCTCGCTGGCTTCAAGATCCCCAAGCGCATCGAATACCGCGACGAACTGCCGCGCGAGGACTCAGGCAAGATCTTCAAGCGACACCTGCGTGATCCGTTCTGGGAAGGCAGGCCGCGGCGTATCTGAGCGGCAGCTCAAAACCGCGTCGTTAAAATCCAAAACCCTTAGCAATCAGCTCTACCGACACCAGCGACAGGGCGATCTGCAGGAACAGATAATAGGCCCGCTCCGGAACGATGCGCACGATGCGCATACCGACCTGGGTGCCGACGAACGCTGGCAGCAACATGTAGAACGACAGCGTCAGATTCGGCGTCGAAAACTGCCCCAGCGCCCAGTAGGGAACGAGCTTGGCCGCATTGACCGCCGCGAACACAATCGCGCCGGTGCCTGCGTAGACGAGCTTTGGCAGCCGCTGCGGAAAGACATAGACCTGAAACGGCGGCGCGCCGGCATGACTTACGAAGCTCGCGAAGCCCAGCAGGCCACCCCAGAATACGCCGCGCGGCAGATCCGCTGCCCGCGGCTCCGGGGGATGGTGCCGGATGCGCCAGTTGTTTACGCAGAATCCGAGACCGATGAGGCCAACCAGGATCGCAACCCCGGCGTCCGAGACCCGCGATGCCATCAGCCAGCCGACAAAGATCCCAACAAAGGCGGCCGGGATGAGGATGCGCAGGTTGCGGCCACTGAAGTGATGCCGGTACATCCACAAGGCGAACACGTCGCTGAATACGAAGACCGGCAACAGGATCGCCGCGGCACGGATCGGCGACATCGACAATGCCATCAGCGGCACACCGAAAGTCCCCATCGCGGCAAGCCCGCCCTTACCGAGCCCAACCAGAAAGGCGGCGGCGAATGCGATCGCAAGTATGGAAGCGTCAATATGCATGAGCCCGAGAGCCTAACAAATCATCCATGGCAGGCGAGCGATATTGCCCCCTGGCGGTGCGCCATGGCAGGCCTGAGGCCTACCGCCCGGGGCGGGAACGGCAGACCGAAAAAATGCGCGCCAGCGGCGGGATGTAGCCGACCAAGCGAGGACCGACGCACCCGGCGTAGCCGACCGCGATCGCAAATTGCCCGGAGTAATACGTGCCCCACACCCACCAGTCACGCATCGCGATCGGCAGCCGGAACCGGTGGGTTGCCAGCAAGGCGTCGGACGCCAAGAACAGCAGTGCCCCGACCAGTACCCAACCACCCACTCGGAAGCTACTCAACACCA
>CAIYLH010000129.1 GCA_903927005.1 uncultured Pseudomonadota bacterium
AAATGCTACAGATTTTGAGCCTCAACCTATTCGAGAAAACACCGCTGGATATAGCACTTTCGCGTACTCCGACCCCCTCAGAATCAGATCAAGACGGCAACCAGCTGATTCTCTTCTGAAAACGTTGGGACAGGCCTGACCCGCAGATAATAGTGGCAGGTAATCCGACCGGTCAGCATGGGCCGCGCAAAGTGATATACCCACAGGCCGTCATCTCGCTGCTCTTTGCCCGACAAGGCGCGCTCATCTGCGAAGTAGAATCCATGCGGGTAAGCGGGATCGTAACCCTCCTGTTCAATAGTCTCCCTGTTCGACACCAGAGCATTCATCGACCGGAGAAACCTCTCGTGCATGCTGGCACAAGCACTGACGACGACAAGTTGGGCGCACAACAGCACTCGTATTCGCACTGACCTGTTCGTATTTTCCCCATTCAAACCACGTTACCGTTTGGCCGGTACTAGTATGGAGCCGCCGGGTCTACATGAAGTGGCTCGTGCCAATTTCGGGCGGGCGTTCCGAGTGCAAACTACAAAAGTCGACCCTCACACCCTCAGTGTCTTCCTGATGTCTTTGGTCAACATGTAAAGATGGTGCTTATCTAGGTGCGAGGCTTCGAAGCCAAACCGCAGATAGAACTTGGCTGCGGCGTCATCCTTGGCGTGTACCAAAAGCGCGCGACTGGCGACGATCTCCTGGGCAAGCAAAAACTTCTTGAATGCGTCCTTGAGCAGGGCAGCTCCCAAGCCACCGCCCTGTTCCGACTGATCGATCGCCAACCGTGCTAGCAGAGTCAGGGGGATTGGGTGTCGGGGCAGGCCCTTCCCAACTCGGGCAGGGACGGTGGCCGGCTCGACTGCGGCAGCGGCAAGGCTGTAGTAGCCAGCCACGTTGTTGTCCCTGTGGACGACGTAGGTGCGTGCCGTTCCACTGAGCTGGTTCACCAGCGCAAACCGCAGCAAATAGGTATTGAGTGCCGGCTTGCCGCAGTCAAAGGCGGACAATTCATGCAAGCTGGTCAGCAAGTCCGGCCCCTGAAGCGGAGCCGTCGAGCTCACTTCTCGAGCACGCTGCGCGTCGCGAACAGCTTTCGCAGCGCAGGAATGTCCCGTGCAGGCGCATCGAGTGCCGCCGTGAATCTGCGCAACGCTTCGGCAGGCAGCGTGAACCGCGTCTGTTCATTCAGTGCGAGATCGGCCGCTTCGCGCGATGCTGCGAGCACGAAATCACTCAGTGTGCGGCCCTGCAACTTCGCGGCGCGCGCAAGGTGCGCCTTGTCGGCGGCCGCCAAGCGAAGGGCTACACGATCGACTTTGGCTTGAGCAGGCATTTGGATTCCCAATAAAGTGGTCAGAAGGCTCCGTGCGTACATTGTACGCACGGTTTCTCTGGGGTCAAATCTCGCCAATTTGGCCGATTTGCGTAGTTTGTCCGGTGATGTCCAAGAGACTCTCCAGAGGTCCAAGGTCGTCCAACCGAATCCACCCCTTTCGTTGTCGCTCAATCAGTAGCTAGATTGACGCAGCATTACTTTTCACCGCTTCTTCAATCGGTTAGAAACGTGGGGAGGAGCAGATCCAGAACATCGAATAACGGCAGCGATTGCTGCTTGCCAACAGCCAATAGCCGCTCAAGCAGTATCGGCTGAAAGTGATGATGCTCGATGGGCCGGGCACTCGCCGCCTGAAACAGCCAGGGCCCCCTTACCGGGTCCGCCCGTGCTGCGTCGCACGATGGAAATCGGTGCGAACATTTGGCGTTAATGGCGTTGCAGGAAGAGCACTCAACTCCAAAGGGCATGATGCCCACCCATGAGGAGATCACGATGGTGACGACAGCTAGGACAGTTGTTGCGGGATTGTGCGCGCTGACGATAGCGGGCAGCTTCGCGGCATCGGCATCGGCGCAGACGGCCGAGGTCAAGGAAAAGCCGCCGATGTACACGTATGAGGCGAGCTGGGTGATGCCACGCGCTACCTGGCCGGATGTGGAAAAGAACTCGACGGTCAATCAAAAAACCCTTGAGCACGCCATGGCGAGTGGCGGGCTGATTGGCTACGGCAATGATTCGACCGTGATCCATACCGGCGAAGGCGCCACACATGACAACTGGTTCTCTGGCATGTCCGCGGCGAGCGTCCTCAACGCGCTCGACGAGATCTACAAGGCCGGCAGTTCGACCTCCGCTGTGCTCACCGCCGCGACCAAGCACTGGGACAACCTGTACGTCAGTCGCTACTACAACTGGCGCGCGGGCTCGTGGAAGGGCGCCTACACGCGCTGGTCCGCGTATACGCTCAAGGCCGACGCGCCGAGCGACGCGATGGAAGTGCTGGCCAAGTCGTTTACCGTTCCGTTGATGGAAAAACTGCTGGCCGACGGCGCTATCGTCGAGTATGAAATCGACGTCGAGGCCGTTCACACGGCCAGCCCGGCGGAGTTCTACGTGATCGTCGTCACGCCGACCGCAGAGGGCCTGGACAAGGTCAACGCGGCGTTGTCCGACGCGGTCCGCAAGGCGCCACTGGTAAGCCCGGCACTCGATGCCTCCGTGGACTTCACGAAGCACCGCGACGGGCTGGTGCGTTCAATGGTGACCTACAAGTAACCGCCGCCTTGCCCCGCTCCGTGGGCACGCCGCAGCGGCGTGCCCACGGACCACAACGACTGGTCCGCCAGCCGAGGCAGGCGCAGCCGGGGTTGTCGCGAAGCTTCCACCCTCGCGCCGACCAGCGCCGCCCCCAACCCGCCCAACAAAGGCGGCAGCGGGTTCGTGATATCGAGCGGCGAGACACACAAGAGCCGGCGCTCGTGTTCTCAGCAAAGGACGAGCAACTCAGGCCACAGCTGCACGCCGCCCGCGACGCCACTGGCTCCCTGGACCCAGCACGTCGTATGGTCAGCTCAACTCCGTCCGTCGCGAGCCCGCTAGGTAGCAGAAGGCCCTGCAATGCGGGGCCTTCTGGTTTTTGGGGCTGTGCTCGAACGCCGCCGCTAACGAGCGTCAGGGGATGAAGCCGATCTCCCGTTGATGGCGCAAGGCTAAAATGCGGACCTCGTCGCGTGCCACCACAAACCGGTACAGGGCGATATAACCGGTCTTCCCATACGAGATCACAAGCTCGCGGATATCGCCTTGTAACCGGCGACCGAGGAGAGGGTGGCTCGCCAGATGTTCAACCGCGGATCGAATCACCGCGACGGCGTCCATTGCCGCCTGCGGGTTCTCCAGTCGCAGTAACTCCAAAGCTCGCTCCAAAGGCGCGAGTGAACGACCCGAATAGACTACCGTTGCCAAGGCTTCAGGCGCAGTGCGTTCCCATCCTCCGCAAGGCGTGCCAGCCACGCGTGGACGTCGTCCGCTCGGTAGACCTCCCCGGTGCGCTCAATGTCCATGTCTGCAGCCATGGCTTCCTCGACCAGGCAACGCATCTGTTCTTCGTAACCGGCATGACGCTCCACCGCTTCCACGATGAAGCTGTGCGCCGAACGGCCAGTCTGCTTTGCGAGCGCGTGAATTCTTGCGCGCAGATCGGGCGGCAG
Source organism: uncultured Pseudomonadota bacterium (assembly GCA_903927005.1). Classification (GTDB taxonomy): domain Bacteria; phylum Pseudomonadota; class Gammaproteobacteria; order Steroidobacterales; family Steroidobacteraceae; genus CAIKZZ01. Next base: position 3,544 of record CAIYLH010000129.1, read on the forward strand.
GCGGATTGTCGTGGTGGCAGACATCGGGACGAGCCTCAGGACGTTATTTGGCCGTAACACACTTGTAGCACTCGTTCTGTCCGCCTGCAATACAGCGACGGCGGCGACCGAGCCCGCTGTGCGCATTTCTGCATGAATCCGGGTCTTTCTTGGAACACGCCACGGTGTCGATAGGAGGTACCATCCGCAACCGACGGCCGCGACCCTGCTCGCGGCGCTTCCAACCAGGCCCCGTTAAATCGATGAGACAGCGCGCCTATATCTATTATATTCAACGGCTTGCGTACCCTACGGGACGCGCGCCGCGGCTGGCGGTGAGCCGGTGACGGCGCCCTCGCCGGCGCGCCGCGGCCGCCTTTACGTGATCGCAGCGCCTTCCGGCACCGGCAAGACCAGCCTCGTGCGCGCGCTGATGGAACGCACCCCGACACTCGCGTTCTCGGTCTCACACACGACCCGCCCGCGGCGGCCCACCGAACTGGACGGCCGCGACTACCACTTCACCGACAAGAACACCTTCCGGCGGATGATCGCGGAAGGCGCGTTCCTCGAGCATGCGAGCGTGTTCGACAACCTCTACGGCACCGGCCAGGCAGGCGTGGAGGCGGCGCTCACACGCGGACAGGACCTGCTGCTGGAGATCGACTGGCAGGGCGCACAGCAGGTGCGTGAGCGACTGCCGGAGGCCATCGACATCTTCATCCTGCCGCCGTCGCGCGGGGCGCTCGAGGAGCGCCTGCGCGGCCGGGCTACCGACAGCGACGAGGTCATCGCCCGCCGCCTGCGCGATTCGGTCACCGAGCTGTCGCACTGGGCAGAGTTCCGCTACGTGATCGTCAACGATCACTTCGAGACCGCACTGTCGGACCTGGAGCGGATCGTGGCCGGGGATACGATCGCCTATGCCCGCGACCGGCCCGGGCTTACCGCCTTCGCGACCGGACTGCTGGCCTGAGGACACCCTCGGCTCGCCCCTTCCGCAGGCCGGTGGCCGGCAGGGGGTGTTTTCGGGTATCCTACTAGACCCGTTAGCTTTTTCCGTAAAGAGTCCGCATGGCCCGCATCACTATCGAAGACTGCCTGAAGCAGAGCGTCGAGAACCAGTTCGAGCTCGTGCTCGTCGCGGCCAAGCGCGCCCGCCGGCTCGCCAATGGCGCCGACGCGCTGGTCGACTGGCAGAACGACAAGCCGACCGTCGTCGCGCTGCGCGAGATTGCCGAAGGCAAGATCGACCGCACGCTGCTGCTCGAGGCGGACCCGGAGCCGGCCCCGCCGCAGATGGTTCAGCCGGAAAGCCCGCTCGACATGCCGTCCGACTTCCGTGCGCCGCAATTCGGTCTCGGCGACTAAAGCGGAGACCGCCCACCCGCAGAGCCCAGACTCTAGATGGATTACGCGTCCTCCCTGCTGAGCTTCCTGCCGGGTGGGCGCCGTTCCCCGGGAATCTCCCAGCTGCTCGCCAAGGCGGAGTCCTACCTCCCGCCTGAGCAGGTCGAACGGATCCAGGAGGCGTACGACCTCGCCTCCGAGGCCCACAAGGGCCAGAAGCGCCTCACCGGTGAGGCGTACATCACCCACCCGGTCGCCGTTGCCGGAATCCTCGCCGACCTGCACCTGGACGGCCAGACCGTCTGTGCCGCGCTGCTGCACGATGTCATCGAGGACACACCGACCGCCAAGGACGAGATCCTCGAGCGTTTCGGTCGTGAGATCGCCGAGCTCGTCGATGGCGTCTCCAAACTCGACAAGGTCCAGTTCAAGAGCCGCAAGGAAGCCCAGGCGGAATCCTTCCGCAAGATGATTCTCGCCATGGTGCGCGACATCCGCGTGATCATGGTCAAGCTCGCCGACCGTACCCACAACATGCGCACGCTCGGCTCGATGCCGCCGGCCAAACGCCGGCGCATCGCGCTCGAGACGCTGGAAATCTACGCGCCGATCGCAAACCGCCTCGGCATTCACTCGATCAAGCTGGAGCTCGAGAATCTCGGCTTCCAAGCTCTGTATCCGCAGCGCTACAAAGTGCTTGAGCGCGAGCTGAAGAAGACGCGCGGCAACCAGAAGGAGTTCCTGCCGAAGATCGAGCAGGCGATCTCCACCGCGCTGGGCAAGGCCGGCGTGAAGAACTCGGTCGGCACGCGTGAGAAGCACCTGTACAGCGTCTACCAGAAGATGCGCCGCAAGAAGGTGTCGCTGGCCGAGGTCATCGATGTGTTCGGCCTGCGCGTCGTCGTCGACTCGATCGATGCCTGCTACCGGACGCTCGGGGTCGTACACGGTCAGTACAAGCCGATGCCCGGCCGCTTCAAGGACTACATCGCGATCCCGCGCATCAACGGCTACCAGTCGCTGCACACGACGCTGTTCGGCCCGAACGGCGTGCCGCTGGAAGTGCAGATCCGCACCGAGGACATGCACCGCCTGGCCGAGAACGGCATCGCCGCGCACTGGCAGTACAAGAGTGGCGAGGAGGCCGGCGCAAGCTCGCACGACCGCGCCCGCGAGTGGCTCGCGGGCCTGATGGACATGCAGGACGGCGGCAATCCCGAGGAATTCTTCGAGAGCGTCAAGGTCGACCTGTTCCCGGACAAGGTCTACGTGTTCACGCCCAAGGGCGACATCCTGCGGCTGCCGCGCGGCTCGACCTGTGTCGATTTCGCCTATGCGGTGCACAGCGAGGTCGGCAGGCGCTGTGTCGCTGCCAAGATGGACCGCCGGCTCGTACCGCTACGCACGGCGCTGCGCAATGGCCAGACCGTCGAGGTAATCACCGCCAAGGGCGCAACGCCTAACCCGGCGTGGGCGAACTTCGTCGTCACGGCCAAGGCACGTGCCGCGATCCGCGCTTACCTCAAAACCATGAAGAGCAGCGAAGCGGTCGATCTGGGCAAGCGGCTGGTCAACCAGGCGCTGGCGGAGTTCAGCCTGACGCTGAAGGCGATCGATGCTGCGGTGGTTCTGGAAGCCACGCGCGAGCTCGGCTTCGCGACATCCGACGAGCTGTTCGAAAAAGTGGGCCTCGGCGAGCGCCTGGCGCCGCTGGTCGCGCGCCACCTGCTGCCTGCGGACCGCAGCGCGACGACCAGCGCGCCACCCGCCGCGCCGCTGGCTATCGCCGGCACCGAAGGCCTGGTGGTCAACTACGCACGCTGCTGCTTCCCGATTCCGTACGATCCGATCATCGCCTTCCTCTCAGCGGGCCGCGGCGTCGTGATCCACCGCGCCACCTGCCCGAACCTGTCCGGCTGGCACAAGCAGCCGGACAAGTGGCTGCCGGTCACCTGGCAGAAGCACTCGACGCGCAGCTACGACTCCGAGCTCAAGGTCGAGGTGCAGAACCGTCCCGGCGTACTGGCCTCGGTCGCCTCGGCGATCGCCGCGACTCACACCAACATCGGCCACGTCTCGGTGGTTGAACGCGACGCTGACACCTCGACGATCATCTTTGAGCTGCAGGTGCGCGACCGTGCGCAGCTCGCCCGCGTCATCCGCGCGATCCGCTCGATGTCCGAGGTCATGCAGATCGAGCGCTCGCTCGCCTGACCGGTCCGTGCGGGACGGCGATCTGCCGCCCGTGCGACAATCCACGCCTTCGTATCAGTGGGAGTCTTCACAGGTCATGGCACGCACCATCATCTCCACCGACGCGGCCCCAGCCGCAATCGGCACCTATTCGCAGGCGGTTCGCGCCGGCAACACCGTCTACATCTCGGGGCAGATCCCGCTGGACCCGGCCACCAAGGAACTCGTCACGGGCGACATGGAGGCACAGGTACGGCGTGTGTTCGATAACCTCAAGGCGATCGCGATCGCCGCCGGCGGCTCGCTCGCCGACGCCGTGCGCGTCACGATCTATCTGACAGACCTCGCGCACTTCGCGCTGGTCAACAAGGTAATGGCCGAATATTTCGGCGCGCCGTACCCGGCACGCGCTGCGGTCGGCGTCGCGTCCCTGCCGCGCGGCGCGGCGGTCGAGGCGGACTGCATCCTGGAGCTGTGAGAGCGCCGCCGCCGCGGGGCCGAACCCCTCCGCGGCCAATAGGCGCGGAGGCGGAGCTGCGGCCGGTCACGGCGCTCAAGGGCGTCGGCGACGCGCTGGCGCAGAAGCTCGCCAAGCTCGGCGTCGAGACGGTGCAGGATCTGCTGTTCCTGCTGCCGCTTCGCTACGAGGATCGCACGCACGTGCTGCCGATCGGCGCGCTGCGGGCCGGTGATCGCACCGTCGTGGAAGGCGAGGTGCAGCTCGCCGAAGTAGTGTTCCGCAAGCGCCGCCAGCTGCTGGTGCGCATCAGCGACGGCTCCGGCTTCCTGACGCTGCGGTTTTTCTACTTCAATGCACAGCAGCAGGCACAGATGGTGCGGGGCGTGCGACTGCGCTGCTACGGCGAGGCCCGACGTGGCACGCTCGGCCTTGAGATCGTTCACCCCGAGTACCGCCGCGCCGACGGCGAAGACGCGCAACAAACCGAAGACTCGCTGACGCCCGTCTACCCGATGACGGAAGGCGTGCAGCAGGGCCGGCTGCGGATCCTCACCGCAATGGCGCTCGACGAGGCCGAGGCCCAAACGGTGCGCGACTGGCTGCCGCCAGCACTGCTTGCCGACCAGCAACTGCCGGGGCTGGCTGAAGCGCTGCGCTACGTGCACCGACCGCCACCAGGCGCGGACCTCGCGCCGCTGGCCGACGGCCGCCATCCGGCCCAGCGGCGCCTGGCGTTCGAGGAGCTGCTCGCGCACCAGCTGAGCCTGCGACTGCTGCGCCGGGACATCCAGGCCGACCCCGCCTGGCCGCTGGGCGGGCCCGGCGAGCTTGCGCGGCAGTTTCGTGCGGCGCTGCCGTTCAGCCTGACCGGCGCGCAGGAACGGGCGCTCACCGAGGTGCTGGCCGACATCGCCAAGCCCTCGCCAATGCTGCGCCTGGTCCAGGGTGATGTCGGCTCCGGCAAGACCGTAGTCGCAGCACTCGCGGCGCTGGCCGCGGTAGAGGCAGGATTTCAGGCGGTGCTGATGGCGCCGACCGAACTGCTCGCCGAGCAGCACCACCAGAACTTCGAGCGCTGGCTGCGGCCGCTGCAGCTACCGGTCGCGCTTCTGTCCGGCAAGCTCACCGGCCGCGCCCGCCAGCTGACGTTGAACGCGATCGCCTCGGGCCGCGACGTGCCGGTGGTGATCGGCACGCACGCGCTGTTCCAGGAAGGCGTCAAGTTCTCACGGCTCGCGCTGGTGATCATCGACGAGCAGCACCGCTTCGGCGTCCACCAGCGCATGGCGCTGCGCGACAAGGGCCTGGGTGACGGCCGCTATCCGCACCAGCTAATCATGACCGCAACCCCCATCCCACGGACGCTGGCGATGACCGCCTACGCCGATCTCGACGTCTCGGTCATCGACGAACTGCCGCCGGGACGTACGCCGGTAAAGACGGTCGTGCTCAACGAGACGCGGCGGGACGAGGTGGTGGCGCGGATCGAGGCGGCCTGCCGGGAAGGCCGTCAGGCCTACTGGGTCTGCCCGCTGATCGAGGAGTCGGACGAGCTCGACTTCCAGGCTGCCGAGGCCACCCACATCGCGCTCGCCGGTGCGCTGCCCGGACTTAAGGTAGGGCTCGCACACGGCCGGCTGACGCCGACCAAGAAGCAAGCCGTCATGGCCGCATTCAAGCGCGGCGAGCTAAACCTGCTGGTCGCGACCACGGTGATCGAGGTCGGTGTGGACGTGCCGAATGCGAGCCTGATGGTGGTCGAGAATGCCGAGCGGATGGGGCTGGCCCAACTGCACCAGCTGCGCGGTCGGGTCGGCCGCGGCGCCGCCGAATCCAGCTGCCTGCTGCTGTACCGCGGCCCGCTTTCGCCGCTGGCGCGGCAGCGGCTGGATGTGATGCGGGCGACCAACGACGGTTTCGAGGTCTCGCGCCGCGACCTTGAGCTGCGCGGCCCTGGCGAAGTGCTCGGCACCCGCCAGACAGGACTGATGCAGATGAAGGTGGCTGACCTCATGCGCGATTCCGACCTGCTGCCGCGCGTGCAGGCGGCGGCAGAAGTGATGCTGGACCGACATCCCGATAACATAGGGCCCCTGCTGCGCCGCTGGATAGGCGCGCGGGACCGCTACGGCAAGGTGTGACGAGCACCGAAGGACGACGTCGCTTGAGGAAACGCTCTGCCAACACCGCCGCCTCGCTGCTGCCACTGGACCTGTGGATGCGCGGTCGCGACCTCGAGGGCCACCTGCCGGCGCGACTTGCAGGCTGGCTCAACGAGCCGGGCCTGCTAACCGACCGCATCCATGCGCGCAGCGGTGCGCCGGTAGCGGTACGGGTCGTCGAGGAACACCTCGCGTTCCTCAGTCACGAGCAGAAGGCAGTACTGGAGGCGAGTGGCGACACCTGCTTCGCACGCCGCATTGAGCTGGTCTCGGCCGGCCGGCCGTGGGTATACGCCGAGACCCTTATCCCGGATCACACGCTTGAGCTGCATCCTTGGCTCGCGGAACTCGGCGACAGCTCACTCGGCGCGACGCTGGCCGAGTGCAGCGACGTATCGCGCGGTCCATTTGAATTCGCGCCGCTGCCGGCCTCGCACCCGCTGGCGGCACAAGCGCTTGCGCGCCTGGATGAGAGCGCCGAGGTGATCTGGGCGCGGCGCTCCTGGTTCGCACTGCACGGTCGCCGCCTGCTGGTGCAGGAGCTGTTCCTGCCGGAGGTCTCGCGATGACGCCGGTACGCGCCGTGGGCAGCACGCTGGCAGACTACGCGCGACTAGCCCGCCTGGACCGTCCGGTGGGCATCTGGCTGTTGATGTGGCCGGTATTGTGGGCCCTGTGGATCTCTGCTCGCGGTCGGCCCGATGAGCACGTCTTCATCGTCTTCATGCTCGGCGTCGTGCTCACCCGCTCGGCCGGCTGCGCGATCAACGACTTCGCCGACCGCCGCTTCGATCCGCACGTTGCGCGTACCGAGCGGCGTCCGCTCGCTGCCGGTCGGGTCGCGCCGGCCGAGGCGATCGCGATCTGGGTGCTGCTGTCGCTGGTGGCGTTCGCGCTGGTGTTGACGCTCGATCGACTGACCATCGCCTACGCCTGCGCAGGCGCGGTGTTGATGGCCGTCTACCCATTCCTCAAGCGCTTCTTCCCGCTGCCGCAGCTGTGGCTGGGCGTCGCGTTCACCTGGTCAGTGCCGATGGTGTACGCGGCGCAGACGCACGGCGTGCCACGTCTGGGTTGGCTGCTGTTTGCAGCGGGCGTGCTGTGGACTGTGATCTACGACACGATGTACGCAATGGTCGATCGCGACGACGACCTGAAGCTTGGCATCAAGTCGACCGCCATCACCTTCGGCGACGCCGACCGCTGGATCATCGGCGCGCTGCAGCTGATGGTGCTGTACGCGCTGTGGCTGGCGGGTCTGCAGGCCTCGCTCGGCCACTGGTACCGCGGCGGGCTCGCGGCCGGCGCCGTGCTGTTCGTCTGGCAGCAGTGGCTGATCCGTCGCCGCGATCGCGCCGAGTGCTTCCGCGCGTTCATCAACAACCAGTGGTTCGGGCTCGTAGTCTTCGTCGGGATCGCGCTCGACTACCTGTTCAGCAACCCCTGAGGATCGGCGGCACACCAGGCAGCGGCCGCCCCGGGCTCCGCCAATCCCTGCTGCGCTGCGAGCTCCCACGAGCGCTCGCAGGCCGCGGTTCGGGCGCACCACATATAACCGGCAGAAGCGCGGCAACCATGCGCGTCGGCGTCAGCGCCGACCCGGGTTGGTAGACGCGCTGGAGTGAGCGCACAGCCAGCGACGAGCGCGGGCGACAAAATGACGAACAGGCGCAGCAAGGACATCGGCGGCGGCTCGGGGCGCCATGGGCGGCGGGGACCCGACGATAGCAGACAGCGCGCTCAGCCCGCTTCGATGACCTCTTCGTCGGCGATCGCGTCGTCTATTTCGCGGCAGCGCAGACGCGCCTGCGCGAGCTGCAGCTGCGCGGCGAGCCAGGCCGGCTCGCCCGGCGACACCAGGCCGCGCAGGGCGCGATAGCGCTGAACGGCGTCTGCGAGGCGCTGCTGCGCAAGCAGCCATCGCGCCTGCAACGCCCGCGCATCGCGCTGACTTGCCTGCACTCGTGGCAACTGCCGGAACGACGCTTCAAGTTCGTAGCCCATGACTGCAGCGTTGCACTGCTCTGTGACAGCAGCACTACATGCCCGCGACAGGCACGTGACGAACGGCTTATTCGGCTAGCAGCGCAGCGCGGATCCTGGCGGCATTCGCTTCCAGCACGTCCGCGGACACTTTTTCGCGGGCATGCAATCGCAGGCCAGCCTCGGTGTACACAGGGATCACGTGGAAGTGCAGATGGAAAACAGTCTGGCCGGCGGCCGGGCCGTTGAACTGCGTGATGATCAGGCCCGGCGGGCCGAACGCGGCCTTGGCTGCGCGCGCGATCCGCTGCGTGGTGCGGATCGCCGCGGCAACCGACTCAGGCGGTGTGTCGAGCAGGTTCTCGCCGGCGACTTTCGGCACGATGAGTGCGTGGCCCTCGCTCTGCGGCATCAGGTCCATGAACGCCAGCGTGTCGGCATCCTCGTAGACGCGCACGCAGGGGATTTCGCCGCGCACGATGCGGGCAAAAATGTTGTTGGGATCGTAGGCCATGGGTTCTCTCTCGGGTTCGTCCGTCGGCCGCGTCAGCGCGGCCGACGCAGGATGCGATTCATCAACCAGACCGGCTTCATCACGTGCGCCTGCATCGACACCGTACCGGGTGCCCCAAGGCCACTCGGGCTTGGGCAGGAGCCGCTCTGGATATAGCTTAGCGCGGCGGCGAGCCGCGCCTCGGCTGGATCGCCCAGTGCGTGGCCAAAGTCGTCAGCCACCGAACAGCCGGGCAACGGCACGCCGCCATTCTGGGCAGTGGCATTCTGGGGCACAAAGCCGTCGGTGTAGTCGCCGAAGCCAAGCGCGTTGACGCCCTTGAACTGAATCGAGAAGTACGTCGTGCCGCAGTTGTCCTCGGGATAGAACCCATAAGGCTTGCCGCAGGTCTGCGAGCCAATCTGCACCACCGTCACGCCGACGCCGCGCAGGCCGTTGATGACGGATTCGCTGGCGGAGCAGGTATCGTTGCTGGTTAGCACGAACACACGACTCAGGTTCAGCGACGGCAGGGTCGAGCCATTCACGCTCGAGTAGAACGGCGTCGGCGCGAGCGCGGCTCCGGTGATCGGATCAGTGTTCGGATATTTATCGTTGAACTGGATCAGTTCGAACGTCCGGCCATTGGTCTGCGCCTGGCCGGCGATCATGTAGCCGACCTCACTGGCGACGCTCAACAGACCGCCGCCGTTGTAGCGCATGTCCAGCACCAGATCGGTGACCTGCGCCGTCCCCAGCTGCTGCACGGCGCTGCGGAACAGTCCTTCGGCGGTCTGGATGTGATCGTTGAAGGTCAGGTAGCCCACGATGCCGTTTGGGATCGTCAGGGTCTTGACGTTCTGCACCGGCGTCGAGGTCACGTTGGCGGCGGCAAGGGTGACTGTGCGCTGATTGCCGCCCAGCGCGTCGACAACCGTAAAGGTATGCGAGGCGCCGCTGCTCGACGGACTCAGCGCTGCATTCAGGCGATCGATGCTCGGCTGATCGTTGGCGTGAACCAGGTCGATGCCGTCGATCTGCAGCACTGAGTCGCCGCGCAGCAAGCCGGCGTTGGCAGCGGGTGAGTTGGGTTCGGTGTACGCGACCACCAGCTCACGCGGCGGCGCAACCGCGATGAATGCCCAGGTCGCGCCGTAGCCCAGCTGCACGCCGGAGGTCACGAAGGACTCCCACGCCGCAGTCGAGTAGGTGAAATGAAAGTGATCCTTCGCCGTGCCCGCCGCGGTCACCGCCGGGGTCTTCAGCAGCTTGAAGTAGGCCGCGGTGGTTGAGTAGGCGGCTGGATCCAGGTCCGGCAGCTCGCGGTACCAGAGGTAGTACGCCTGACTCCAGGCGCGAATCCAATGGTTCTCCCAGGCCGTGGAGCCAGCACGATCGGGATACGCGGTGCCCAGATACGGATCGACGCCGCTGCGCGGTAACGCGCAATGCGCCGCGAACGTCGCAGGCGGATCGTAATGACCGGGAGTCCAGACGGGATTTGCCGGTGGCCCGGTCACGATCGGAGTGCTGCCGCCTCCGCCGCCTCCGCCGCAGCCAGCCAGCAGCAACAAACTCGCCGCCGCGGCCCAGGTTGATCTCATTGGGGTCAACATCCATGTTCTCCTTGGATCGGCACGAGGCAGACGTTAGCGCAAAGCGTTTGAGTGCGCATCGGCGGCCACAGACGCTGCGGTAGCGCGGCGGCTTTGGCTATGATGACCGTTGCGGCAACCTTGGTCGTGGGGCATTTAAGAGCGCCATAAAATTGATTAATAAAGAGTTTTTGTCATGAGCGTCAGCGCGGACGGGTCGCGACAGCCCGCTGAGGCGCAGTGCGCCCGGACGGTGCTGATGGTCCGGCCGGCGACCTTCTGCGCCAATCCCGAGACGCTCGCCACCAACCCGTTCCAGCATGTCATCAGCGCCTCGGCGACGGCAATGCTGGCGGCGGCGCAGGCGGAGTTTGATGCGGCCGCCAATGTGCTCGCAGCGGCCGGCGTCGAGGTCGTCGTCACGCCGGCTGACGAGGCCGCCGATACCCCGGACGCACTGTTCCCTAACAACTGGTTCACGACCCACGCGGACGGGCGCATCGTGCTGTACCCGATGGCGGTCCCGAACCGCCGACGCGAACGGCGGCCCGAGCTGCTCGTGGCGCTCGCCGCCCAGCATGGCTGGCAGATCACCCAGCTGCTCGACCTCACCGGTCTGGAGGGGCGCGGACAGATCGTCGAAGGCACCGGCAGCCTCGTACTCGATCGCGAGGCACGCCTGGCCTACGCGTCGCGCTCGGCGCGCACCCATGACGAGGCAGTGACGGCGGTATGCACGGCGCTCGGCTACGAACCGATACTGTTCAATGCCTACGATACGGCTGGCCGCGAGATTTATCACACCAACGTGCTGATGGCCGTGGGACCTTCGATCGCTGTGCTCGCCAGCGGCATGGTGGCCCCTGGGGCAGGGCTACGGCGCGTGTTTGACGCCCTCGAACGCAGCAACAAGCAGCTGCTCGACCTCAGCGCCGAGCAGGTCGGCGAGTTCGCCGGCAACCTGCTGTTCCTGGATGGCGGGAAGCAGGGACCGCTGGTCGCGCTGTCACGACGCGCCTGGGCGAGCCTGACGCGCGCCCAGCGGGTGCTGCTCGAGCAGCACGCGCGGCCAGTGCCGTGCAGCGTCGAGACGATCGAACACGTCGGCGGCGGCGGCATCCGCTGCATGCTGGCCGAGATCTTCCTGCCCAGACGCTAAAAGATCTTCAGCGCTCGAAGCGGCGGGACAACACGATCGAGGTGGTCGTCGACTTGACGCCCGGGCAGGCCCGCACCTCATCCAGCGCCGCATCCAGCGCTTCGGTGGACTCGGCAGCCAGCATCGCGATCAGGTCGTACGGACCGCTGACCGTCAGCAAGGTCGTGACCGCAGGCATGGCACGCAGCTTGCGCTCGACCGCCGACTGCTGCGCAGGGTCGACTGCGATCATCGCGTGCGCCTGCACCTGCCGGCCGCGCAGCGCGGGCCCCAGCTCGACGGTATAGGCGCGGATCGCGCCGCTGCGCTCCAATCGCTCAAGCCGGCTCTGCACGGTCGAGCGGGCAACGCCCAGCCGGCGCGCCAGCGCCGCCGTCGACATCCGGGCGTTCTCGCGCAGCAGGCTCAGCAGCGGGCCATCGGCGTCATCTGTCGTCATTTAGCATGATCCTATCGTTAAAATGACGAATCAAGGCGTCATTGTCGTCAGATTACCACTTCAAATCAACGATTGCGGGCCCCACACTGGGCAACTTTTGTAAGAGGGGCATAGCCCATGAAGAACATCCTGGTGGCCGGCGCCGGTCATATCGGCTCGATGATCGGCGAACTGCTGGTCAGCACCGGCGATTACACCGTCACGGTCGCGGACCAATCCGCGGCGGCGCTCAGCGCCATAGCCGTCCGTCCCGGGCTCGATACGCTGCAGATCTCTGCGACCGACCGCGCCGCGCTGGTCGCGACGATGAAAGGCCGCTACGCCGTCGTCAGCGCCGCCCCCTACTCGGTCACCGCCGCGATCGCGGAAGCAGCCCACGAAGCGCACATCCACTATCTGGACCTGACCGAGGACGTGAAGACGACCCAGACGGTCAAGGAACTCGCCAAGACCGCCACGCACGCGCTGATCCCGCAGTGCGGCCTTGCGCCTGGCTTCATCTCGATCGTAGGCATGGACCTCGCGCGCCGCTTCGAGAAGCTCGACACGCTGCGCATGCGCGTCGGCGCGCTGCCGCAGTTTCCGTCCAACGCGCTCGGCTACAACCTCACTTGGAGCACAGCCGGCGTCATCAATGAATACTGCCAGCCGTGCGAGGCAATCGTCGGCGGCCGACTCACCACCGTGCCGCCGCTGGAGGAGCTCGAGCACTTCGCGCTCGACGGCGTGCAGTACGAGGCGTTCAACACCTCCGGCGGACTGGGCACCCTGTGCGAGACGCTCGACGGCAAGGTGCGCAGCCTCAACTACCGCACGATCCGCTATCCGGGCCACCGTGACGTGATGAAGCTCCTGCTGCAGGACCTGCGCCTTGCCGAGCGCCCGGCGACTCTCGCCGAGGTGCTCGAGTACGCCATTCCTGGCACGCGTCAGGACGTCGTCGTGATCTTCGTGACCGCGACCGGCCAGCGCAATGGCCGTACCTGGCAGGAGTCCTACGCACACAGCGTCTATCCGCAGCTGCTCGCCGGTCGTGAATGGACTGCAATCCAGACCACCACCGCCTCGGCAGTGTGTGCGGTGCTCGATCTGCTGGTTGCAGGCCGTCTGCCGCAGCAGGGCTTCGTGCGCCAGGAGGACATCCGCCTCGATGAGTTCCTAGCCAACCGCTTCGGCCGCGCCTATGCGGACACTGGCTCCACCGCCGCGGAGGCCGCGCTGCTGCGGGCCGCTTCGTGAGCGCGCTGGCTAGCCTTGCCGAGGTCGGCTTTGACCTCACGACCCTGACCACCGGCGAGCTGGAGAGCCGCTCGCCTATAGATGGTCGTGTGCTGGCGCGCCTGCCGCGTATCTCACGCGCCCAGTACGACGCCACGGTCGCCCGCTCGGCCGAGGCGTTCCAGGCCTGGCGCGCCGTGCCCGCACCGCGCCGCGGTGAGCTGGTACGACTGTTCGGCGAGGCGGTCCGCCACCACAAGCCGGCGCTCGCCGAGCTGATCACGCTCGAGGTCGGCAAGATCGGCAGCGAAGCTGCAGGCGAGGTGCAGGAAGTCATCGACATCTGCGATTTCGCCGTCGGACTGTCGCGCCAGCTGTATGGCCTGACGATCGCCTCGGAGCGCAAGCATCACCACATGCTCGAGCGCTGGCAGCCGCTGGGCCCGGTCGGCATCATCACCGCGTTCAACTTCCCGATGGCGGTGTGGTGCTGGAACGCGGCTCTCGCGCTGGTCTGCGGCGACACCGTGCTGTGGAAGCCATCCGAGAAGACCCCACTCACCGCGCTGGCGCTGCATCGCGTGCTGGAGTCGGTTATCGCGAACTTCGCCGATGCGCCCGTTGGCCTGTCGGCACTGCTGCACGGCGACCGCCCGGTCGGCGAGTGGCTGGCTGAAGACACTCGCCTGCCGCTGATCTCGGCGACCGGCAGCACCCGCATGGGCCGCGACGTCGGCGTGAAGGTCGCCGGTCGCTTTGGCCGCACGCTGCTGGAGCTGGGCGGCAACAACGCGATGATCGTCTCGCCGACTGCCGCCGAGGACCTCGCCGTCCGCGCGATTACCTTCGCGGCAGCCGGCACCGCCGGCCAGCGCTGCACCACGCTGCGGCGCCTGTACGTGCACGACTCCCGCTACGACGCCATCATGACGCGCCTGAAGCGCGCCTACGGCAGCCTGCGCGTCGGCAGCCCACAAGGCGCCGACACGCTGGTAGGTCCGCTGGTCGACGCAGCGGCGTTCGAGGCCATGCAGACGGCGCTGGCCGCGGCCAAGGCCGCCGGTGGCATCGTTCACCACGGCGAGCGCGTCCACGTCGCCGGTCTAGATGGCGGTTACTACGTGCGTCCGGCGCTGGTCGAGCTCGCAGGCCCGATCGAGGTGTCGCTGAAGGAAACCTTCGCGCCAATCCTGTACGTGTTCCGCTACAGCACGATCGAGGAGGCCATCGCGGCCAACAACGCGGTCACCCAGGGCCTGTCGTCGTCACTGATCACGCAGAACCTGTCGGAGGCGGAGCTGTTCCTGTCCGCTGAAGGCAGCGACTGCGGCATCGCCAACATCAACATCGGGCCTAGCGGCGCCGAGATTGGTGGTGCGTTCGGCGGCGAGAAGGAAACTGGCGGTGGCCGGGAGTCTGGCTCCGACGCGTGGAAAGCGTACATGCGCCGCCAGACCCAGACGGTCAACTACTCCGCGACCCTGCCGCTCGCGCAGGGCGTCAAGTTCGACATCGAATGAGACGAACGCAGGTGGCGGGGTCACGGCCCCGTCGCCCGCAGCGCGGCACCTAAGCCTGCCGACCGATCGGCCGCAGCAGGTATTGCACCTGCTTCTCGGTGCCGTACGGCGCCGCACGACCCACCTCCTCGAAGCCAAGCGCGGCGTGGAAACGCTGCGAGCCAGGATTGGGCGGCAGCAGGTTCACCTCGCAGCAGACCATCGTGTGAGCTGCGCGTTGCGCGACGCCGAACAGTTCTTCGTACAATGAACGCGCCGAGCCCTGGCCGCGCGCCGCCGCACTGACGATGATCCTGTCCACGTAGACAAAGCGCGGGTAACGCTCACGGAACCAGTGGAAGTTCGGGCTGGCGTAGTCCGCATCCTGGTCGAGCGCGATCAGGAACGCCGAACGCCCAGCGTCGCGCAGGCCGACGTGAAACGCCTGCAGCAGCAGCACGCTCAAGGCGTCGGCATCTAGGGGCGAGGTCTCTTCCTCGCTGCCACGGTTCAGCGCGAGCACGCCCGCAAGATCTATTTCGTCGCCACTGAAGTTCATGTGCCCGCTCCATCGCCGCTGCAGTACTGTTAATAGCACAGCGCTGCGCACGATGCTTTTGCTTCCTGACGCCTCCTGCACTAGCGCAGAAGGCGGCGCTGGCCGCGTTCGACGATCCGGCGGAGCTGGCGGCCGCCGTCGACGTCTACCGCGCCAACCGACGGAAGCGCAGTGACGCGCTGGCCCCGCTGCGACAGTTGCGCTAACACAAGGAGCTGCGGCTGAGTTTTTAGCGTACATGGGAACGAGCCATCACCACGGCACGCGCGGCCGAGCCGGACACCCCGTCCACGCAAGGCTAAGGATCGCGCGTGTCGGGGCGGCGGCAGGAGCACCAGATTCGCTGCTAACGGAGCTGTCAGCCGCCGGCATCGCTGGAATCGTCGCGCCGCAGGGCGCCTTCTACCTGTACCTCGACGTCGCACATCTGACCGACGATAGCCTCGCGTTCTGTGTGCGCCTGCTGGAAAACACCGGCGTGGCCGCCGCACCCGGGCTGGACTTCGACCGGTCGGGGGTCATGGATCGATGCGCCTGTCGTTTGCGGTAGCAGCGGGCGAGGCCGCCCGGGCGGCCGTCCTGTTGCGCGACTGGTTCGCCCTGCAACCAAGGCGCTAGCCACCCACGGCATCTTCGGATGCCTACAGAGGCCTCGCGGCGGTACCATCGGCCCCTGTCCCTAGCATCGTGGAGCGGCGTCATGAGCGAAACAAACACCCGCCAGCTGATCGACGACCTGCGCGCCGTGGTCGCCGATGCCGAGGCACTGCTCAGCGCTACCGCCCATTCGGCCGACGAGCGGGCGCATTCAATGCGCGAAAAAGCCACTGGCACGATCGAGCAGGCGCGCGCACGACTTGAGTCGCTGGAGCATGCGTTCGGCGCACAGGCCAAGGCGGTGGCCGACGACGCGCATCGCTACGTGCGCGACAACCCGTGGCAGTCGCTGGGCATCGCAGCGGTCGCAGGGCTCGTGATCGGCGTGCTGCTGGGACGGCGCTGAACATGGCGGACGAGCTGCCCGAAGCGGGACTTTTCGCAT
Organism: uncultured Pseudomonadota bacterium; assembly: GCA_903927005.1. Taxonomy (GTDB): domain Bacteria; phylum Pseudomonadota; class Gammaproteobacteria; order Steroidobacterales; family Steroidobacteraceae; genus CAIKZZ01. The sequence goes on from CAIYLH010000129.1 coordinate 19,675, forward strand.
CACTCAGGCGCATGGCGGCAACCCTACTCGCGCTGGCGCAGATGCGCCTCGAGCTCATCTCGCTCGAGTTCGAAGAGCAGTTCGAGTACGTATGCTCTGTACTGCTGTGGTCGATCACTGCGATTTTTTTCGCCTCGCTCACGGTGCTGCTGCTGGCGCTAACGGTCGTGATCGCGTTCTGGGACGATCACCGGCTGCTGGCTGCGGGCCTGGTCACCGGCACGTTCGCGCTGATCGCGCTGTTTGCCTGGCTTGGCGTACGCCGCCTGCTGCAGCGGCGCCCACGGTTCTTTGAGGCAACCGCTGGTGAGCTTGCGCGTGACGCCGCGACATTGCGCGGGAACTCGCCGTGAACGATCAGTTCCGCTTACTGGCCCTGCGCCGGGAGGCGCTATGCGCGCGCAGCGAGGAGCTGCGCGCCTCGATCGGCGCCGATGCGCGCGCGATCAGCGCACGCCTGCAGGCCGCCGACCGGCTCGTTGCGGTCGCCCGCTCGGGCACGGCGCGCGCGCTGCTCGTCGGGGTGGCAGCATTCATGGTCATCGGCCGTCCGCGCCATGTTCTCAAGCTCGGCATGCGTGCGCTCGCCCTGTGGCCGCTGATCAGCGCGGTCGCGCCGCGCCTGCAAGGACTGGTCGATGCGTTCCGCCGGCCGCCAGGGGCTTCTGTCTGACCCTTGGGTCTGGCATCGTGTCGGCCATGCATCCGCCCGCCTCCGCCGCAGCCGCGCTCAAGGTTGCCGTCATCCCCGTCACCGCCTTCCAGCAGAACTGCTCGCTGCTGTGGAACACAGCGACAATGACCGGCGCCGTCGTCGACCCGGGTGGCGACATCGAGCAGATCATCGCGGCGGCCGAAAAGGCCGGAATAACGCTTGAGAAAATTCTGCTGACGCACGCGCACATCGACCACGCGGGGGCGACCGCGGAACTCGCCCGCAGGCTCAAGCTACCGATCGAGGGGCCCCACGAGGGGGATCGATTCTGGATCGAACAGCTTGCCGAACAAGGAAAGATGTTCGGAATTCCCAGCGAAGGCGGCTTCGAACCGGATCGCTGGCTGGTCGACGGCGACCGCGTCACGGCGGGTGGGCTTGAGTTCGAGGTGTATCACTGCCCCGGCCACACGCCGGGCCATGTGGTGTTCTATCACCCGCCGAGTCGCTTCGCGGTGGTGGGCGATGTGTTGTTCAAAGGATCGATTGGCCGCACGGATTTCCCCGGCGGCAACCACGCCCAGCTGATTTCCTCGATTCGCGACAAGCTGTTCGCGCTCGGCGACGAGGTGCAGTTCCTGCCAGGGCACGGACCGGTGTCGACCTTCGGCGCAGAACGGCGCTCTAACCCGTACGTGTCGGACGCCGCCGTCGGCGCCCGTTAGGACGGACGAGGGCCTCGGCAGTCCGGCTTAGATCCGGATGTGGACGTAGTGATCGACCAGCAGCGCCGCGAACAGGTACATCAGGTAACTGATCGACCAGCGGAACGTGCGCATCGGCAAGTCCGTCGCATGCGTGCGGTACAACTGCCATGCGAGCCGCAGGAACATCACGTCCAGCACCAGCGCTGCACAGACGTAGATCAGCCCGCACATGCCGGTCAACCAGGGCAGCACCGTGACCAGCGTCAGGATCACCGTGTACAGCAGGATGTGCAGCCGCGTCAGCTCCACGCCGTAGGCAACCGGCAGCATCGGCATGCCGATCTTGGCGTACTCGTCGCGGCGAGCGATCGCCAGTGCCCAGAAGTGCGGCGGCGTCCACGCGAAGATGATCAGGAACAACAGCAACGCGTTCGGGTCGATCGTGTTGGTCACCGCCGCCCAGCCAAGTACCGGCGGCGCGGCGCCAGCGGCGCCGCCAATCACGATGTTCTGCGGCGTCGCGCGCTTGAGCCACACGGTATAGACAATCGCATAGCCAATCAGGCTGCCGAAGGTCAGCGCCGCAGTCAGCACATTGACGTAAACAGTCAGCAACCCCATCGACAGCGCCGCCAGCACCAGCGCAAACGCAACCGCCTGCGATTCGAGCATCGAACCGGCCGGTAACGGCCGATGGCGAGTACGCGCCATCTCACTGTCGATGCGCTGGTCAATGACATGGTTGATCGCGGCCGCTGAGGAGGCCGCGAGCCAGATGCCGAACGTGCCGATCAGCAAGGCCTTCAGCGGCGGCATCCCGGGCGCTGCCAGGAACATGCCAACCACCGCGGTAAACGCGATCAGCAGCACAACCTTGGGCTTGGTCAGCTCCAGGAACTCGCGCCAGCCGGGGCGCTTGGCGGTCATCGGCGGAATGTCAGGGTTGGAGGCCATGGGCGGCGGGCACTGGAGGCCGTGTCAGGCCTGGGTCGGATGGCGGGGGGCGCAGCCTATCACGAAGGCGTGGCCCGTCAGCGCAGCGGGCGGGCGCTCTGCCGACGCCCGTCGGCGCTGGAGAAGCGGATCGCGCTTGTGGCTGGCCACAGCTGTCGCAGCAGGGTCAGCGTCGCCAGTAGCAGCAGCACCGCACCGGCGTTATGCGAGGTCCCCAGCCATAGCGGAAATCCACGCCAGATGAGGCTCATGCCGATCAGCCACTGCAGCCCGACGGCGGCAGCAACGGCCACGGCCGCAAGGCGCACGGCGCCGTTCTGGGCGCGCCGCCAGGCGCTGAGCGACAGCAGCAGCAGCAAGCTGCCCACCACCAGCGCCCCGATCCGGTGGCTGAAATGAATCGCGGTCCGGGCGGGCTGCGCGAGCACGCCACCGGCATAGTCGATGCCCGGACCATGCGACAGCGCGAAGGCGGTCGAGAACTCGGTCTGCGGGAGCCACTGGCCCTGACAGGTCGGGAAGTCCGGGCAGGCGACGGCGGCATAGTTGGTACTGGTCCAGCCGCCGAGCATCAGCTGCACCACGAGCGCGGCGAAGGCGATCACTGCGAGGCGCCGTACCGGCCGCTCGGCAGCTTTGGCGTCGCGTCGAGCAGGCGCTAGCGACAGCCACCACAGCAGCCCCAGCGTCGACAGCCCGCCAAGCAGATGCAGCGTGACGATCAGCGGCTTGAGCAGCAGCGTGACGGTGAATGCACCGAGCGCACCCTGCACGCAGACCAGGCCCACCAGCACGGCCGGTAGTACCTTCGGCTGGCTGGGATCGCGGCGGTTCCACCAGGCGAAGCCGGCCAGCGCCAGGATCAGCAGCCCCAGCGTCGAGGCAATGTAGCGATGCACCATCTCGTGCAGCGCTTTCTGGTATTCGAACGGTCGGCTGGGGAAAGCGGCGTTAGCGTCCGCAAGCCGGTCGAGGACCTGCGCGGGGTGCAAATGGCCGTAGCAACCGGGCCAGTCAGGGCAACCCAGACCCGCATCCGTCAGGCGCACCCACGCGCCTACCACCACGACAATCGCGGCAAGGAGCGCGGCAATGCGTGCCGCGCGTCGGAACCAGTTCAGGGAATTGGAGTACTGCAAGGGAACCCGCCCATCCGCCACCCGTTGCCGGGAGGCCGAGTTTCGCGGATTCGGCGCCCGGACGCTACCCCGCCGGGCGTGTTGCCTCGGCGGCAAGCAGCGCGATCGCAGCCCGGCCGACCGGACTGAACGCGCCTTCGCCGGAGTTCAGGATCTCGACGATCTGCAGCCGCATGCGCTTCTCCCACTGCCGCTTCAGGTGGCCGGCGACCTCGGCGGCGGCCTCGGCTTCCGGGAACTGCGGCGCGAAGAACGCGCTGATGTCATTCACCATCTGTACCAGCTGCTCGGCATGCATCTGAACTAATCCTCGAATCGTGCGACGGCCGTGCTCAGACGGCCGCCGGGGCCTTGTGCCGGGACGGCAGGCGGGCATCGCGGTTCTGGCGGAAGCGTATCTGCCAGTCGAGCGGCTTGTCGACCTTCACCACCTCAACGGCGGTGACCTTGTACTCAGGGCAGTTGGTCGCCCAGTCCGAGTTCTCGGTGGTCACGACGTTCGCGCCGGACTCCGGGAAGTGGAACGTCGTGTAGATCACGCCCGGCTGCACGCGATCCGTGACCTGCGCGCGCAGCACCGTCTCACCAGCACGGCTGGTGATGCCGATCCAGTCGCCATCGGCGATGCCGCGATTCTCGGCATCGTGCGGGTGGATCTCGACGCGATCCTCGCTGTGCCAGACATTGTTCTCGGTGCGGCGGGTCTGCGCGCCGACGTTGTATTGGGTGAGCACCCGACCGGTCGTCAGCAGCAGCGGGAAGCGCGAGCTGGAGCGCTCGCGGGTCGGCACATATTCGGTGACGAAGAACTTGCCCTTGCCGCGCACGAACTGGTCGATGTGCATCGTCGGCGTGCCCTCGGGCGCGGCGTCGTTGCACGGCCACTGGATGCTGCCCAGGCGCTCGAGCTTCTCGTACGTGACGCCGGTGAAGGTCGGCATCAGGCTCGCGATCTCCGCCATGATCTGCGACGGATGGTCGTAGTGCATCGGATGACCAAGCGCGTTCGCCAGGCGCATCGTGACTTCCCAGTCGGCGAGTCCCGGCAGCGGCTCCATGACCTTGCGCACGCGCGAGATGCGCCGCTCGGCGTTGGTGAAGGTGCCGTCCTTCTCGAGGAACGACGAGCCCGGCAGCAGCACGTGCGCGAACTTCGCGGTCTCGCACATGAAGATGTCCTGCACCACCAGGCACTCGAGCGACGTCAGCGCAGCGACTACGTGCTGGGTGTTCGGATCCGACTGTGCGATGTCCTCGCCCTGGATGTACATGCCCTTGAACGTGCCATCGAGCGCCGCTTCGAACATGTTCGGAATGCGCAGGCCCTGCTCGTTGTCGAGCGTGACGCCCCAGACCGCCTCGAACGAGCCACGCACCGCGTTGTCGGAGACGTGCCGGTAGCCCGGCAGCTCGTGCGGGAACGAACCCATGTCGCAGGAACCCTGCACGTTGTTCTGGCCACGCAGCGGGTTGACGCCCACGCCCTCGCGACCGATGTTGCCGGTGGCCATCGCGAGGTTCGCGATGCCCAGCACCGTGGTGCTGCCCTGGCTGTGCTCGGTAACGCCCAGGCCGTAGTAGATCGCGCCGTTCACCGCGCTCGCATACAGGCGCGCCGCAGCACGCACGCTCGCGGCCGGCACGCCGGTCACAGCCTCCACCGCTTCAGGCGAGTTGCGCTCCTGCGCGACGAACTCGCGCCACTTGTTGAACGACGCCATCTCGCAGCGCGCCGCGACGTAGTCGTCCTTGACGAAGCCCTCGGTGACGGCCACATGCGCCAGCGCATTGATCATCGCGACGTTGGTGCCAGGGCGCAGCTGCAGGTGGTGCTCAGCCTTGATGTGCGGGCCATTGACCAGCGCGATCTCGCGCGGATCAATCACGATCAGCTTCGCGCCAGCGCGCAGTGCGCGCTTGAGCTGCGAGGCGAACACCGGATGCCCTTCGGTCGGGTTGGCGCCCATCAGCAGCACCACGTTGGCCTTCATGACCGACGTGAACGCCTGCGTGCCAGCGGACTCGCCGAGGGTCTGCTTGAGGCCGTAGCCGGTCGGCGAGTGGCAGACGCGCGCACAGGTGTCGACATTGTTGTTGCCGAACGCGGCACGCACGAGCTTCTGGACCAGCCAGGTCTCCTCGTTGGTGCAGCGCGAGGAGGTGATGCCGCCGACCGCGCCGCGACCATACTTGGCCTGGATGCGCTTGAACTCGCTGGCGGCGTGACCGATCGCCTCGTCCCACGACACTTCACGCCAGGGATCCGACAAGGTCGCGCGGATCATCGGCTTGGTCAGCCGGTCTGCGTGGGTCGCATAGCCGTAGGCGAAGCGACCCTTCACACAAGCGTGGCCCTGGTTCGCGTGACCGTCACGGTTCGGCACCATGCGCGCGACCTTGCCGTCGGCAACCTCTGCCTTCAGCGAGCAGCCGACACCGCAGTAGGCGCAGGTGGTCGTGATCGCCTGGGTAGGCTTGGTGAAGCTCAGCAGCGACTTCTCCGACAGTGCGGCGGTCGGGCAGGCCTCGACGCAAGCACCGCAGGAGACGCACTCGGATTCAACGAACGACTCGGACTGGCTGGCGGCGACCTGCGAGGCGAGCCCGCGTCCGGAAATGGTCAGCGCGAGCGTGCCCTGGGTCTCGTCACAGGCGCGCACGCAGCGCGAGCAGACGATGCACAGCTCGGGATTGAAGTTGAAGTACGGGTTGCTGGTATCGGTCTGGTACGAGATGGCACGCGACTCGGCGGTCACGCGCGGCGGGCAGCTGTCGCCTGCGATGTACGGGCTACCGGTAACGCCGTGCACCGCGGCCATGTCCTGCAATTCGCAGTGCTTGTCGGCCGGGCAGCCCTCGCACTCAAGCGGATGCTCGGAGACGTACAGCTCAACCACACCCTTGCGCAGCTGATGGAGCTTGTCGCTCTCGGTACGCACCTTCATGCCGTCGGCAACCAACGTGGTGCACGAAGCCGGGTAGCCCTTGCGGCCCTCGATCTCGACCAGGCACAGGCGGCAGGAGCCGAATGACTTCAGGCTGTCAGTGGCGCACAGCTTCGGGATGCTGACGCCGGCGAGCGCGGCGGCGCGCATCACCGAGGTGCCCTCGGGCACGGCGAACGGGCGGCCGTCGATCTCGATGCTGACCATCGTCTGCGACGTGGACGGCGGCGTGCCGAGGTCGTGGTGGTCGATTGCGTACATGCAGGTGCTTCCCTGGTGGCTGCGTCGGTGTCAGTGCCGGCGGCGCGGCGCGAAATCTTCCGGAAAATGCTTGAGCGCACTCTGCACCGGGAACGGCGTCATGCCACCCAGGCCGCACAGCGAGCCCTGAATCATCGTCTCGCACAGATCGTCCAGCAGGCGGCGCTGCTCGTCCGGGCGATCGCCCGCCAGCATGCCGTCGATGACGTTCGCGCCGCGAGTCGAGCCGATTCGGCACGGCGTGCACTTGCCGCAAGACTCAACCGCGCAGAATTCGAATGCGTAGCGGGCGAGCTGGGCCATATCCGCGCTGTCGTCGAATGCGACGATGCCGCCATGGCCCACCAGCGCGCCGACCGCGGCGAAGGCTTCGTAGTCGATCGGGGTGTCGAAATGCGCGACCGGCACGTACGCGCCGAGCGGACCGCCGACCTGCACTGCCTTCAGCGGGCGGCCGGAGACCGAGCCGCCGCCGTAGTCGTACAGCAGCTCGCGCAGCGTCACGCCGAAGGCACGCTCGACCAGGCCGCCGCGCTTGAGGTTGCCGGCCAGCTGCAACGGCAGCGTGCCCATCGAGCGGCCGACACCGAAGTTCTTGTAGTGCTCGGCGCCCTTGGCGAGGATCACCGGCACGGAGGCGAGCGAGATCACGTTGTTGACGACGGTCGGGCAGCCGAACAAGCCCTTGATTGCCGGCAGCGGCGGACGAACGCGCACTTCGCCGCGCTTGCCCTCGAGGCTCTCGAGCATCGAGGTCTCTTCACCGCAGATATACGCACCTGCCGCGACGCGCACGTCGAGGTCGAACTGCTTGCCGCTACCGCAGAGGTTGGCGCCGAGGTAACCGGCCGCGTTAGCGGCCGCAATCGCGGTCCTGAGCGCTGCGATCGCCTCAGGGTATTCGACGCGGCAATAGATGTAGCCCTGCGTCGCGCCAACTGCGACGGCGGCGATCGTCATGCCCTCGATGAGCGTGAGCGGGTCGCCTTCCATCAGCATGCGGTCGGCGAAGGTGCCCGAATCGCCCTCGTCAGCGTTGCAGGTCACGTACTTCTGCGGCGCCAGCTGGTCGTGGACGGTCTTCCACTTGATGCCGGTCGGGAACGCCGCGCCGCCGCGGCCACGTAGACCCGAGTCGGTCACGGTCTTGACCACCTCCGCCGGTGCCATCGCGAGCGCCTTCTGCAGACCCTCGTAGCCGCCGTGGGCCAGATAGTCGCTGACCGAAGCGGGGTCGACGACGCCGACCCGTGCAAACGTCAGGCGCTGCTGGCTCTTCAGGTACGGATGCTCTTCCACCAGGCCGATGCACAACGGGTGCGCACCCTCATTGGCAATGGCAGCAAGCACGCCGGGCACGTCGCCCGCGGCGACCGGGCCGTAGCCGACGCGGCCGGCCGGCGTCTCGACCTCGACCAGCGGCTCGAGCCAGAGCATGCCGCGCGAGCCGTTGCGTACGAGCGTGTGGGAGCTCGCCGCCGCTGCGATCGCCGCGGCGACCTCATCGGCGCCCAGCGACAGCGCAGTCGCATCCTTGGGGACATAGATCCGGGTGGCCATCACTTGGCCTCCTGGCCGGCAACGAGCGCGTCGAAGCGAGCGGGAGTCACTGCGCTGTGCAAGCGACCGTCGATGCGGACCGCCGGACCTGTCGCGCAGTTGCCCAGGCAGTAGACCGCCTCGAGGGTGGTCGCGCCATCGGCGGTGGTCTCGTGGAAATCGATGCCCAGACGCGCCTTCGCGTGCGCCTCGAGCGCCGCGCCACCGCGGGCCTGACAGGCCTCCGCGCGGCAGACCTGCACCACGTGGCGGCCCGGCGGGTGGGTACGGAAGTAGTGGTAGAACGTGACCACGCCGTGCACCTCGGCGCGCGACAGGTTCAGCGCCGCGGCGATCCGCGGGATGCCGGTCGGTGGGATGTAGCCGAGCGCATCCTGGACGCCATGCAGCACGACCAACAGCGGTCCCGGCTGCTGACCAAAGCGTTCGATCGCCGACTCGACGGCGGCCTGTTCGTGGGCCTCAGCGCTGGACACGTGCGAATCCCCCTGCATCGAAGAATGGCGCCCGCGGGTGATCGGCGGCGCCGCAAGCCAAGGGCGGTAGCATAGGGATTCCCGGCGCCGAAAGATGCCAAAAAGCGTCATCGACTATCGCAAATGCGATCCGACTGGTCGCGAATATTGACGGATTACACGGGATTACAGCGCCCGGCTGCCCACTAGCCGATGTGCGACAGCCGCAGCAGCTTGTCGAGATCCTTGATCAGGCCCTTGCGGTCGGCGCCAACCGCGAAGCTCATGACAAGATTACCAAGCGGATCAACGATGTAGGTGCGGCCCGCCCGCTGCGCCGCGGTCTGCTGAGGGAACGGCGCCAGCAGCTGGCGGCCACCGCGAGAGTCCAGCCACGCAACCACGAGCCCGCTCTGCTCGGGACCCAGCTCCGTGACAGTGCAGCAGGGCGGCTCACCCAGCAGCACCCGCTGTACCCGGTCGCGCTCACGGTCCATCGCCTGATGAACCGCGCGCAGCTCGACCAGATCCTGCAGGCAGCTGCTATCGCACTTCTCGCCCGTCACATAGACGATCGACCACTTGCCGCGCAGGAAGTGTGCTGGCGTCGAGACCCCCGCAGGGGTCGCGAGCGCAACTTCCGGCAGCGGCCTTGCCGGCGTGAGCAGCTCGCCGTGGTTGACCAGGTGGCGGGTCTGGAAGTGCGCGCCGTAATACATCCAGAACGACAGGCCAACGGGGCCGAAGAACATCAGCGCCAGCAGTACGAGCTGGATGCGGTTGCGACGTACGGTCGCGGCAGTCAAAGGGGCGTTCATCTAGCGGCTCTCGCGGGGCTTGAGGTTGACGACGATATAGAGGATCAGCAGCGTCAGTGACAGGGCAAACCACTGCACGGCATAGCCGAGGTGGCGCTCAGGGGCGGGGCCGGCCGGTCGCCAGTCGCGCAGGTAGCCATCGGCAGCGGCCGGATCCAGCAGCAGCACTTGGGGGTACAGCGGCTGGCCGGCAGCGGCCTCCAGCGCAGCGCGGGTCGGGTAGCTGATGCGGCGCGGCCAGCCCGGCTCGGGCGCAGCGTCCAGACGGATGCCGGCACGCGGCAGTTCGTCGAGTCGGCCCCACACCTGACGCGGCGCGACGTCGACCGCGACGTTCGGCAGCTGATCGCGCCGCGCGCCGGCCGGCAGCCAGCCGCGATCGACCAGCACGACCACGCCCGCCGCGTCGACCAGCGGGGTCAGCACGCGATAGCCGACGGCACCCTCGTGGGTCATGTTGTCGAGCAGGAACTGGCGGTCGGCGAGGTAATGGCCGGCGACGCTGACACGTGCGTAACGCGGCTGCGGGCTGGCTGACGACGGCAGCGCGACCGCGGCCACATCGCCCGCCGCGAACGCCGCGATCAGCGCGCGCTTCTCGGCGGCGCGATCGAGCTGCCAGACGCCGAGACTCGCCAACAGCGCGCAGGCCACCCCGGCGAGCAGCGTCGGTAGCAGCCGTGGCGCAAACACGCGGGCTGCGAACAGCGATCGCACTATACTGAGCCTCCCAGCGGAGCGACCCTCGTGGAACTATTTCGTCTCATCGTCGTCGGCCTCCTGATCGCGATTCTGCTCAGCCTCGGGCGAGCGCTCTACCTGATGACCACCGGCAAGGGCGACTCCGGCAAGATGGTCCGTGCGCTGACCTGGCGCATCAGCCTGTCCGTCGGGCTGCTGCTGCTGATGCTGTTCGCCGCCCACCAGGGCTGGATCATGCCCCACGGCATAGGCCGCTAGGACCCACGCGCCCGCAAAAGAGAACGGCCGCGTCGGCGGCCGTTCGGATCGAGTCGCTCGCGTCCGGCCTTTAGAGCCAGTAAACGAACAGGTACAGGCCCAGCCATACCACGTCGACGAAGTGCCAGTACCAGGCCACGGCCTCGAACGCGAAGTGACGCTCGGGCGTGAAGTGTCCGCGCATGACGCGCAGCCAGATCACCAGCAGCATGATCGCACCGATCGTTACGTGCAGACCGTGAAAGCCGGTCAGCATGAAGAACGTCGAGCCGTAGATGCCGGTGCCGAGCGTCAGACCCAGCTCCGTGTACGCATGGTGGTACTCGGAGGCCTGGAAGTAGACGAAGATGAAACCCAGCAGGAAGGTCGCGCCGAGCGACAGCTTGAGCACGCCGCGATGGCCGGCTCGCAGCGCGTGGTGAGCGATCGTCACGGTGACGCCGGAGCTGAGCAGCAGCAGGGTGTTCAGCAGCGGCACGCCCAGCGCCGGAATCGTCTCGAACGTGCTGCCCTCGCCCTTCGGGCCGAGCTGCATCGGGCCGTTGGTCGGCCAGCCACCTTCGAAGTGGTTCCACAGCAGCACGTTGGTCATGTGCTTGGCGCCCTCGCCCGACAGCCACGGCAACGCGAACTGACGGGCGTAGAACAGCGCCCCGAAGAACGCGGCGAAGAACATCACCTCGGAGAAGATGAACCAGCTCATGCCCATGCGGAACGAGCGGTCGACGCTGAGGTTATAGATCCCGGCCTGGTTCTCGTTGATCACGGTACCGAACCAGCCGAAGAACAGCACCAGCAGCAGCACGAAGCCGGCGCCTAGCAGCGTCGGACCGGTGCTGTTGTGGTCGACCGTCATGGCGGCGCCCACCATCAGGACGAACAGCGCGACCGAACCGAAGATCGGCCACGGGCTCGAATGCGGGACGTAGTACTTGTCGGAGGCGGGCGCGGGATGGGCGTGTGCCATGGGCGTTCCTGGAGAGTCTGGTTTAAGGCTTAAATCACCGACCTGCCGCCGCGGACTGCGGCAGGTCGAAGAACGAATAGGACAGAGTGATGCGGTCTACGTCCGGCGGCAGCGCCGGATCGACGATGAAACGGATCGGCATTTCACGCGACTCACCGGCAGTGAAGTTCTGCGGCTTGAAGCAGAAACACTCCGTCTTCTTGAAGTAGCGGGCGACCGACGACGGCGCGATGCTCGGCACGGCCTGCGCGACGACGGCGGCGGCGGTGAGGTTACGGGCGTGGAAGGTCGCTTCGTAGAGCTTGCCGGGATGGACCTGCATCGAGGTTGCGTGCGGCGCGAACTCCCAGTCACCCGCATGCGGGATGCTGGCGATGAACTCGATCGTCACGACCCGATCGGCATCCGGCCGCTCGATCACCGCGGCCTGCGCGGTCTGGGTACCGTACCAGCGGTTGCCCGTATCCCAGACCTTGCACAGCACGCTGTATAGCGGCACGAGCGCGAAGCCGAACGCGAAGCTGCCGGCAGTGAACAGCAGCAGCCTGCCGATCAGCGGACGGTGACGTCGTGGCCCGGACATCCTCAGCCCTTCGTGTGCAGGATCGTCGAGGCGATGAAGACCGCATAGACGCCCGCCGCGACCAGGAACAGCATCAGCGTAAGCCGCCGGTTGCGGGCGCGCTGGTCGGGAGCGGGCGTCTTGTCAGTCATCGCGACGGCCTTTAGTGGATTTCCGGGGCGGTCTCGAACGAGTGGTAAGGCGCCGGCGACGGCAGCGTCCACTCCAGACCGGCAGGATCGGTGCCTTCCCAGACCTTGTCGCTCGCCTTGGCGCCGCCACGGGCGCTCTGCCAGATCACGGCGACGAACAGCAGCTGCGAGAAGCCGAACACGAACCCGCCCACCGAGGAGACCATGTTCCAGTCGGTGAACTGCGTGCTGTAGTCAGGGATGCGGCGCGGCATGCCGGCAAGTCCGAGGAAGTGCTGCGGGAAGAACAGCACGTTCACGGAAACCGTCGACACCCAGAAGTGCCATTTGGCGAGCGACATGCTGTACATGTGGCCGGTCCACTTCGGCAGCCAGTAGTACACGCCCGCCATGATGGCGAACACGGCGCCCGGCACCAGCACGTAGTGGAAGTGCGCGACCACGAAGTAGGTGTCCTGGTACTGGAAGTCGGCGGGCGCGATCGCGAGCATCAGGCCCGAGAAGCCGCCGATCGTGAACAGGAACAGGAACGCGAGCGCAAACAGCATCGGCGGCTCGAACGACAGCGAGCCCTTCCACATCGTCGTCGTCCAGTTGAACACCTTCACGCCGGTCGGAACCGCGATCAGCATCGTGCTCATCATGAAGAACATCTGGCCCGACAGCGGCATGCCGACGGTGAACATGTGGTGCGCCCAGACGATGAACGACAGGAACGCGATCGAGGCGGTCGCGTAGACCATCGCGTCATAGCCGAACAACGGCTTGCGCGAGAAGGTCGGGATGATTTCCGAGACGATGCCGAACGCCGGCAGAATCAGGATGTAGACCTCGGGATGACCGAAGAACCAGAAGATGTGCTGGAACATCACCGGGTCACCGCCGCCAGCCGGATTGAAGAAGCTGGTGCCGAAGTAGTGATCCGTCAGCAGCATGGTCACCGCGCCCGCGAGCACCGGCATCACCGCGATCAGCAGGTAGGCGGTAATCAGCCAGGTCCAGCAGAACAGCGGCAGCTTCAGCAGCGACATACCGGGCGCGCGCATGTTCAGGATCGTCACAATCACGTTGATCGCGCCCATGATCGACGAGGCGCCCATCATGTGGATCGCGAAGATCGTCAGCGGGAAGCTATCGCCGGCCTGCAGCGACAGCGGCGGGTACAGCGTCCAGCCACCGGCCGGGCCACCGCCAGCGGTAAAGAACGAAGACAGCAGCAGCGTGAACGCGAACGGCAGGATCCAGAAGCTGTAGTTGTTCATGCGCGGCAGCGCCATGTCCGGCGCACCGATCTGCAGCGGGATCATCCAGTTGGCTAGACCAACGAACGCAGGCATCACGGCGCCGAAGATCATGACCAGTGCGTGGCTGGTGACCAGCGAGTTGTAGAAACCCGGGTCGAAGAACTGCATGCCAGGCTTGAACAGCTCGGCGCGGATGCCAAGCGCCATGGCGCCGCCGATGAAGAACATCACCAGCGCGAACACCATGTACATGGTGCCGATGTCTTTGTGGTTGGTCGCGAAGAGCCAGCGACCAATGCCCGTCGGCTTGTGATCGTGGTGGTCGTGGGTGTCAGCGTGTGCCATTTTCTCGAACTCCTCGAAACCGGTCAGAGCGCCGCCGCGGCAGGGGCCGCGGGCGCTGTCGTCGTGGCGGCCTTGGTGGCTTGCTGCTGGGCAGCGAGCCACTTGGCGAAGTCTTCCTTCGACACGACGTTGACAACGATCGGCATGAAGCCGTGGTCACGGCCGCACAGTTCGGCGCACTGGCCGGTGTAGCGTCCGATCGTGTCGACCTTGAACCAGGCTTCGTTGATGAAGCCAGGGATCGCATCCTTCTTCACCGCGAAGTCAGGCACCCACCATGAATGGATGACGTCGTTACCGGTCAGCAGCACGCGCACCTTGGTGTCGACCGGCACGACCATCGCGTTGTCGACGTCCAGCAGGTAATCCTTCACCTTCGTCACGTCGACGCCGGAGTTCAGCTGGCGGGCGTAGTTCGATTCAGTGGCGAGTGACGAGTAGAACGAGACACCCTTGCCGAGGTACTCGTACTGCCACTTCCACTGGTAGCCGGTGACCTTGACCGAGAGTTCCGCGTTGCGGGTGTCTTCCATCTTCACGAGCGTCTTCGCGGCCGGCACGGCCATGAAGATCAGGATCGCGACCGGGATGATGGTCCAGATGACCTCGACCTTGGTCGAGTGCAGCAACGTGCGGTCAGGCACGGCGCCATTGGACTTACGGAACGCCACGATCGAGTAGATCATGACGCCGAAGACGGCCACGGCGATCGCGACGCAGACCCAGAAGATCTGCATGTGCAGGCCATGCACTTCACGCGCGATGGCAGTCACGCCCATCGGCATGTTGTAGCTGCTTTCGTAAGCGAGCGCAGGCACTGCGGCGAGGAGCCCCCCGAGCGCGCTAAACACTTTGCGGTTCAACATCGAAGCCCCTTATCGCTGTCGTCTCTATATCTATGTCCAATCACGGCCGGCGCGTCGGCGGCGGCGCGACCCCGCTCGTGGCAGGCTGGCCGTGGCGGCACGGCGAGCGCTGCCGCAGACCGGCCCGGCGACTCATCGAGTAGTCGTTGCGGGTAGCGGCCTCCGGGGGCGGCGCAGTGTAACCTCGGTCCCGCGCCGGGAAAACAGGAATTGCTTTGCCAGTCATCACGCTAGCTGTGCCCCGAAGCGCTTAAGGGGCCGTCGGGCACCCCCTCGAAAGCGTAATGCAGCGCAACAATAGTGCGTATTTACAAGGATTTGACCGCCCGCTAAGGCGCCACGCCTACAACCGTCCGAGCTGCAGACAACGCGCTGCGGCGCGCACGTCCGGCGACAGCAGCGGCGGGATGATGCCCAGACAGGGCGCGGGCAGCAGCGCTTGGAGGGTCGCGACGTTCGCCTCGGCCGCGGCGAAGGCAGGATCGATGCCGCTACCGATCCAGCCGACGAGCGGCCTGCCGGCCGCGGTGATGGCAGCGGCCGTCAGGCGTGCATGGTTCAGGCAGCCGAGCTTCAGCCCGACGACCAGGATCACCGGCAGACCGAGCAAGGCCGCAAGATCCGCCACATCGCGATTCTCGCCCAGCGGCACGGCCCAACCGCCCACGCCTTCGACGACAATTATGTCGCTATGATCGGCGATTTGACGGTAAGCAGAGCCGATCATCTGAAAATCAACGGAAGCGCCGGCCGCCATAGCCGCCAGATGGGGCGCGATGGCCGGGCCGTAGACGCAGGGGTTGGTCAGCTCGTAGGCGAAGCGCATCGAGCTTTCGCGCGACAGGATCAGCGCGTCGTCGTTGCGCAGGCCCGCAGCAGTCGCGATCGCCCCCGAGGCCACCGGCTTCATGCCGGCGACTCTGGCACCCGTGGCCGCGAACCGCCTGAGCAACGCCGCCGACACCAGCGTCTTACCGACGCCGGTGTCCGTGCCGGTGACGAAGTACCCGCGGCAGGTTGCCGCGCTCAGGCCGAAGGCCCTGCGCGGCGACCCAGCCGGCTCAGCGGCACCACCGTCTCGCGCGGCACCCCCGGCGGTGCGGCAGTGCCGTCGGGGCACCACGCCTGGCCGTAAATCAGTTCGCAGCTCGCCGGCAGCCGGCCGTCGGCGTCGCGACGCTGCTGGTAGTGCGCCTCGGCGCGCCGCCGCCGCGCGGCGCCGGTCAACGTCCGGCGGCGAGCCGCGAGCAGATTCTCGCCACCGACCGACCGCAGATCGCCATACAGCGCCTCGAGCGAGGCGTAGGTCACCGTCAGCCGCTCCACGTCCATGACCGGGCCGGTGAAACCCGCGCGCAGCAGCGCATCGCCAACGTCGTGCATGTCGGCGAACGGGTGCACGTGCGGCGCGTCGTCGGCGGCCGCCCACGCCTCGCGCAGCTCCAAGAGCGTATCCGGACCGAGCGTGGAGAACGTCAGGTAGCCGCGGGGTCGCAGCACGCGCCGCACCTCGGCGAGCATGCCGTCGGGATCAGTGGCCCAGGGCAAAGTCAGATTCGCAAACACCAGATCAACGGACGCGTCGCGCAACGGCAAGCGACAGGCGTCGGCGCAGATCAGGTCGAGGCGGCGCAGCCAGGAAGCACGACGCCGCGCACCCGCCAGCATCGAGCGCGACAGATCCAGCGCCAGCACGCGCGCCTTCTTGTAGCGATCACGCAGCGCGCGGCTCGCCTGGCCGGTACCGGCACCGAGGTCGAGCACGACGCCGGGGGTTAGCGGCAGGCCCTCCAGGCGCGCCAGCATCTCGGTACGCGCGCGCGCGCCGATCACGTCGGCCGCGTCGCAAGACGCGGCGGCGCGCTCAAAAGCGCGCCGCACCGCGCGAGTATCGAATCGTTGCATCTGGGTCATCAGTCCGCGCCAAAGAAATCGCTGATCAGTCGCTCAACCTGCTCGCGGTGCGACAGGAACGGCGCATGCGCCGCGCGAGCCACCACTTCGTAGCGTGCGCCCACGACCCGCTCGGCGAGCGCCTGTGCCGCGGCCGGCGGCGTGAGCCGATCGTACTCGCCGCAGATCACGAGGGTACGTGCATGGATCATCGCCAGCTCCGCACGCAGATCGACGCGGCGCAGGATCGCCAGGCCCGCCGCCAGCGCCGCGGTGCTCGGCGCACCGCCCTCCTGCACGCAGCGCTTGAGTTCGCGCAGCGCGACCAGCGCGTTGTCATCGCCGCGGACTTCCATTGCCAGAAACTCCTGCACGGTGGCCTTCCAGTCGCGCTCGAGGCGCTTGGCAAGTCCCGCCAGCAGCGCCTCATCGGGGCCATGCGGCCAGTCACGCCGCTTGGCGCCGCAGGGGCCGGTAGCGATCAGCGCCAACGACGGCACGCGTTCGGGAAACAACGTCGCGATGCGCACCGCGACCAGACCACCGAGCGACCAGCCCAGCAGCGAGCAGCGTTCGGGCAGGTGCGCGGCGACCATGCGCGCCATGCCCTCGAGGTCCGCCGCCCCCTTGGCCCACGGCGAGCGACCATGTCCGGGCAGATCCAGCACATGCACGCGATGCCGCTCGGCAAGCCGCTCGGCGAGAGCATCGAAGATACCGCCGTGCAGGCCCCAGCCATGCAGCAGCGCGATATCGTTACCGACGCCTCGGCTGGCGCGATGCAGGCTCATCAGGCCAGCCCCGGCCGCAGCGCGCCGAGCCCCTCGACCAACCGGTCGACGTCATCCTCCGTGTGCGCAGCAGACAGCGTCACGCGCAGCCGTGCCGTGCCCACCGGCACCGTCGGTGGACGGATCGCGGCGACCAGCAAGCCCCGCTCGAGCAAGGCTTCGCTCGCCGCCAGCGCTGTCGCGTTGTCGCCCAGCACGAGCGCCTGGATCGGCGTCGTCGAGGGCAGCAGCGGCACGCCGAGCGCCGCGCAGCCGTCGCGCAACCGCGCGATGTGCGAGCGCAGCCGTTCCCGGCGCCACGGCTCGAGCCGAACCCGTCGCAGCGCCTCACGCGTGGCCGCAGCGACCGCCGGCGGCAGCGCCGTAGTAAAGATGAGCGTGCGCGCGCGGTGCACCATCAGCTCGCACAGCGCCGCGGAACCGGCAATGAATGCGCCGAACGTGCCGAAGGCCTTGCCTAGCGTGCCCACCAGCACCGGCACGTCGTGCGCGCCGAGCCCGCACAGCTCGAGCGAACCGCCGCCATGTTCGCCGAGCACGCCGAGTCCGTGCGCGTCATCCACGGCAAGCCAGGCACCCGCGCGGTCGGCAGCAGCCGCAAGCTCGCGCAGCGGCGCCACGTCGCCATCCATGCTGAACAGACCATCGGTCAGCAGCAGCGCCTCGCCCGCGCCGCGCCCGGCCAGCAATCGCGCCACATCCGCTGCATCGGCATGCTCGTAGCGCTCGAAGCGCGCGCCGGCAAGCCGACCGGCGTCGAGCAACGAGGCATGGTTCAGGCGATCTTCGAGCACGAGGTCTCCACGGCCGGCAAGCACGGTTCCAACTGCGAGATTGGCCATGTAGCCAGTGGAAAACAACAGCGCGCGCTCACGACCGGTGAATTCCGCCAGTTCCTCCTCGAGTGCGTGATGCTCAAGGTGGTGGCCGGTGACCAGGTGCGAGGCGCCGGCGCCGGCGCCCCAGCGGCGCGCGCCGGCGGCAAAAGCCGCCGTCACCCGCGGGTGGCGCGCAAGACCGAGGTAGTCGTTGCTGCAGAACACGCGCACGCGACGGCCGTCGATCATCGCTTCGACGCTACTGTCGGGGCGCGCGTAGTGGTCCACCAGCCGGCGGCGACGCGACAACCCCGCACTTGCCAGGGCTGCGAGGCGCGCAGTCAGCGCAGCCTCGCGACTGGCGGCGCTCACGGCACGGATCCGAGCTCGGCAGTCACCTCCGCCCGTTCCTCCGCGAGGAGGCCGAGCGCGGCAAACAGCGAGCGATCCCGCTCGATATCCGGATTCGTCGTCGTCAGCAGTTTCTCGCCGTAGAAAATAGAGTTCGCGCCCGCGAGGAAACACAACGCCTGCAGCTCGTCGCTCATCGACTCGCGGCCAGCGGAGAGGCGCACGTGGGAGCGCGGCATGGTCAGGCGTGCGACCGCGATCGTGCGCACGAAGTCGAGCGGCGCGACCGCCTCAACGCCGGCAAGCGGCGTGCCGGCCACCTGCACCAGCTGGTTGATCGGCACGCTCTCGGGATGGGTCGGCATCGTCGCAAGCGTCAGCAGCAGCCCGGCGCGGTCGCGACCGCTCTCCCCCATGCCGAGGATGCCGCCGCAGCACACCTTCATGCCCGCATCGCGCACATGGCCGAGCGTGTCGAGCCGGTCCTGATAGGTGCGCGTCGTGATCACCTCGGCGTAGAACTCCGGCGAGGTATCTAGATTGTGGTTGTAGTAGTCCAGTCCCGCGGTCGCCAGCGCCGCCGCCTGCGACGCACTGAGCATGCCCAGCGTCGCGCAGGATTCGAGGCCCAGCTCGCGCACGACGCGGATCATCTCGATTACGTTGCCGAGGTCCCGATCCTTCGGCGAGCGCCAGGCCGCACCCATGCAGAAACGCGTCGCGCCGGCGGCTTTGGCGCGGGCCGCAGCCTCGGCAACCGCGGCGACCGGCATCAGCGCCTCGCGTTCGACACCGGTGTCGTAGCGAACGCTCTGCGGGCAGTAGGCGCAGTCTTCAGGACAACCGCCGGTTTTGATCGACAGCAGCGTCGAGACCTGCACGCGGTTCGGGTCGAAGTGTGCGCGATGGACCCGCTGCGCCTGAAACAGCAGGTCAGCGAACGGCAGCGCGAACAGCGTCTCGACCTCGGCCAGGGTCCAGTCGTGGCGAACGGCGGCGAGGCGGTCGATCAGGGGAATCGTCATCGGGATCCTCGCTGCGCCTGAGGGGCGCTCTGGCCTTGGACGGCGCAGTGTTCGGGGCGCAGGAACCCGTGTCAACCAAATATAACTCAGCTGGTTGACACAAGCCCTGCGCTCAGCGCCGGGTGACGATCCGAGCGCTGTGGTGGACTCCCTCGAGGACGGCGAGCGAATCGGTCGCGATGCCGGCAGCTTTCGCCTCGTCGGTATCGACGTGCATTTCCAGGCGGAAGTTGTCGCCAACCCGGATCTTCACCTCGCCGAAGGTCCGCTTGCGGCCACCGTCGCCGCATCGTGGCTGAGCCCGTGGAACCGATAGCGACTCAGGCCATGACGCTCGGCAAGCTCACGCGGCAGCGCGTACTCGCGGACGCGGCGCGCAGGCCCTCGAGAGCGACGGGATTGTGCAGTGGCACGAAGCGGCCGAAGTCGGCGATCGCAGCCTCGACCGCGGCATCCGCCAGCACCGGCATGCCGTAGAGATCGCCGCCATGCACCACGCGGTGACCAACTGCTACGAGGTCAGGACCCTGCACACCCCGCAGCGGCAGCTCGTCGAGCAGCAGTGCACCGCCGGCCTCATCCACGAGCGCCGCCTTGACCGAGGTGCTGCGACAGCTGAGGGCCAGGACCGACCGACCCGACTGCAGGCTCTGCTTCGACACTACGACCGCCTCTGGGATTAGAATCGCCTATGGGCACCGCTAACGATCACGACGCCTCGCTGTCATTCTACCGCCGGGTATTTGGACTGTGCGTGACAGCGCTGCTCGCCTTCCTCTTATATAAGGTCGTCCGCCCCTTCCTCGCGCCCTTCGCGTGGGCGACGGTGATCGCCTACCTGATGCATCCGCTGCAGGCACGCCTGCAGGCACGGCTGGGCGGTCGCGCCGGACTGAGCGCCGGACTACTCACCGGCACCTGCTTCGCTGTGCTGGTCGGCCCGCTGATGGCGCTCGGCGCGGCCTTCGCCTCGCAGGCCGCGCTACTGGTGACCTCGCTGCAGCGGCTCGTGCAGCGCCTGCAAATCGGCAGCATCGACGACCTGATCGCACTGCCCGCCGCGCAGGAAATCATCGGCTGGACCGAGCAACACCTGCCAGTCACCGCAGAACAGCTGCGCAACTGGGCCGTCAACGGCGCGCAGCAGCTGCTCACACCGCTGGCGACGCTGGGTGGCCGCGCCTTCTTCGGTGCGTTCGGCACGGTGATCAGCTTCACGCTGACCTTGTTTTTGCTGTTCTTCCTGCTGCGCGACGGGCGGGTCCTGCTCGAGGCGGTGCTGGGCCTGATTCCGATCGAGGGCTTTCGCAAGCAACGGCTGCTGCATCATCTGGGCGATGTAACGCGCGCGGTCGTGTTCGGCACGCTGGCCACCTCCATCGTGCAGGGCATCTCGGTGGCGATCGGCTTTCGCCTCGTCGGCCTGCCGTCACCGATCGTGTTTGGCGTGCTCGCTGCGATCGTGTCGGTGCTGCCGGTGGGCGGAACCGCGTTCGTCTGGGGCCCGGCCACCGTGTGGCTGTACGCCACCGGCCACTCCGGCGCCGGAACGTTCATGCTGCTGTGGGGCTCGCTGATCGTCGGCCTCGCCGACAACCTGTTGCGGCCGTTGCTAATTTCCGGGCGCGGTGCGGTGCCCACGCTCGCCGTATTCGTCGGCGTGCTCGGTGGACTGGCCGCGTTCGGCATGGTCGGCATGTTCCTCGGTCCGGTCGTGATCGCGCTATTCGTCGCTTTCGTACGCTTCGCAGACGAGTCGCTCGCGACTCGATAGACTCTCGCCCGTGCAACCCGAAGACCTACTCAAGCACCTCAATGAGGCGCAGCGTGCGGCTGTCTCCGCAACCCCCGGCCCTATCCTCGTACTAGCGGGCGCCGGCAGCGGCAAGACGCGCGTGCTGGTCAGTCGCATCGCCTGGCTGATCTCGCAAGATGGCGTCTCGCCCCACTCGGTGCTGGCCGTCACGTTCACCAACAAGGCGGCCGCCGAGATGCGCGGCCGCATCGAGAACCTGCTCGGCCTGCCAGGTGGCGCGCTGTGGGTCGGTACGTTCCACGGTCTCGCGCACCGGCTACTGCGCCTGCACTGGCGCGAGGCGGGCTTGCCGCAGACATTCCAGATCCTCGACTCCGACGACCAGTTGCGCGTCGTCAAGAAGGTGGTCAAGGCGCTGGAGCTGGACGATACCCGCTGGGTCCCGAAGGAGTTGCAGTACTTCATCAACGGTCAGAAGGACGAGGGCCGGCGGCCGAAGGCGCTTTCCGACGACGGCGATCCGACCCGACGCACGATGATCAGGGTGTATGCCGCCTACGAGGATGCCTGCCAGCGCGCCGGCGTCATCGACTTCGCTGAGCTGCTGCTGCGTTCGTTCGAGCTATGGCGTGACCATGCGGAGCTGCTCGCCCATTACCAGCGTCGCTTCCGCCACGTGCTGGTTGACGAGTTCCAGGACACCAACGCGATCCAGTACCAGTGGATACGGCTGCTCGCAGGCAAGGAAAGCCTGCCATTCGTGGTCGGCGACGACGACCAGTCGATCTATGGCTGGCGCGGCGCCCGCGTCGAAAACATCCAGCGCTACCAGCGCGACTTCCCCGGCACTACGGTCTATAAGCTCGAGCAGAACTACCGCTCTACCGCCACCATCCTCAACGCCGCCAACGCGTTGATTGCCAACAATAGCGGCCGCATGGGCAAGACCCTGTGGACCGATGGCGTGAAGGGCGAGCGAATCCGCACCTACGCGGCGTTCAACGAGCGCGACGAGGCGAACTTCGTCGTCGAGCGCATCCTCGAGTCGACACGCCTCGGCGCCCGACGGCAGGATTGCGCGGTGCTGTACCGCTCCAACGCGCAGTCGCGCGTGATTGAAGAGGCATTCATCGGCGCGCGCATCCCGTACCGCGTTTACGGCGGCCTGCGGTTCTTCGAGCGCGCGGAAATCAAGGACGCACTGGCCTATCTGCGGCTGATTTCGAACCGGCGCGATGACGGTTCGTTCGAGCGCGTCGTCAACCTGCCTACCCGTGGCATCGGCGCGAAGAGCCTCGATACCGTCCGCGACATGGCTAAAGCGCAGACGATATCCCTGTGGGAGGCATCGGCCGCCGCGATCACCGCCGGCACCCTCGGCCCGAAGGGCGCCGCTTCGCTGCACGCGTTCCTCGCGCTGATCGAGAAACTCGCGCGGGAGACCGCCGGCCAGCCGCTGCATGAGCAGGTCGACAAGGTCATCGCAGCGTCCGGGCTGCTCGACCACTTCCGCAAGGAGAAGGGCGAACGCGGCGAGGCTCGAGTGGAGAACCTCGAAGAACTCGTCTCCGCGGCCCGCGGCTTCAGCCGCGATGAAACCTCCGAGCTGGGCGAACTGGACGAGTTCCTCGCCCATGCCGTGCTCGAAAGCGGCGAGGGACAGGCGAGCGAATGGGAGGACAGCGTACAGATGATGACGCTGCACTCGGCCAAGGGCCTGGAGTTCCCGATCGTCTGCCTGGTCGGCCTCGAGGATGGCCTGTTCCCGCACCAGCGCTCCATCAACGACATCGGCGGCCTCGAGGAGGAACGCCGGCTCGCCTACGTCGGCGTCACCCGCGCGATGCGCCGGCTGTACCTGACCTACGCCGAGCAGCGCCGACTGCACGGCGTCGATCAGTACGGCACCCCATCACGATTCATCGCCGAGATCCCGGCCGAGCTGATCGAGGAAGTGCGGCCGCGAGTGCAGGTGTCGCGACCGCTTTACAGCAGCGGCTCCTCCTCGTCGTCCTCGTCCGGTTACAGCGGCGGCTATAGCAACCCGTCCCCGGGCGGGTCCGGCAGCCGGGGCGGCGCTGGCGCCTACCAGGGCGCCAAGGATCCGGACCGCTACGTCGAACCGCCGAGCGGCGGCGATGGCATGAAGCTGGGCCAGCGGGTCCGGCACGGCCGCTTCGGGGACGGCGTGGTGCTGCGGGTCGACGGCCAGGGGCAGGGTGCGCAGGTCGAGGTCAACTTCGAACGTGCCGGTCGCAAGGTCCTGATGCTGCAGTTCGCCAACCTGGAATCGATCTGAACGCTCCCGCGGGTCGGGCAGGGCTCGTCCGGCGGCGTCCTGCTAGACTGCAGGCTCAGGACTAGCTGCCGCGTGGTCACTTGAAAATCATCATCCTCGGCGCCGGCCAGGTCGGCCGCACCGCCGCATATCACCTGTCCCGCGAAGAGGCCAACGAGGTCACGGTCGTCGACTCTGACGACGCCGTACTGCGCGAGCTGCAGGACCGTCTCGACGTGCGCACCGTCAGCGGCAACGCTGCCAGCCCCTCCGTCCTTGAGGCCGCCGGCTGCGCCGACGCCAACCTGCTGGTCGCGCTGACCAATAGCGATGAGGTCAACATGGTCGCGTGCCACGTGGCCTGGACCCTGTTCAAGACGCCCACCAAGATCGCCCGCATCCGCAGCTCGGCCTACATCACCCGTCCGGAGCTGTTCTCCGAAAGCGTCGGCTTCGCCGTCGACACCTGGATCAGCCCCGAGCAACTGGTCACCGATTACATCGAACAGCTGATCCAGCACCCAGGCGCGCTGCAGGTGGTCGACTTTGCCGACGGCCACGTGCGCCTGGTCAGCGTGCGCGCGGTTGAAGGCGGACTGCTGGTCGGCCAGCCGCTGAAGGCGCTGCGCCAGCACATCCCGCGGGTCGAGACGCGGGTCGCGGCGATCTATCGCAAGGGTCGCAGCATCAAGCCCGAGGGCAGTACCGTCATCGAGCCGGATGACGAGGTGTTCTTTCTCGCCGCGCGCGAGGACATCCGCACGGTCATGAGCGAGCTGCGCAAGCTCGAGGCGCCGATGAAGCGGCTGATCATTGCCGGCGGCGGCAACATCGGCATTCGCCTCGCGCAGGTACTCGAGGGTCGCAATCAGGTCAAGCTGATCGAACGCGACCCGAAGCGCGCCCGCCATGCATCCGAAGTGCTGCGCAACACGATCGTGCTGCAGGGCGATGCTGCCGACGAAGAGCTGCTGCTGGAGGAGAACGTCGACAGCGCCGATGCGTTCATCGCCGTCACCAACGGCGAGGAGGCCAATATCCTCTCCGCCATGCTCGCCAAGCGACTCGGCTGCCACAAGGTGATGGCGCTGATCAACAGGCCCTCCTACGCGGAGCTGATGGAGGGCGATCGAATCGACATCGCCATCTCGCCCCAGACCATTACGATCGGCTCGCTGCTCGCGCACGTCCGTCGCGGCGACGTCGCCAAGGTGCACTCGCTGCGCCGTGGTGCGGCCGAAGCGATCGAGGCGGTCGCGCACGGCGACAGCGAGACCTCGCAGGTCGTTGGACGCACGGTCGAGGCGATCAAACTGCCCGAGGGCACAACGATTGGCGCGATCGTGCGCGGCGACGAAGTGCTGATGGCGCACCACGACACAGAAATCGTCGAAGGCGACCACGTGATCCTGTTCCTGACGGACCGCCGCCACGTCGAGGCCGTCGAGAAGCTGTTTCAGGCCGGCGTCTCGTTCATCTAGCGGCACGCGCATGCACCTAACGCTGGTCCAGCGCATCCTCGGCCTCGTCGTCACGATGTACAGCCTGACGATGCTGCCCCCCATCGGCGTCTCGCTGTATTACGGCGACCCGCTATGGCTGCCGTTTCTGCAGTCATTCGCGATCCTGGTGGTGGCCGGCCTTGCCCTCTGGCTGCCGGTTCGGAACGTCGAACGCGACCTGCGGCTACGCGATGGGTTCGTCGTGGTCGCGCTGTTCTGGGTGCTGCTGAGCCTCGCCGGCGCACTGCCGCTGCTGCTCGGCGATCGGCCACAGCTGGGATTCACCGACGCGGTATTCGAGTCCGTCGCCGGCATCACCACGACCAGCGCCAGCGTAATCACCGGACTCGACTCCCTGCCGCGTTCGCTGCTGTGGTACCGCCAGCAGGAGCAGTGGCTGGGCGGCATCGGCGTGATCGTGCTCGCGGTGGCGCTGTTCCCAGTGCTCGGCATCGGCGGCATGCAGCTGTACAAGGGCGATACGCCGGGACCGGTGAAGGACGAGAAACTCACCCCCCGCATCGCGCAGACGGCACGGGCACTGTCGGGGGTGTACGCGCTGCTGACGATTGCCTGCACTACTGCTTACGTACTGGCGGGCATGGACTTGTTCGACGCGCTGTCGCACGCCTTCTCAACCGTGTCGACCGGCGGATTCTCGCCCTACGACGAGGGGCTTGAGCACTTCAACTCCTATGCCATAGACATGGTCGCGATCGTGTTCATGTTCTTCGGCGGGGTGAACTTCGCGCTGCACTTCGTCGTCTGGCGCACCAAGGACGCATGGTCGTACTTCAGCGACCCGCAGTTTCGCGCCTATCTGTTCATCACGCTGGGCCTGATCGTGTTGGTCACGGGCTACCTGCTGGCGACCCACAGCTATTCCTCACTGGCTGACGCGTTCCGTTTCGGCGCAGTGACTGTCGTATCGATGCAGTCGACTACCGGCTTCGTCTCGACGCCATTCGCCAACTGGCCCGGCATGCTGCCGGCGCTGTTAATGCTGACGACCTTCGTCGGCGGCTGCGCCGGCTCCACCGCCGGCGGCATGAAGGTGATCCGCTGGCAGCTGGTGCTCAAGCAGGCCCAGCGAGAAATGCTCCGGCTCGTGCATCCGAGCGCCACGCTGCCGGTGAAGTTTGCGGACAAGCCGGTTGCCGGCCGGGTGCTGGCCGCGGTCACCGGCTTCTTCGCGATGTACCTGGTGCTGTTCGGCGTCATGATGCTGATGATGATGGCGACCGGCGTCGACCAGATCAGCGCCTGGTCCGCTGTGGCGGCCTGCATCAACAACGCAGGTCCGGGCCTCGGCCGGGTCGCCGATACCTACCAGCACCTGCCGGAGGCCGCAAAATGGGTCTCCATCAGCGCGATGCTGATTGGCCGGCTCGAGGTGTTCACCGTCGCGGTGCTGTTCACGCCGGCGTTCTGGCGCCACTGACCCGGCCGACGGACGGGCCACCGGCCCGTCGTCACTCCATGCGTACCGGAATTCCGCCCAGGCTCGCCATCATTCGCTTCGGGCCGGTCTCGTGCACCGATTCGCCGTGCGAGTCGACCGCGACCGTCACCGGCATGTCGTGTACCTCGAACTCATAGACCGCCTCCATCCCCAGATCCGGGAACGCGACGATGCGACTGGAGCGAATCGCCTTGGAGACGAGGTAGGCCGCCCCACCGACCGCGATCAGATAGGCACTCTTGTGGCGGCGGATGACCTCGATTGCCTCGGGACCACGATCTGCCTTGCCGACCATCGCCAGCAGGCCCGCCTTCTCCAACATGGTCTCGGTGAAGCGATCCATGCGACTGGCGGTGGTGGGACCTGCGGGCCCGACGACCTCATTGCCGATCGGGTCTACCGGACCTACGTAATAGATCACCCTGTCCTTGAACGACAACCCTGCCGGTAACGGCTCGCCGGCATCGAGCAGCGCACAGATGCGCTTGTGCGCGGCGTCGCGGCCAGTCAGGAACTTGCCGTTGAGCAGCAGTCGTTCGCCGGGCTTCCAGGCGGCCACTTCAGCGCGGGTCAGACTATCGAGATCGACGCGCCGGGTGCCTGCATCCGGCGCCCAGTCAACGCGCGGCCAGCTGGCGAGATCCGGCGGATCCAGACGCGCGGGGCCCGTGCCGTCCAGGTGGAAGTGCACGTGTCGGGTCGCGGCGCAGTTCGGGATCACGGCGACCGGCAGGGAAGCGGCGTGAGTTGGGTAGTCACGGATCTTCACGTCCAGCACGGTGGTCAGCCCGCCGAGGCCCTGCGCGCCGATGCACAGCGCGTTGACCCGATCGTGGATCTCGATGCGCAGTGCTTCGATGTTATTGCGGGGCCCCCGCGCCTTGAGCTCTGGCATGTCGATCGGCTCCATCAGCGATTCCTTGGCCAGCAGCAGCGCCTTCTCTGCGCTGCCACCGATGCCAATGCCCAGCATGCCGGGCGGGCACCAGCCAGCGCCCATGTGCGGCACTTGCGCCAGCACCCAGTCGGCGACCGAGTCCGACGGATTGAGCATTTCGAACATCGACTTGTTCTCGCTGCCACCCCCCTTGGCCGCAACGGTGATGTCGATGCCCTCGCCTGCCACCATCTCGACGTGGATCACAGCCGGCGTGTTG
Organism: uncultured Pseudomonadota bacterium; assembly: GCA_903927005.1. Lineage (GTDB taxonomy): Bacteria > Pseudomonadota > Gammaproteobacteria > Steroidobacterales > Steroidobacteraceae > CAIKZZ01. Next base: position 47,298 of record CAIYLH010000129.1, read on the forward strand.
TCCTTCGTGTTCAGGCGCTTGCCTGCAGGATCGGCGACGATGGAGGCACGCAGCTTGTTCTCGGGCAGCCCATACGCGCGCCGCACGCCCTCGTTGATCATCTCATCGAGGGTCCGCTTCGCGTCCCAGCGCGCATTCATGCCGATCTTCACGAACGCGACAACGATGCCGGTGTCCTGGCAGATGGGCCGATGCCCTTCGGCGCACATCCGTGAGTTCGTCAGGATCTGGGCGATCGCGTCCCGCGCGGCGGGGCTGGTTTCGACCTCGTAGGCGCGGCCCATGGCGGCGATGAAGTCAGGCGCATGGTAGTAAGAGATGTACTGCAGCGCGTCGGTCACGCTCTGGATCAGATCGTCTTCGCGAATCACGGCCATGGAAATCACCCGCGTCAGAACCGCGCCAGAGGCAGGCGCGAAACCGATTTTAGCAGGACCGGGGACGCGCCTCAGCCACGCCCGCGCAGCCCGCCTGCCAGCAGCAGTTCCACCTTGTCGCGATGGGTGCGTGACAGCTTCAGCTCCTGGCCGCCCGCGAGCGTCAGGAAGTACTCGCCATTGGCGTGGGGCCGCAGCTTCCTGACCCGCGCCAGGTTCACGATCGCCGAGCGGTGCACGCGCTGGAAGATGGCTGGGTCCAGCGCGTTCTCCAGCTGCTTCATCGTCGCGCGCAGCACGTGGGTCTGGCCGGCCGCATGGATACACATGTAGTCGCCGGCGGCGTCGATCCACTCGATCTCGGCGGCATGCACGCGCATGACGTCGCGGCCCGTGCGAATCGCGATGATCTCGGGGTAGCGCGTTGCAGGCGAAGCCATGCGCGCCAGTACCTCCTCCGGTTCGAGCTCGCCGGCACCCTTCACGTCCGCCAGCAGCGCGAGCATCTTTTCGTGCTGTGACAGGGTCTCGCGCGCGCGCAGGTGAGCACGGATCCGCTCCAGTGCCTGGCCCAGCCGCTCGTCATCCACGGGCTTGAGCAGGTAATCGAGTGCCCGCGCCTCGAACGCATCCAGCGCGTAACGATCGAACGCGGTCACGAACACGACCACCGGCATCGTGTCCTGCGGCAGCGCCGCGAGCACGTCGAAGCCGTTCAGCCCGGGCATCTGGATGTCGAGGAACATGACATCAGGCGCAAGTGCGGCGACCTTCTCGATCGCCTCACGGCCGTTCTCGCATTCGCCGACGATCTCAAAATCCGGCGCGGTGGCGAGCCTGAGCTCCAGCCCACGTCGCGCAAGGCGCTCGTCGTCGACCAGCAGCGTGCGGATGCGGCTCAACTGGCGAACTCCGCCGGGATTTCCAGATCGGTGCGCAGACCAGGCTCGGTGTTGTGCCCGGCGAAGCGCGCTTTATCACCGTAGAGCACGGCCAGGCGCTCGCGCGTATTGCGCAGACCCACGCCACGGCCAGCGACAAACAACGCTTCGTCGGCAAGGCCCGGTCCATCATCGGCAACGTGCAACAGCAGTCGCTGGCCGATCAGGCGGGCGCCGATGTGCAGCTTGCCGCCACTCTCGGACGGCGCAATCGCATACTTGAGCGCGTTTTCCACCAGCGGCTGCAGCAGCAACGAGGGAACCAGCGCACCGAGCGCCGCACTGTCGATGTCCCGCTCCAGCCGCAGGCGCGGCCCGAAGCGCAGTTTCTCGATGCTCAGGTAAAGATCTAGTGCTTCGAGCTCCTGGCGGAGCGTGACCTTCTTCATCGGATCCTGGTCAAGCGTGTGGCGCAGGAACGCCGACAGCCGCGTGACGGCGTGGTTGGCCGTGTCGTTGTCCCGGTCGAGGATCAGCGTCGAAATCGCGTTGAGCGTGTTGAACAGGAAATGCGGGTTCAGCTGGTAACGCAGCATCTTGACCTGCGCTTCCTGCGCGAGCGCCACGGCACGCAGCGTCGCCTCTCGCTCGCGCTGCACCGCTTCGTAGAAGTAGATGCCGAAGTACAGTGCCGTCCATGACATCAGCAGGTACGTCGCGATCAGTGCGCCGGCAAAGACATGGGCCGCGCCGGCGAACATCTCGTGCTCGCCCATGAACGCGATATAGGCGCCATTGATGAACACCCGCCAGATCAGCGCCGAGATCTCGATCAGCACGAAAGCGATCAGCGCCACCTGCGCCAGCGGCCGGTCGCGGATGCGCCGGTAGGCGTAGCGCAGCAGCGACGACAGCACCAGTCCGGTCAATGCCGCGACCAGCAGCACGTAGACGTAGCCGGTCAGTTTGTCGGGGCCCAGCTTTTCGGGGTAGAACAGGGCGGAGACGTATTGCGCGATGAAGTACGCACTCCAGCCGAAGCCCTGCAGCATCCAGAACGACACCTCGCGGTGGCGCATCAGGCCGCGCAGTGCGGTCGGTGCGGCAGGGGCTACGGACGACGCAGTAGTCATGCTGACGAGGGTAGTCCAGAAGCTGCGCCCACCGGGCTCGGTTCGGCGCGCCAGTAGCTCGGTTCGTCGATGGCCAGGAAAGCAGTCAGCGGTATTCTGGCGGAAGAGTGGGGGGATTCGGAGGGAGTTGGGTTAAAGAGCGCTTTTTCGCGCAGAATCTGTCAATAAATAGCCACAATATTTAAATTTTCGACCGAATATGACTTTATAAATCCACAATCTTATAAAATAACGACTTGTGGAAAATACTTTCTAATTGTTGTTAATTATTGAACATAGAGTGGATTTATTATTTATATAAATCTACTGTATTACAAAAATGTGGGGAAATACATGAATACTGCCCGCGATATTGCGCGCAGGCGCAGGTCCGGACGAAGGGCGCGACCATGATTGGCCTGTTGCAACGGGTGAGCGGGGCCTGCGTCCGTGTCGACGGCGAGATCGTCGGCGAAATCGGTCCGGGCCTCCTGGTCCTGCTCGGCGTGCAGAAGGGCGACGCCGAGGGCGAGGCTGACCGGCTGCTGGAGCGGCTGCTGACCTACCGGGTCTTCGACGACGCGGACGGCCGCATGAACCGCAGCCTGCTGGACACCGGCGGCAGCCTGCTGCTGGTGTCGCAGTTCACCCTAGCCGCGGAAACGCGCAAGGGCACCCGGCCGGGGTTCACCACCGCCGCCGCGCCGGCAGACGGCGAGCGCCTTTACGACTACCTCGTCGCCGCCGCGCGTCTGCAGGTCGTGCAGCTGGCCACCGGCCGGTTCGGGGCGAACATGCAGGTCGCCCTGGTCAATGACGGGCCGGTGACCTTCTGGCTGGAGGTTCCGCCGCGCTCGGCGGCGGCCGACCCCTGAGAAGGTGATCCTTAGCAATCAGGCGCGTGCGCCTTTGCGGTATCATCGTTTTTCCCGAATGGGTGGCGACGGAGAGTGCAAATGGGTATCGGTTTTCGCGAGCTGCTGGTCATCCTCGTCATTGCGCTGCTGATCTTCGGCGGCAAGAAACTGCGGACGATCGGTTCCGATCTGGGCGCCGCCGTGCGCGACTTCAAGAAGGCCATGGACACCGGCGAGAGCGAGGCCGAGCAGAAGCCGCTCAAGCAGCTCGGTGCGCAGGACGCCGACTTCCACGCCGCGGACAAGCAGGGCACCAAACCCGAGCAGAACACCAAGTCCTGAGCCGGCGACCGTCCCGCACGAATCGGACTGCGTAACTCATGTTCGACGTGGGCTTCAGCGAAATTCTGCTGATCATGGTGATCGCGCTGGTCGTGCTCGGGCCCGACAAGCTCCCCAAGCTCGCCGCCGATATCGGCCGCTGGGTCGGGCGCGCGCGCGCCATGGCCCGGCAGCTAAGTAGCCAGCTGGAACAGGAAGTGCGCCTCGACGAGATCTCGCGCGCGCAGCGCGCGCACTCGTCGGCAACCCCGACGCCGGCAGAACCTGTGCCCACGGAGCCAACGGCGCCGGCTGCCACCACCAGCGCCGCGCCGGTCAATCCGCCCGCAGCAGGCCCCGACGCGCCAACCGACGGCGCTCCCAGCGACCAGCCCCACCAGCACGCGGCGCCGCAGGCGACCGACGTAAATGCGCCCCAGGCCGATGGCAAACCCTGAATCCGAACGGGAGCCGCTGGCCGAAGGCACGCTGATCTCGCACCTGCTCGAGCTCAGAACGCGCCTGATGCGCGCGCTGATCGCGGTGCTGCTGGTCGCCCTGCCCTGCATGGGCTACGCCAACGAACTGTTCGGGTTCATCGCCCGGCCGTTGCTGAAGGTGCTGCCGAAGGGCGCCTCGCTGATCTCGACCAGCGTGACCGCGCCGCTGCTGACGCCGTTCAAGCTCGCGTTCTACGTGGCATTGATCATCGCAATGCCGTACGTGCTGTTCCAGCTATGGTCATTCGTCGCCCCTGGCCTGTACCGCCACGAGAAGCGCTTTGCGATGCCGCTGCTGATCTCCAGCATCGTACTGTTCTATGCCGGCGTCTCGTTCGCTTATTTCATCGTGTTCCCGCTGATGTTCGCGTTCTTCACCGCGACCACCCCGACGGGCGTGCAGATGATGGCCGACATGACCCAGTACCTGGACTTCGTGCTGGTGCTGTTCGTCGCGTTTGGCCTGATGTTCGAGATTCCGGTGGCGATCGTGCTGCTGGTCTGGACCGGCCTCGTCAAGATCGAGACGCTACGCAAGAACCGCGGCTACGTGCTGATCGCGGTGTTCATTCAGGCCGCGGTCATCACCCCGCCGGACGTGATCTCACAGACGATGATGGCGCTGCCGATGTACGCCCTGTACGAGGTCGGCATCGTGATGGCCGGGATCCTGGCCAAGCGCAAGCTTGCCGAACGCGCCGCAGCCGCCGCTGCGGAGGCGGCCGCTGAAGCCGAAGCCGACGCTAGCCACTGACCCTGGCGGGCGCCACGCGCCCGCGGCGTTGCTAGTGCGGCGCGCCATACGGCACACTCGGGCAACTCCATGAGAGCCCACAACGGGCCGAAGGTCGCAGCAGAATGACCCCGACTCCGGATTCCGGCACCGCCTTCTTTGGCCATCCCCGGGGACTTGCGACGCTTTTCCTCACCGAGTTCTTCGAGCGCTACAGCTACTACGGCATGCGGGCGCTGCTCGTGCTGTTCCTGACCGCCGCGGTCGCGGACGGCGGCCTCGGCGTCGATGCGCTGACCGCCGGCGCCATCTACGGGCTCTATACGAGCACCGCCTACCTGTGTGCCGTGCCGGGCGGCTGGATCGCAGACCGACTGCTCGGCCAGCAGAAGAGCGTGCTGTACGGCGGCATCCTGATTGCCATCGGCAACTTCATGCTGGCCGTCCCGGCCGGCAACTTCTTCTACTTTGGGCTCATCGTCACGGCGCTCGGCACGGGACTGCTCAAGCCCAACGTCAGCGCGATCGTCGGCGAGCTGTATGCCGGCCAGCCAGGTACCCGGCGCGACGCAGGCTTCTCCATCTTCTACATGGGCATCAACCTGGGTGCCTGGATCGCGCCGCTGCTGTCCGGCACGATCGGCGAGACGCTCAGCTATCGCTGGGGGTTCTTCACCGTCGGCGTCGCCATGACCCTCGGTGTCCTGCAGTACCGCTCAACCGCCCGCCACCTCGGCGAAGCAGGTCTGACCCCGCACGGCACGACCCCCGCCGAGCGCACGCGCAGCTCACGCCTGCTATTGGTCGGCGTCATCGTGGTAGCAGCAGCTGTTGCACTTGTCGCCAGTGGCACCATTGCCGTCACTGCCGTGCAGCTGGCGGATGCTGCCCGCTGGTTCATGGTTGCGCTGGCAGTGCTGTTCTTCGGTGGCGTGCTGCTGTTTGGCAAGCTGGACGCGGCCGCGATCAAGCGCGTGCTGGTGATCATCGCGTTCATCGTCTGCGGTGCGCTGTTCTGGGCGGGCTTCGAGCAGGCTGGCTCCACCTTCAATCTGTTTGCGCGTGACCTGACCGACCGCTCGTTCGCCGGCGGGTGGTTCGCCGCGCACGAGCACCCGGCCACCTGGTACCAGTCGGTCAACTCGGTCTTCATCATCCTGCTGTCGCCGTTCTTCGCCTGGGTGTGGATCGCACTCGGCCGCCGCAACCTCGACCCGTCGGCACCGGTGAAGTTCGGCCTAGGTCTGATTCAGCTTGGCCTCGGCTTTGCGGTGCTGATCTTCGCCGCGAAGCTGATCATCGCGCACGGTGGCGGCAAGGTCGGGCCGCAATGGCTGATCGCGACCTACTTCCTGCATACCTGCGGCGAGCTGTGCCTGAGTCCGATCGGGCTGTCGAACGTCACCAAGCTCGCCCCGAAGCGCTTCGCCAGCCAGATGATGGGCATGTGGTTCCTCGGCACGGCGCTGGGGAACCTTGCGGCCGGGCAGATCGGTGGCCGCATCGGCAGCGATGTCTCGACGATGCCGGCGGAGTTCCTGCAGATGACGATGTTCGCCGCAGGGCTCGGCCTGCTGATGCTCGTGCTATCGCCGTTGCTGCGCCGCTGGATGGGCGGCATCCGCTGAGCTGATCTACCGCTAACCGGAGAGAGCCGATGAACGACGTCCCGCAGCTGTCGCTACGCGCCGTGTTGCTGTCGATCGCCCTGACCGTGGTGCTCGCCGCCGCGAACGCCTACCTCGGGTTGTTCGCGGGCCTGACGGTCGCGACCGCGATCCCGGCAGCGGTCGTGTCGATGGGTGTGCTACGCCTGCTCGGGCGGACCAGCATTCTCGAAAACAACATCGTCGCAACGGGCGCCTCGGCGGGTTCTTCGATCGCGGCGGGCACGGTGTTTACGCTGCCCGCTCTGATCATTCTGGGTCACTGGAGCCGCTTCGATTACTGGTGGGTGTTCGCCATCATTGGCCTTGGCGGGCTACTGGGCGTGCTGTTCTCGGTGCCGCTGCGGCGCACATTGATCATCGACCAGGAACTGCAGTTTCCGGAAGGCGTCGCGACCGCGGAGCTGCTGCGCGCAGGCAGCGACAGCAGCAGCGCCGGCGGCGCCAAACTGCTGGGGCTGGCGGCGCTCGCAGGCGCCGTGTTCAAGCTGGTGATGTCGGGGCTGCGCTTCGTCCCCGAGTCGTTCACGCTCGCCCGCTACCTGGGCAGTCGCACGATCGCCTATGCGGGAGTCAACCTCTCGCCGGCGCTGTTAGGCGTCGGCTACATCGTCGGCCTGAACGTCGGCGTGGTCATGATCGGTGGTGGCTTGCTCGCGTGGTGGCTGTTCATCCCGATCTACAACACGTTCCTATTCGACCACGACCCAGCGCTGCTGGTACGTCTGGCAGGCGTAGACGCGGAAACCGCGGCGGGCCTGATCTGGACCACCAAGGTGCGCTATATCGGCGTCGGCGCGATGCTGGTGGGAGGCCTGTGGGCACTGTGGACACTGCGCTCATCGCTGCTGTCGGGCGTGAAGAGCGGCCTGAGCATCGGCGGCAGCCGCGACGCGGTCGACGACACCGAGCGTGACCTGCCGATGGCGGCCATCCTGATTGGCATCGTGCTGTTCGTATTGCCGCTGTTCGCGCTGTACTACGCGGTCGTCGGCAGCTTCGGCATCGCCGCAGCGATGGCAGTCATCATGATTGTCGCGGGCTTTGTGTTCTCGTCCGTCAGCGGCTACATGGCCGGGCTGGTCGGCTCGTCCAACAACCCCGTCTCAGGCATCACGATCTCGACGATCCTGTTCGCCTCGCTGGTACTGCTCGGCTTCCTCGGTGCCGGCAGCACGGTGGGCCCGGTAGCTGCGATCCTGATCGGTGCAGTCACCTGCAGCGCGGCGGCGGTGGCCGGCGACAACCTGCAGGACCTCAAGGCCGGCCGGCTGATCGGGGCAACGCCCTGGCGCCAGCAGGTGATGCTGGCCATCGGCGCGGTCTCTGGCGCGGCGATCATGGCGCCCGTACTGAACCTGCTGCTGGAAGCCTATGGCATCGGCACCCCGGCGCATGAGGGCGTGCGCGCGCTAAGCGCGCCGCAGGCGACACTGATGGCTGCCGTCGCGCAGGGTATCTTCGGTGGCGGCCTGCCGTGGGACATGATCATCCTCGGTGGGCTGGTCGGCGTGGCGGTGATCGCGCTCGATCTGCTGCTTGCGCAGCGCGGCGTGCGCTGGCGCACGCCGGTGCTGGCGGTGGCGGTCGGCATCTACCTGCCACTGGAATATACGAGTCCCATCTTCCTCGGCGGCCTGCTCGCTGAGCTGGCCGATCGCTGGCACGCACGGGGCGCCGGCGGGGATCTGGAGAAGGCTCGCCGCTCGGGCCTGCTGTTCGCGTCAGGCCTGATCGCCGGCGAAGCGATCATTGGCGTGCTGATCGCGATTCCGATCGTCCTGACCGGCAACGTCAACGTGCTGGCACTGCCTGAAGCGCTGCATTGTGGTCAGTGGCTGGGGCTAGGCGGTCTCGCGCTCGTCGCGTGGTGGCTGTATCGCAGCGCGACCAGCGGTGCAGACTGATGCCAAGGGCAGCGCGAGGCGCGTAGCATGCCGGGGCTCCACCTCACGCTGACGCCGCGCCATGCCCCGCTCCCGCCCGCCCCTGCCGCTCGTCGCCGCGTACGCAGCGGTGTACCTGGTGTGGGGCTCCAGCTTCGCGGTCACCAAGTTCATGGTGCACACGCTGCCGCCGTTACTGGCAGGCGGCGTGCGCTTTGTCGTTGCGGGCCTGCTGATGGTCGGCTTCGCCACCCTGCGCGGGGCTGCGATCCCGCGCGCTGCGCTTGAGTGGCGGCATGTAGCGCTGATGGCGCTGTTTCACGTGGTGCTGTCGGCCGGCGTCAACATCTTTGCGATGCCGCACGTGGCCTCGAACCAGTCAGCGCTGTTGAACGCCACCGCAGCGCTGTGGATACCGTTACTCGGCGCGCTCGGCCGCGATCCCCATCCGCTAACAGCGCGCGTCTCAGCTGGACTTGCCATCGGTTTCGTCGGCACCGGCTTCCTGCTTTGGCCACACGGCGGCTTTAGTCTCGCCAACTTCGGCTGGCAGCTGCTGGTGGTGGGCGCCTGTTTCAGCTGGGCGATAGGCACCCGCTATTTCCGCTTAGTGCACACGACCACGCCGATCATCATGTTCTTCGCACTGGAGATGCTGGTCGGCGGACTGGCGCTGTCAGCCGCGGGGCTTGCCGCGGGAGAGGCGCCACGCTGGCACCCGGACGGACCGAGCGTGGCAGCGCTTGGGTTCCTGACGCTATTCAGTTCGTGCCTTACCTACACGGCATTTGGCTATCTGATGAGTCATACGACGCCGGCACAGCTGTCGACCTACGCCTACGTGAACCCGGCGATCGCGGCACTGGTCGGCTGGCTGGTGCTAGGCGAGCGGATGTCGCCGACGCAGATGGTGGGAATGGCAGTCGTCCTGGCCGGCGTTGTGCTGGTGTCCCTACCAGACGGACGCTCGTCACCGGCGCGCGATGCAGAGCTGGCCGAACCCCCCGGCTGAAGCTCAGGCGCGCGCCAGCGCGCCGCCGATCCACGACACCACGCTGACAATGAGCGACGTGCCAAGCGCCGCCCAAAAGCTGTCCAGGCGCATCCCCGGCAGCAGCCAGGCGACGCAGGCCACCATCGCGGCGTTGATCACCAGCAGGAAAAGACCGAGCGTGACCACCGTGATCGGCAATGTCAGCACGATGAACAGCGGCCGCACGAAGGCATTGATCAGGCCCAGGACGGCGCCGGCAAGTAGCAGGCTCGCTGCATTGTCGAAGCGCAGGCCGCCGACGAAGTAGGTCGCGACCCAAAATCCTATCGCGGCGAATGCGCCGCGCATCAGGATGGCATTCATAGACTGATCTCCCCTACGACGCGGCCTAGCGATAGCGCAAGCCGCGGTGGATCACGAGCTCGACGTCCTGCAGGCGCGCTATGTGCCGGAGCAGGTCGCCACGGACGGCGATGATATCTGCGATCTTGCCCGGCGTGATGCTGCCGGTATCCGCATCGATCCCCAGTACCATGGCGGCGTCCAGGGTCGCCGCACGAATAGCCTCGGCCGGGGTCAGATGCGCTTCCAGCACCAGAGCCTCAACCTCCTGCCAGCTGGCACGGGCCGGCAGCTGGGCCGGTTCGCCCGCATCGGAGCCGAGCACGAAGCGGGCGCCGGCAGCACGGGCAAGCTGCAATCGCCGCGCGAGCACCGCCCGGCGCAGCGCCGGGGTCTCCAGGTCGATTTGCGTCACAAGATCGCCGAGCGAGCGGCGCACGTCTTCCGCAACGATCAGCGGCATGCCCTCGTACAGCCGCGGATCCGCCAGCGGCCCTGCGTCGAGGCGCAGCCACTCGTAATTCGTCAGCACCGAGGCGCCAACGCTCCAGGGTACCGGCGCGCCATGAGCGGCGCGACTGCGCAGCGCGGCGAGGGCTTCCTCCGGCAGCGTCTCGGCAATACCGCTGCCGAGCCCGATCAGGCCCGTTGCGCCGGCATCAAGCGCGCGGGCGATGTCGGCATCAGCGTGTACTTCGGCATACCAGCGAAGGGCGGCCGCGCGGGTCGCCTGGTCAATCGCAGCGAGCTCGGCATCGCTGAGGCTCTCTGCGCCGCCTACAACGACAAAGTCGGCGCCGGCACGGACCAGTCGCTCGACACGCGCACGCGCGTCAGCGGCACCTTCGACCGGCCAGTGGCGGGCACGATCGTGAGTCGGCGGATCGCGCTCCAGAGTCGGTCCTGCCACATACAGCGTCGGTCCGGGAATGCGACGCATTGCGATGCGCTCCCGAATCGCGATAGCCGCTTCCAGCGGCGAGCCGACATCGCGGGCCGAGGTGACGCCTGCGTGCAGCAGTTGCTCGGCGGCCGCAGGCATTACGACGCGCTCCAGCAGCGGCAGGTAGGCCTCCCGCCAGCGCGTACGACTCGCGTGACCTAGCTCGGTGAGGTGGACCTGCAGATCGATCAGGCCCGGCAGCACGGTCATGCCGTCCAAGGGCACGATCTCCGCGTCTTCTGGAATCGCGACCATGCCACGGCGACCGACGGCGGAGATCCGCTCGCCGTCGATGACAATCACGCTGTCGGCGAGCGCTGGTCCGCCGTAGCCGTCGAGCAGCGTCGCACCGACCAGCGCGCGCGGCGCGCCGAGCGCTACCGGCGCAAGCATCCACAGCCAGAGTACGAGCAGCAGTCGCCGTGGCGTGGACCTCATCGGGTCGGGGGTGTCGGTGGGTTCTCGAGCAGCTTCTTCAGGCTGTCGAGCCAGTACGCCCAACCGCGACGCACCCACAGGTATTCTTCGTCCCAGTCGTGTGAGGAAGGCATGCCGCTGCCCAGAACGCGCACGACGGTATTCTTGTCCTTACCATCGAACATGAGGTCCTCGACCAGCGGACCGCCGGACGGCAGGCCCGGATCGGTCAGGTAGATCAGCCGCAGACGCCGACCGGGCTCCCAGACGTCGATCAGCGCATCCCTGACCCGGCCGTCGCGCAGGCGCACACGATAGGCGCCGCCAGTATGTGGTTCGATGGTCGCTTCGGGGCCATACCAGCGAGTGACCATCAACGGCTCGGTGCACGCCATGAAGACGTGCGCGGGCGTTTGGGTGATCTCGACCGACTGCAGGTAACCGCGCGGGGCGCTGAGCATGGGGCGTCCGGGAATGTGACGGTGTATTCTGCCCGCTGGCTGTGCGGCCCGGAAGGGCACTGTAGAACTCATAGAAAACCACCGAGGGGGGATTAGGAAATGAACCTGGTTTACATCGTCATGGGACTTGCGCTTGTCCAGTACCTTTACTTCGGCTTCGCCGTCGGCAGCGCCCGCGGCCGCTATGGAGTGCCGGCGCCCGCCTCCTCCGGCCATGAAATGTTCGATCGCTACAACCGCGTCCACATGAACACGCTAGAGTTGCTCGTCGTGCTCGTGCCAGCACTACCGCTGTTTGCGTACTACATCAGCCCGACCTGGGCCGCCGCGCTGGGCGCCGTCTACCTGGTCGGTCGGTTCGTGTACTTCTTCAGCTACATCAAAGATCCCAAGACGCGCGGTGCCGGCTACGGTCTGTCGTTCCTACCGGTCGCCATCTTGCTGCTCGGCGGCCTCGGTGGCGCGATCGCCGTACAGTTTCGAGGCTAGCGGCTAGGCACTGGGCACGACCGCAGTCGCTGCGTTCGCGCGCAGCACGCGGTCGCGCTCCAGGCGGCGTTCCGCAGCAGCGAGCAACGCTGGCGCCGACCGCCCGTCACGCGGCACGGACGCTATTCCCACGCTGATCGTACAGCGAACGTGTCGCGCACCCACCGCCAGCGTCGTCGCATAGATTGCATGGCGGATGCGCTGCGCCGCCACCAGCGCGGACGCGGCATCCGAACCGCTTAGCAATATCGCAAATTCGTCACCGCCGATGCGCGCGGCCCGGTCGGTCTGGCGCAGCACCCGCCGCAGCACGTCCGCCACGAGCTTGAGTGCGGCATTGCCGGCCTCCTGACCGTGTAGTTCATTCAGTCGTCGCGTGCCGGTCAGGTCCAGCACCAGCAGTGCTGTCGGCAGATCACGCCGCGTCGCCATCGTGACCTCTTCCTGCAGCGCCTCCATGAACGCACGGCGGCCAGCGAGCCCCGTCAGTGCATCACCGTCGGCGAGCGCGGCGGCGCGGCGGCGCGCCGACGACAATGCGCCGCCAAGCTCCGAGGTCAGCCACGCGACGATCACAAGCGGCGCGATCGCAAGCGCGGTACGGCCCGCGAATGCGGCGGAACGCAGCGGCAAGTCGGCGTCGGCTACGATCGCGCCAATGCTGATCGCGCCGATCGCGACTACCAGCGGGGCGAGCCGTGCCGCCGTGAGTACGAGGCCGGCGAGCACCACCGGCAACAGGTACAGCGTCTGCAGCGGACTTGCATCCGCGCCGGTCATCCAGACCACGTAGCCGATGAAAACAACCATGGACCAGGCCTGCAGCTCGATGCGCAAGCGCGCATCTTTCGGCAACTGTGGCAGGCGTAGCGTGACACCCGTGACGGCAAAAGCTACCGCAGCCAGCCACACAGGGCGCGCATCGGCCAGCGTCGCGGTCGCATACAGCACGCCGATCAACAGCACCAGCCAGTCCGCGGCCGTAACGTGTCGAACCAGGCCGTCGAGTTCGCGGTCAGGCGTATTCGTCGGATGGGGCATATCTGTCACGATGGGCAGGCAAAGACGGTCAAGCGGTCATCAGTGGCAGATCGGCGCCGACGATGATGACTTCTTCTTCAGTCGTCGCGCCGGCCGAAACCAGTTCGTACAGCGAGAGTTCCTGCAGCACTTCCTCCAGCGGCTGCGGCTTGCCGATAGCGAACCCCTGGCCATAGTCGACGCCGAGATTAGTCATGCGGATGCGCAACTCGTCGGTTTCGACGAACTCCGCGACAGTCGTGATGCCCATACTGCGAGCAAGTTGCGCCAGTGCCTTGACCATCGCGTCCGAGCGCGAGTTCGACAGCACGTCACGAACGAAGGAGCCGTCGATCTTCAGCACCGAGACGGGCAGGCTCTTCAGGTAGGACAGCGACGAGGCGCCAGTACCGAAGTCATCCAGGGCGAACTGGCAACCGAGGTTGCGCAGTCGATTCATGAATGTCACGGCACGCTCCAGGTGCGTCACCGCTGCAGTCTCGGTGAGCTCGAAGCAGATAACCTCGCCAGCCACCTGGCTGGCGACGAGGCTAGCCTCGATGAACTGCGCGAAAGCAGGCTCGGTGACGGACTGTCCGGAGAGGTTTATCGCGAAGCGCGCGGAGTTGGCGCCGAGCGTGGCCGCATGAGCACTGATCATCTTCAGGGAGTTCTCAACCACCCAGCGATCGATCGCCGGCATCAGCTGGTAACTTTCGGCAGCAGGCAGGAACTTGGCCGGCGGCAGCAGCTCGCCGGTCTCAGTGAGCATGCGGATCAGGATCTCGAAGCGCGGCTCGCTGGGGCCCGTCGACAGCGGCAGGATCGGCTGGGCGTACAACCGGAAGCGGTTGGTGGCGATCGCTTCGCGCAGGCTTGCGATGATCTGTACCTCACCATGGCGGCGCACCATGCTGACATCGCCGTTATCGAAGGTTTCGACACGGTCGCGGCCGTGATCCTTGGCCGCCTTGCTCGCGATCTCAGCCGTGGCCAGCGCATGCGACAGCGGGTGGCGGGAATTGACGGGCATCGTCGCGACGCCGGCGCTAAGGCTGATGTTGAGAACGCCTTCCGGGCGGTTGGTGCTGAGGTCGGCGACGGCGTTGCGGATGGTCTCGGCAGCGGCAGCTGCAGTTGCGGTATCGGTTGACGCCATGAAGATCGAGAATCGGTCACCGGAGATGCGTGCGCACAACGCGCCAACTGGTGCGCGGCGACGAACAACCTCGGCCACCTTGGCGATCGTCTCGTCGCCAACGTGCATGCCGAAGTTTTCGTTGATCACGTGCATCTGGTCGATGTCCAGATACACCACCGAATCATCGCCAGCAGCCATTCGACCCGAAATCAGTGCATCGACCTGCTGCTCGAACGCGGCACGCGTCAACAGGCCTGTTCCTGCATCGTAGCTGGTCAACAGAATGGAGGTGACCTTGCGAGCCAGCAATTCGGCGAGACGGGTCTCACGCAGCTCGAAGTCGGCGGCATCGGGATGATTGAACAGCGCGAGAAAGCCAATCACGCGATTTGACAGGTGGCGCACCGGGACCGAAAGGATCTTCAGCGGCGGCACCTTGTCGGAAGCCGTCGAGACACGGTTTACGATCATAGTGCGTCGCTGCAACTGCGCCCATGCCAGCAGATGACGGTGAGTGCGCGTAACGATGGCAGCATCGGCGCCTAGCGGCACGCCGCGCTGCGTACGTACCACGGCCACCGATCGCTCTGGAATTATCAGCGTACCGATGCGACAGCCCAGATGATCGACGGCCGCCTGCACGAGACGGCCCAGTTCATCCGCATCACGCGGCGTGTCAGCACGCTCCACGGAGGCATCGAGCAGCAGCTCCAGATCACGGTCGCGAGAGGACAGATCGCGCGACATCGCACCGAGGGAAGCGCGCAGCGCAAGATCCCGCTGCAGGCACTCAAGCGCAGGGCGCAACAGGCCCAACACGAGCGAGGTAGGGCGCGGTGTGCCCGTTTCACGCGCGAGCATGGCGACGACGGCTAGCGCCATGCCCTGGGTATCACGCAGCAGGAACGTGTACGCGGTCACGTCGTCGCACTGCTGGGTGTCGCCCTCGATGTCGTTGGGAACGCCAGGTGGGCGATCGATGACCTCTTCGGCAAAGCGGCGCAGGTCCGGGTCGTCCTGACCTGCGGAGACCCATAGCGGTGCACCACCGCTGCCGTATACGACTATCGTCTGAGCCCGCGGCAGCATCATCTTTATGAGCTGACCGTACGGGTCGAGGCTCGGGACGCCGGGCGTGGGTTGTTGGGCAACGGCCACCATCTTCCATGATCTCCGATCGCGCAGTTCGCAGGCGTAGGTTCATTCCTTCGCCGGGCTAACTTGACCTAATGCCGATCGAAATTCTTTGAATCACTGCCCAGTTCAGCACCCTGAAAGAAGGGGCGGCAGCCGCCGCGGCGGACCCACTTCACGGTTTGGGCGCGCCTCGCAGCCACTGGCGAGGGTCCAGCGGCCGGGCGCCCTCGCGGATCTCCACATATAACTGGGGGCGGCCAGCCCCATCGCCGGCGGCATAGCTTTGCGCCAGCAGGTCACCGGGCCGGACGCGCTCGCCAACGCTACGGTGCAGCCGCTCGTTGTAGCCGTACAGGCTCAGAAAACCATTGCCGTGGTCGAGGATCAACAGCAGCCCGAGTCCTGGCAGCCAGTCGGAATAGACCACGCGGCCAAAGTACGGCGCGCGTACCTCGCCGCCAGAATGCGTGTCCAGCAGCAAGCCATTCCAGCGCAGGCCGCCGGCCCGCACTTCACCGAACTGCGCCGCCAGCTTGCCGTGGGCCGGCCAGGCGAGCTTGCCACGCAGCTCCGGGAACGGCCGTCGAGCGGAGGCAGGGCCAGGGGCGTCCTCGCCGCTCTCCTCCTCCAGCGCCGCGCGCAACCGTGTCAACAGATCTTCGAGGGAGGCGGCATTCGCACGCAGATCCTTGAGTTCCCCATTGCGGCCCGCGATGCGCGCCTGCAGTGCGCCGAGCGCGCGCTGCCGGTCAGCGCGCGCCGCGTCCAGCGCCTGTGCCTGCCGCTGCTGTTCCTGAGCAAGCTTGGCGAGCTGCGCCGTCTCCGCGGCCAGCGCCTGCTCCACGGCCTCCAGCTCAGCGACGTGCTCATGAATCGCGGCGATGCGCGCCGCACGCGCCCGGCCGAGGTAGCCGTAATAGGCGAGCATGCGGCCGAGGCGGCCGGGATCGGCGTCGTTGAGCAGCACGCGCAGCTCCTGTTCATGGCCGCCGAGGTAGGCCGCGCGCAACTGGCCGGCTAGCGCACTGCGCTCCTCGGCCAGCGCCTTGGTCGTGCGTGCCTGCTCGGCACGCAGCTGTGTCTGGCGCTGCTGGCTGGTGGCGTGCCGCCCCCGCACATCCTCCAGGCTCCGCCGCGCCGCGACCAGCGCCTGATCGGCACTGCGCAGCTCGGCCGCAACACCGTCCCGACGGGCCACGTCGCCCTGCACCGCCTCGGTCACTTCGCGGATCCGGGCCTGGATCCGGCTCAGCTGAGCCTCGGTATCGGCGGGGGTCCGGGCAGCCCCGGCAGGCAACGCCGCGAGCAGGCAGGCAAGGATCCAGGGCAGGCGGGCGCGTTGGCGTGTCACGGGCGCTACTCTAACGGAGGCAGGCGGCCGCGGCTGACTGCTATAATCTTGGGCCCGCAGCCGTATTGGCTGCAGAAGTACATGAAAATGCAGCAGTTTTTATCATACGCCTCGAATCACGCCATGCTCGTCGCAGCAACCGTGCTGATGGCAATTGTCGTCCTCGTGCATGAATTTCGCGCCCGGACGGCCAGTTTCGGCTCCATCAGCCCCGGCGAAGCCGTGCGCATGCTGAACAGCGGTGCGCTGCTGATCGACATCCGCACCAGCGAGGCCTTTGCCGCCGCTCACATCGCCAACGCCCGCAGCGTTCCGGGCGCGACGATCGCCGACGGTGCCGCAGCGCTGGAGCGTTTCAAGGAAAAACCGGTAGTGGTCTACTGCGACAGCGGCCAGACCGCCGGCGCCGCGGCGCGCCACCTCGGTCGGCTCGGCTTCAAGCAGGTGTCCAACCTGCGCGGTGGTCTGACCGCGTGGCGTGCGGAGAACCTGCCCGTCGAGAAGAAGGGCTAAGGCACCTCGATGGCGGCTGCAATCACCCTGTACGCGACCGCGTGGTGCCCGTACTGCGCGCGTGCGCGCGCGCTGTTGGAGCACAAGGGCGTCAGCTGGACCGAGATCGATACTGACGATGCGTCACGACGCGCGGAAATGATCGAACGTACGGGCCGGCGCACCGTGCCGCAGATCTTCATCGGCGAGCGTCACGTGGGTGGCTGTGACGATCTGTACGCGCTCGACGCCGCAGGCGGCCTGGATAGCCTGCTGGCCCTCTGACCTGACACGCCCCTCACGACCCGCTTCAAGACTTACGATTCACACATAGGATCCTGACATGGCAGACGAAACCCCGACCGGCATTGCGCCGGCCGCTGATCCGAACGCGCAGGAGCTCGTGCTCCAGAGCATCTACATCAAGGATGCGTCGTTCGAAGCGCCGAATGGCCCAAACCTGCAGGTCGCAGAGTGGAACCCGCAGTTCGGCATGAGCATGAACACCACCGGCTCCACCGTGGCCGACAACATGCATGAAGTCGTGCTGACGATCACGCTCGAGGCGAAGATCGGCGAGAAGGTCGCCTACCTGGTCGAGGTCAAGCAGGCCGGTGTGTTCCTGATCCGCGGCTACGCCGAGGAAGAAGGTCGTCGCATTATCGGTTCGTTCTGCCCCGGCGTGCTGTTCCCGTACGTTCGCCAGGCGATCTCAGACCTGATCCTCAAGGGTGGCTTTCCGCCGTTCCTGCTGCCGCCGGTGAACTTCGACGCGCTGTTCCAGCAGTCGATGGAGCAGGCTCGGACGCAGACCCCGCCCGCGATCAACTGAGCGGCAGCGCGCCCATGCCCCACCGACATGGCGATCCGGCGTCCAGCGCGCCGATCGCCGTGCTCGGCGCGGGCTCCTGGGGCAGCGCGCTCGCGATCCAGTTTGCCCGCTCGGGCCGCCCCACCCTGCTATGGGGCCGCGACCCCAGCCATCTGGCCGCACTCGCGGCGGACCGCCGCAATACCCGCTACCTGCCTGATGCGCCCTTCCCGGCGCAGCTTGCCATCGAGCCGGATTTCGGCCGCGCTGTCGCTGACGCAGTGGACATCCTGCTGGCCGTTCCCAGCAACGGGTTCCGCGCCACGCTAGAGCGACTCAAGCCGCTGCTCAAGCCCGGCCAACGCGTCGCCTGGGCGACCAAGGGCTTCGAGCTGTCCACCGGCCGCCTGCCGCACGAAGTCGCGCGCGAAGTCCTTGGCCCGGACATTCCCGTGGCAGTGCTATCGGGACCTACTTTCGCAAGCGAGGTCGGTCGCGGACTTCCCACGGCGATGACCGTCGCCTCGCCCGATGAACACTTCGCCGCCGAGCTGGTCCGTTCCCTGTCGGGCCAGAACTTCCGTGGCTACACCTCGCCCGACATCATCGGCGTCGAGGTCGGCGGTGCGGTCAAGAACGTGCTCGCGATCGGTGCCGGTATTGCCGACGGCATGGGCTACGGCGCCAATACGCGCATCGCGCTGATCACGCGCGGGCTGGCCGAGATGACCCGTCTGGGCGTCGCGCTGGGCGCCCGGCCCGAGACCTTCATGGGTCTGGCCGCCATGGGCGACCTGGTACTGACCTGCACCGACGATCAGTCCCGCAACCGGCGCTTTGGCCTTGCGGTCGCACGCGGCCAAACTCCCGCTGAAGCCGCAGCCGCGATCGGCCAGGTCGTGGAGGGAGTCGCTGCCGCTCGTGCCGTTAACGCAGTTGCACGCCGCGTTGGGGTGGAGATGCCGATCGCCGAGCAGGTCTACGCCGTGCTGCACGAAGGGCTCGATGTCGCCACGGCCGTACGCACGCTGATGACGCGTGCGCTAAAACCCGAATAGGACTGCCCGGCATGCAGATGGAACACGCGAGCCCCTACGAGCACGGCCTCGAGCGCAACGACGCCAACTTCGTCGCTCTGACACCGCTGTCGTTCCTGGAGCGCACAGCACTCGTCCATCCCAAACGCATCGCGGTCGTCCACGGCGCGCGGCGACACAGCTGGGCGCTGACCTACTCACGCTGCCGGCAGCTGGCGTCTGCGCTCGGGCGCCGCGGCATCACTCGCGGCAACACGGTCGCAGTGATGCTCGCCAACACGCCGGAAATGTTCGAAGTCCATTTTGGCGTGCCGATGGCAGGTGCGGTGCTCAACACGCTCAATACCCGACTCGATGCCGAATCAATCGCTTTCATGCTCGAATTCGGCGATGCGCGGATGCTGATCACAGATCGCGAGTTCGCGCCGGTGGTCCGACAGGCGCTGCGGCTGCTGTCGCGCGAGATCACCGTCATCGATGTAGACGACGCGGAGTACACCGGCCCAGGCGAGCGACTGGGTGCCATTGACTACGAAGCACTACTCGCCGAGGGCGAGCCTACCTTCGAGTGGCTGCGGCCGCGCGATGAGTGGGATGCGATCTCGCTGAACTACACCTCAGGCACCACCGGCAACCCGAAGGGCGTCGTCTACCACCATCGCGGTGCATACCTGAACGCGACCTGCAATCTCGTCACTTGGGCGCTGCCGCCACACGTGACGTACTTGTGGACGCTGCCGATGTTCCACTGCAACGGCTGGTGCATGCCGTGGACCCTGGCGGCAAACGCAGGTACCAGCATCTGTCTGCGGCGTGTCGACGCCGAGGCGGTATTCCAGCTGATTCGCGCTGAGCGGGTCACCCACTACTGCGGCGCACCCATCGTGCACATGTTGTTGATCAACGCGCCGGCGTCGCTGCGCGAGGGCATCACACAGCGCGTGCACGCGATGGTGGCAGGTGCGGCACCGCCCGCCGCGATGATCGAAGGCATGGACCGGATCGGCTTCGAGCTCACCCACGTCTACGGCCTGACCGAGACCTACGGCCCCGCTGCCGTCTGCGCCCCACAAGAGGACTGGGCCGAGCTCGACATCGTCGCACGCGCACAACGCCACAGTCGGCAGGGTGTCACTTACCCACTGCAGGAGGCCATGGCGGTGCTGGACCCGGACACGATGCGACCGGTACCTGCCGACGGCGCGACGATGGGCGAGATCATGTTCCGCGGCAACATCACGATGAAGGGCTATCTGAAGAATCCGCGCGCCACCGAGGAGGCCTTCAAGGGTGGCTGGTTCCACAGCGGCGACCTGGCCGTCGTCGAGCCGGACGGCTACGTCAAGATCAAGGATCGCTCCAAGGACATCATCATTTCAGGCGGCGAGAATATCTCCTCGCTCGAGGTGGAGGACGTGCTCTACCGCCACCCGGCAGTACTGGCATGCGCCGTGATCGCACGGCCGGATGAGCGCTGGGGCGAGACCCCGTGTGCCTACGTCGAGATCAAGGCCGACGCTCAGGTCACCGCCGAGGAGCTAATCGCGCACTGCCGCGCGCAGCTGGCTCATTTCAAGGCGCCGCGCCACATCGAGTTCGCTACCTTACCGAAGACCTCGACCGGAAAGATCCAGAAAGCGGTGCTACGCGCCGCCGAGAAGGCGGCGCTCAGTGCGAATAAAGACGCCGACGCACCCAGCGGCTAAACCACTCGCCCAGGGCAAGCACGCTCAGAATCGCAGCTGAAAACAGCGGCAGCGCGCTGCCGTGAAACCCAATGCGGTGCCACAGCCATTCGAAGGCAGCCAGAGCAACCAGCAGCAGGCCATAGCCCGCAAGGTAAGTCGCAGGCCAGGTGAACAGCGCGACCCCAAGGACGTACGCCACCGCGACCGTGTCACGCTCAAGCGCCGTGGCCATCGGCCGCAGGAACGAACTCTCCCCCAGCAGCAGCACGAGCGGTCCTCGCGCAAGAATCCAGCCCGCGGCGAACCGTACGGCGGCCATGATCCACGGCATGACTCGCTCGCGCCAGGCCGGCAGGCCAGAAGCATCTTTGGGCAACATCAGGGAGTCTCCAGGGCAAAGTCGTTCTGGCGCCACGCCTCGTAGACGACCAGCGCGACCGAATTGGACAGGTTCACGCTACGGTTGCCCGGGCGCATCGGAATGCTGAGGATGGTTTCAGGCGGCAGGCTCGCCAGCACCGCCGCCGGCAAGCCGCTCGTCTCCCGCCCGAACAAGAAGGCATCGCCAGGCCGGAAACGCACATCACTGTAGCGCACCGTGCCGCCGGTCTCGACCGCATAAAGGCGGGCCGGTCGCAGCGCCGCGAGGCAGGCAGCGAGGTCGGCGTGCTCGTGCACCCGCGCCATCTGGTGGTAATCCAGCCCGGCGCGGCGCAACTGGGCGTCGGACAGCGAAAACCCGAGCGGATGCACCAGATGTAGCCGGCAGCCGGTGTTGGCCGTCAGCCGGATGACGTTGCCGGTATTTGGCGGGATCTCGGGTTCGAGGAGGATGATGTCGAACATGGGTCCAGGGCCGTTGTCGCGGCTATAATCATCGCATGTCCGACTCCTTCGCACCGCTTCCTGCCTCGCTCGCGACGACCTTCTGTGGCCTGTCGTTCGCCTCGCCCATCGTGCTGCTGTCCGGGTGCGTCGGCTTCGGCGAGGAATACACACGGGTCGAGGGATTCTCGAACCGGGACTGCGGCGCCGTCGCGCTCAAGGGCACGACGCTGAACGCCCGCCCCGGCAACCCAGCACACCGGGTCTATGAGACGCCGATGGGCATGTTGAATGCGATCGGGCTGCAGAACCCCGGCGCAGGCCACGTTGTGCAGCGCATCCTGCCGACACTCGACTTCGAGGAGACGCGCTTCATCGCCAACGTCTCGGGCAGCACGATCGAGGAATACGTCGAGGTGGTACGCCACTTCGACGACTCGCCGATCGATGCGATGGAGATCAACATCTCCTGCCCCAACGTCAAGGAAGGCGGCGTGGCTTTCGGCAACCACCCGGAAATGAGCGCGCGCGTGGTGGCGGCCTGCCGCGCAGCGACCAAGAAACCGCTGATTACAAAGCTGTCGCCGAACCAGACCGATATCCGCGAGAGCGCGCGGGTCTGCATCGAGGCGGGCAGCGACGCACTATCGGTGATCAACACCATGATGGGCATGGCGATCGACGTGAGGACGCGCCGGCCGGTCATTGGCAACATCCAAGGCGGCCTGTCGGGGCCCGCGATCAAGCCGATCGCGCTCTTGAAGGTCCACCAGGTTTACGACGTTGCCAGACGCCACGGCGTGCCGATCATTGGCCAGGGTGGAATCACCAACGCAACGGACGCGCTCGAGTTCATCATCGCCGGCGCAAGTGCCGTCGGCATCGGCACGGCGCTCTTCTACGATCCGCTGGTCTGTCGCAAGGTCAACGCTGGCATTGCCAGCTACCTTGCCGACAATGGCTTCAAGAACGTGGCGGAACTCACCGGCACGCTGAACACAACCAAGCGCTGATCCTCACCGGCAGCCCGCGCTGCCCGCTACCGTTGCTGATGCCGTAGCTCAAGCAGCGCCTTAGCGCGGCGGCAGGGTCGACAGCGCGATCCCGCGCTGTTCCAGCGATGTCAGGATCGCAATATTGATGGCCTGCACGGCGGCAAGATAGCCGGCGTAATCGACGTCCGGCACCGTATAAGCGGCCTCTATGTCGAAGCCCGTGGGGCCCAGCGCCAGCAGATGGGCGCGCTCGAATCTCGCTTCAGGGCGCGTCGCCACAGCCGCACGGACCAGCTCCGGAACTTCAGCCAGCGCAGCCGCTGGAGTGCCATAGGCGAGCTGGAAGCGGAACACCAGCCGCCGCTCAAGGATCCTGCCGTAGTTGCGAATGCGTGCCTTGGCCAGTTCCGCGTTGGAAATGACGATCTGCTCGCCGCTAGTACTGCGCAGGCGCGTGCTCTTGATGCCGATCGCTTCGACCGCGCCGGTGTAGCCGGACTCGAGCACCAGCGTGTCGCCGACCTCGAACGGCTTGTCGAGCGCGATCGACACCGACGCGAGCAGGTCGCCGAGCACATTCTGCACCGCGAGCGCGACGGCAATGCCGCCGATGCCCAGGCCCGCCAGCAGCGCCTTGACCTCGACGCCAAGGTTGTCGAGCGCAAGCAGCACAACGAGCGACCAGATCGCGACATTCGCGACGATCCGGACGATGGTTACCATGGTCTGCGAGCGACGATCGGCAGAGTGGGCCGAATGCTCCTCCAGATAGAAGCGCACCGCCGCGGAGGCCCAGAGCCCAAGCTGCGCGCCAATCATGATGATGATGATCGCGGTAGTCGCCTTCTCGGCGCGCAGCGGCATGTCCAGGTACTTGGAGCCCGCGCCCAGCGACACGGCCAGCAGCGGAAACAGCTTGGTGCGGCGAATCAGCACCAGCGCAAGGCGCATGCCCGGTGGCAGCTCGTGCGCAATCAGGGCGCGCGTGCGTAGCGCGATCTGGCGGCGCATGAACAGCAGGACGACAAAGGTGGATAGGCCCAGACCGAGCGCGTAAGCCCAGTCGGCCAGCGGATTGCCGAGCAACAGATGGTTCGGGTTTAGCCCGGCAAAATGCAGCAATGCGTCCATGGACACCATTATAAGCCTGCCAGCACTACGCGCCTCAGGCTGCCGTTACTTCCTCATCGAGTGCGCCACGCTCCATGCCCAGCTCACGCATCTTGCGTGTCAGCGTGTTGCGCCCCCAACCTAATACCTTGGCCGCGTCCTGCCGGCGTCCCTCGGAGCGCGCGAGTGCCACGCGAATCAGCGTGCGCTCGAACTCAGGCAGGGCCGCATCAAGCAGCGGCTCGCCGCCGGCTTCAGCGCGGCCACGAGCCCACTGCTCCAGAGCGCGGGCCCAGTCGTCCTGTACGTTCGCGGCGCTACCGCCGCCGATCTCGGCCGGCACATCCTCAGGGCGGATGTCGCTGCCGGGCGCCGCAACGGTGAGGCGTCGGCAGACGTTGACCAGCTGGCGGACATTGCCGCCCCAGTCAGAGGCCACCAGCAGTCGCTCTGCCGCCGATGTTAGCCGCTTCGGGTCAACGCCGAGCTCGCGGGCGGCAGCGCCGAGGTAGTGACGCAGCAGTTCCGGGATGTCCTCGCGACGCGCGCGTAACGGCGGCAGGGTAATGCGGATGACGTTCAAGCGATGCAACAGGTCTTCACGAAAGAGACCTTCCTTGACGCGCGCCTCGAGGTCCTGATGGGTCGCGGCGATCACCCGCACATCCACGCGGATCGGGGTATTTCCGCCGACCCGGTAGAACTCACCCTCGGCGAGCACGCGCAGCAGGCGCGTCTGCAGCGCCTTAGACATATCGCCGATTTCGTCGAGGAACAACGTACCGCCATCGGCCTGCTCGAAGCGACCGCGTCGCAGCGCGTCGGCGCCCGTGAACGCACCCTTCTCGTGGCCGAACAACTCGGACTCGAGCAGGTCGGGTGTAAAGGCCGAGGTATTAAGCGCAATGAAGGGCTTCGCAACGCGCGGGCTGTGGCGATGCAGCGCGCGCGCGACCAACTCCTTGCCGGTACCCGACTCGCCGTTGATCAACACCGTCATGCTTGAGCGTGACAGCCGACCGATCGAGCGAAAGACTTCCTGCATGGCAGGCGCATGACCGAGCAGTTCGGGGATCTCCGTCGTCTCGACGCGGCCGTCCCCCGACGGTGGCGCCTGGTGGGCGGCGCGACGCACCAGCGAAACCGCATCGTCAATGTCGAAAGGCTTTGGCAGGTACTCGAACGCGCCGCCCTGATAGGCGGCGACTGCGGCATCCAGATCGGTGTGCGCCGTCATCACGATGACCGGCAGGCGGGGATGGGCGGCCTGCACTTCCTGAAGCAGCTTCAGGCCACTCTTGCCGGGCATGCGAATGTCGGTGATCAGGACGTCCGGTTCTTCGAGATCAAGCGCCGTCAGCGCGCTCTGCGCATCTTCGAAGGCCCGCGCGCTCATGCCGCTCGCCTTTAGCGCACGTTCCAGCACCCAACGAATTGAGGCGTCATCGTCGACGAGCCAGACTCTGAGGGAATCAGCCATTGGATACTCCATCAAAAGGCAGCAGCAACGTGAACACCGTGTGTCCGCGGCGGCTATCGAACTCGATCAGGCCGCCGTGGCGGGTCACCAGGTCCTGCGCGACGGCAAGGCCAAGGCCCGTGCCGTCCGCGCGACCGGTTACCAGCGGATAGAAAATCGTGTCGGCGAGGTCCGGCGGTACACCAGGACCGTCGTCTTCGAACTGGATGCTGGCGACCACCCGATGGCGACGAGCGCCAATGGTCGCGTTGACGACCGCACGCGTTCGCAATGTCAGTCTTCCCTGACCCTCCAGCGCTTGCACCGCGTTTCTGCCAAGGTTCAGCATGGCCTGAATCATCTGGTCGCGGTCGACGTGCACCGTCGGCAGGCTCGGATCGTAGTCACGTACGATCTGCACACCTGCCGGGGCTTCGTTGCGCAACAGCTGGAATACGTGCTGCAACATCTCGTGCGGGTTGACGTCGGTCTTGTGCGGAACACCGCCGGGACCGAGCAGGTTGTCAACCAGCGTTCGCAGCCGATCGGCTTCGCGGATGATCAGCCGCGTATATTCCTTCAGCGGCTCGGCGGGCAGTTCGCGCTCCAGCAGCTGCGCCGCGCCACGCAGCCCGCCGAGCGGATTTTTTATCTCGTGCGCGAGCTGCCGAACCATCATGCGGTTGCCACCCAGCTGCGCGAGCAACGCGTTGTCGCGACTGATGCGCTGCTGACGGGTCGTATCGGAAATCTCAAGCAGTACGCGCTCGGCGTCCAACATCGAGGCTGTACAGTCGACGACGAACTGGCTGTCGGCGCGCGCACTGGGAACAAGCCGCAGCTCCCGGTACGCGATCGGCTCACCGCCATCGCGCGCGCGCGCCACCACCGCTTCGATAGGCTCGGCGTCGCGCAGGAACTCGAACAGATGTCGGCCCCGTGCCTGGTTGATGCCAACCGCAATCAGCGTCTGCGCGGATGCATTCAGGTATTCGATCTCGCCACGCGGGCCGATGATGGCAAGCGCGGTGGATAGCGCATCGAGCAAGGACGCTTGGGCTTCGGGGCTCATCGCAAGGGCCTCATGCGCCATTGCCGTAGCCCGCGCGCGCGGTCAGCCGTGCGGTTTCTTTGGCAATGCAGGCCCACGCGGCGCCGTGACCGCGGAATTCTGCCGCACGTGGAAGGTCACCGACGCAGATCCCAGCAACTCGGTGTCCGCCGCGTCGGTAACCAGCGCCGATACCGTATGTGTGCCGCGCGGCAGCTCGACCAGCGTCGACATGCCGTCGGCGGGTTCGGATTGCCGAGTTCCGTCGATTACGAACCATAGGTGGTGACCGCTAGCGAGGCCGGGCTGCAGGGCCGCACTGACGCCAACGAAGCCGTCGGAACGCCAGACCACGCCGCCTTCTTCAGGCGAACTGATCGCGAGCATCTTGTAACTGGAAGCGGAGGTCGCAGCCCCGTTGTGTGCCGTTGCACTCCGGGCGCCGGCCGCGGCCGGAGCGTGGTAGCCCTGGGCGCTGCCAACCTCAACAGAAGTAGCGCCGGGCTCAGGCACATCGGAGTAATGCGTGACGCCCTTGGCATCGACCCATTTATAGAGTGGCGTGCCGCCTTGCGCGGCAATTGGCGCGCAAGCAAAGGCGACAAACAGGACGAGCCGGCTGAGTCTTGGGTACCGCAAACGCATGAGATCAGCATAGCCCTTCGCCTCGGGCGTGACAAAGAAGCTCCCGCCGCGGTGCCCCCCGAACGTCTGGATTCGAGCAGCCGATCACGATTCCAGGCCCGGTGCACTTATTGCACCGGGCCTGGAGGACGATCACAGGCTGTAGTACATGTCGAACTCGACCGGGTGCGTGGTCATCCGCAACCGGGTGACTTCCTGCATCTTCAGCGTGATGTACGCGTCGATGAGGTCATCGGTGAACACGCCGCCCTTCTTC
This sequence comes from uncultured Pseudomonadota bacterium, assembly GCA_903927005.1. GTDB lineage: Bacteria > Pseudomonadota > Gammaproteobacteria > Steroidobacterales > Steroidobacteraceae > CAIKZZ01. The sequence goes on from CAIYLH010000129.1 coordinate 74,296, forward strand.
AGGAACTCGCGATCCTGGTCGAGCGCATCGAGCGCCATGTCGAGCGAGTGGCACACGGTTGGGATGTGCTTGGCTTCTTCCGGCTCGAGGTCGTACAGGTCCTTGTCCGCCGGATCGCCCGGGTGGATCTTGTTCTGGATACCGTCGAGACCGGCCATCATCATCGCGGCGAACGCGAAATACGGGTTCGCGGTCGAGTCCGGGAAGCGGACCTCGATGCGACGCGCCTTCGGGCTAGACACGAACGGGATGCGGATCGAGGCGGAGCGGTTGCGTGCCGAGTAGGCAAGCATGACCGGCGCCTCGAAGCCCGGCACCAGACGCTTGTAGCTGTTGGTCGACGCGTTGGTGAACGCGTTGATCGCCTTGGCGTGCTTGATGATGCCGCCGATGTAGAACAGGCACGTTTCCGACAGGCCCGCGTACTTGTCACCGGCGAAGATGTTCTTGCCATCCTTCGACAGGGACTGGTGCACGTGCATGCCGCTGCCGTTGTCGCCCACCAGCGGCTTGGGCATGAACGTCGCGGTCTTGCCGTAGCCGTGCGCGACGTTGAGGATCGCGTACTTGAGGATCTGGACCTCGTCGGCCTTCTTGGTCAGCGTGTTCGCGCCAACACCGATCTCACACTGCCCGCCAGTGGCAACTTCATGATGATGCACTTCGACGTCGAGGCCCATGTCCTCGAGTGCGCCGCACATTGCGCCGCGGATGTCGTGCAGCTGATCAACCGGCGGAACCGGGAAGTAGCCGCCCTTGACGCCCGGGCGGTGGCCGCGGTTGCCATCAGCGAAGTCGGTGCCGCTGTTCCACGCGCCCTGCCCCGAATTGATCGAGTGCGAGGCGGTGTGCATCTCCGTGTTCCACTTCACGTCGTCGAATACGAAGAACTCGTTTTCGGGACCGAACAGTGCGCTGTCGGCGATGCCGGTGCTCTTGAGGTAGGCCTCGGCACGCTTGGCGAGCGAGCGTGGATCGCGCTCGTAGCCCTGCATCGTTGCCGGCTCGATAATGTCGCAACGGATGTTGAGCGTTGCTTCCTCGAAGAACGGATCGATGACGATCGTCGACGCGTCCGGCATGAGGATCATGTCCGACTCGTTAATGCCCTTCCAACCGGCGATCGACGAACCGTCGAACATCTTGCCGTCGACAAAGAAGTCCTCGGTCACGTACTTGGTCGGGATCGTGACGTGGTGCTCCTTGCCGCGCGTGTCCGTAAAGCGGAGATCCGCGTACCGCAGTTCCTTGTCCTTAATCAGCTTCACAACATCGGCGGGAGTCGTCATCGCAAACCTCCAGAGGGCGGGCAGGGTCAGAATTCAATACAGAGTCTAGTTGCAGGATTCGTGCCTATGCACCCTTTTGAAGCAGAATCAGCAAGTTAGGCGGCGAGCCCACGAGGCTAGAGCCCCGACGCGCACTATTATAGTGCGCGCAAGGGCTCTAGCGCACCGAAACGGTGCGTTTATTCGCTGGGAGTGGCGGCTTGCGCGTAGCGGGCGCGCAGGACCTTCTTGTCGAGCTTGCCGGTCGCGCCCAAGGGCATTTCGTCGACGAACAGCACGCTGTCGGGCATCCACCACTTGGCGATCTTGCCGTCGAGCCAGGCGAGGAACTCCGCCGCGGTGGCCTCCTGGCCCGGACGCAGGCGCACGATCAAGAGCGGTCGCTCGCGCCAGCGCGGATCGGGTACGCCGATCACGGCCGCCATCAACGCCTTCGGGTGACTGGCGGCAATGTTTTCGATTTCCACCGAACTGATCCACTCGCCACCGGACTTGATGACGTCCTTGGCGCGGTCGGTAATCTGCATGTAGCCATGCGGATCGATGGTCGCGATGTCGCCGGTATCGAAGTAGCCCTCCGCGTCGAGTACCTCGCCCGGCTCGCGGAAGTAGCGCGCGATGATGGCCGGCCCCTGCACCCGCACATGGCCCTGCGCGACACCGTCCTGCGGCAGGCGCACCTCATCGTCATCGGTAATCTTCATGTCGATGCCGAACGGCGCGCGGCCCTGCTTGAGGTTGAACGCGACCCTGGCATCGGCGCCCAGCGCCGCGACTGCCGGCGGCGGCGCCCCGGAGATCGTGCCGATCGGCGACATTTCAGTCATGCCCCAGGCATGCAGGACTTCGACACCGTAGCCATCGCGAAAACCACGAATCAAAGCCTCGGTCACGGCGCTGCCGCCGATGATCACCCGGCGCAGCGTCGACAGCGGCAGTCGATTGGTGGTCAGAAAGTCGAGCAGCGCCTGCCAGACCGTCGGCACGGCCGCGGACAGGGTCACCGCCTCGGTCTCGAGCAGTTCGTACAGCGACGCGCCGTCGAGCTTCGCGCCGGGCAATACGAGTTTCGCGCCGGTCGCCGCCGCGGTAAACGGCAGGGCCCAGGCATTGGCGTGGAACATCGGCACGACGGCCAACACCGAGTCCTGCACTGACATGCCCATGGTGTCGCGCTGGGCGCAAATCATGGCGTGCAGCACCTGCGAGCGATGTGAATACAGCACGCCCTTCGGGTTGCCCGTGGTGCCGGAGGTGTAGCACAGCGCCGCGGGGGCGTGCTCATCGACAGTCCCCCAGGGGACATCGGTCGGGCGGCCGTCGATCAGACTTTCGTAGTCGGCAACGCCCGCGCCGGCAGGCAGCTGGTCCGGGCCGCATAGATAAATGATGCGCTCAAGGGTAGGGCAGCGCGGGCGCAGCTTCTCGATCAGCGGCGCGAACTGCGGATCGGCCAGCAGCCAGCGGTCGGACGCGTGGTTGATGATGAAGACCAGCTGGTCCTCGAACAGACGCGGGTTGAGGGTATGGCAGACCGCGCCGTAACCCATGATCCCGTACCAGGCCTCGACATGACGGGCGGAGTTCATCGCCATGGTCGCGATGCGCTCGCCCGGCCGAATGCCGGCGGCAGCGAGCACGGCCGATAATTGGCGCGCGCGCGTTGCACTAGTAGCCCAGGTGCTGCGCACGATTGAGCCATCCGCTTCGCGGCTGACCAGCTCGTGCTGGCCGCTCCAGCGGGCGGCATGGGTGATGAACCGATCCACGGTCATGGACCACGCCTGCATGTGATCGCCAAGCAGGATGTCGTTCTGATCTGTCACTAGCCGGTCCCCTCTAAGCGCGCGCCGTGCAAGGCGCGCTCGCCGACGCACAAGATACCGGAAGGATGCGGCCGCGTGCTCCGCTATAATCAGCGCCTTTCCACGCTGCCGGGTTGCCGGCGAACGACGCTCGAGGCACCCCATGGCCCGCTCCCGGACCGCCATTCGTCCCCGCACCTTCCAGGACCTGATCTTCGCGCTCCAGCGCTACTGGGCCGAACAGGGCTGCGTACTTGTACAGCCGTACGACATGGAGGTAGGCGCCGGCACGTTCCATACCGCCACTTTCCTGCGCGCCGTCGGCCCGGAGCCCTGGAGCGCCGCCTACGTGCAGCCCTCGCGCCGACCGACGGATGGCCGCTACGGCGAAAACCCCTTCCGCCTGCAGCGCTATTACCAGTTCCAGGTCGCCATCAAGCCCTCGCCACCGAACTTCGTCGACCTGTACCTCGGCTCGCTCGCGGCACTGGGCTTTGACCCGCTGACGCACGACATACGCCTCGTCGAGGACAACTGGGAGTCACCGACACTGGGCGCGTGGGGCCTCGGCTGGGAGGTCTGGCTCAACGGCATGGAAATCACCCAGTTCACCTACTTCCAACAGGTGGGCGGTCTGGACTGCCGACCGGTCATGGGCGAGATCACCTACGGCCTCGAACGGCTGGCGATGTACCTGCAGGGCGTCGAAAGCGTCTATGACCTCGTCTGGACCGATGGCCCGCATGGTCGGGTGACCTACGGCGACGTCTATCACCAGAACGAGGTAGAGCAGTCGAAGTACAACTTCGAACACGCCGACACTGACGAGCTGTTCCGGCAGTTCGATGCCCACGAACGAGAGTGCCAGAAGCTGCTGGCTGTGCCGCTCGCGCTGCCCGCGTACGAGCGCATGCTTAAAAGTTCGCATACGTTCAACCTGCTCGACGCACGCCGCGCAATCTCGGTGACCGAGCGCCAGCGCTACATCCTGCGCGTGCGCGCTCTTGCCCGCGGGGTGGCCGAGGCCTATTACAAGAGTCGCGAGGCGCTGGGCTTCCCGATGCTGCGCACGCTGGCGCCCCTAGTGGATCCGCCGCTACCGGAAGCAGTTGCCAGTGGGAGCCACGCATGAGCACGCGCGACTTCCTGGTCGAGATCGGCACCGAAGAACTGCCGCCCAAGTCGCTGCCGGCACTATCGGCTGCATTCAGCGAGGGGATCCTCGCAGGACTGGCCGCGGCCGGCATCCGCCACGGCAAGGTCGAGCGCTACGCCGCGCCGCGGCGCCTCGCGCTATTGGTGCGGCGTGTGGCGGAGCACCAGCTGGATCAGCAGATCAAGCGCAAAGGCCCGCCGGTCAGCGCGTCGTTCACGCCGGACGGCCAGCCGACACGGGCGGCAAGTGCGTTCGCGGAGTCCTGCGGCACGACACTCGCGGCCCTTGGCCGTATCACCGAACCCAAGGGCGAGTTCCTGTTCCACACCGGCGTCAAGGCCGGCGCTGCGACGATCACGCTGCTCGAGGGCATCGTGACCGCCTCCCTCGACAAGTTGCCAATCGCCAAGCGCATGCGTTGGGGCTCGGGCACCGCCGAGTTCGTGCGACCCGTGCACTGGATCGTGCTGCTGTACGGCCGGGAAATCGTACCAGCGACGATCCTGGGCATCACCGCCAGCGACCGCACGCGTGGCCACCGCTTTATGGCGCCTAAGGAGATCCGCCTGTCGTCGCCTGCGAGCTATGCGGGCCGTCTGGAAAAGGCCGGCCGAGTCATCGCCGACTTCGCCCGCAGGCGCGAGCTGATTCGCGAAGGCGTCACGCGACTGGCAACCGAGCACGGTGGCCGCGCGATCATCGGTGACGCGCTGCTGGACGAGGTCACCGCGCTGGTCGAGTGGCCCTCTCCCATCGCCGGTCGCTTCGAGGAGCGATTCCTTGCGCTGCCGCGCGAGGTGCTCATCGCCACGCTGCAGGATCACCAGCGTTACTTCCCGGTCGAGGACGCAGGCTCGCAGCTGACCTCTTTGTTCATCACGGTTGCCAACATTGTCAGCCGCGCGCCGGACGAGGTACGTCGCGGCAATGAACGCGTCGTGCGGCCGCGCCTGGCGGACGCCGCGTTCTTCTGGGATCAGGACTGTCGCACGCCGCTCGCGGCGCGCCGCGAGCAGCTCAAGGCTGTGACGTTCCAGGCCCAGCTCGGCTCCTATTTCGCCAAGAGCGAGCGGGTTCGCGCGCTCGCGCTCGAGCTCGCCCCACGGGTAGGCGCGGCCGCGACCGATGCCGGGCGCGCAGCGGAACTCGCCAAGTGCGATCTGCTCACCGGCCTGGTCGGTGAGTTCCCCGAACTGCAGGGCACGATGGGCGCCTACTACGCTCGCCACGACGGTGAAGCGGCCGCCGTCGCAACGGCGCTCGGGGAGCAGTACCTGCCGCGCTACGCCGGCGACGCCTTGCCGGCGACCCCGACCGGCACGGCGCTCGCGCTCGCCGACAAGCTCGACACGATCGTCGGCGCATTCGCCATCGGCCAGAAGCCGACCGGGGCCAAGGATCCGTTCGCCGTGCGCCGCGCAACACTCGGCGTGCTGCGTATCGTTCTGGAACGGCGCCTGGAGCTGGACGTGCCTGCACTCGTGGCGGGCGCGATGGAGGCGATCCGCGCAGATCTCACCGCGCAGGCGGCGACCCGTACGGACGGCAAGCCACCGGCAGCGCTGCCAGACAGTGCCGTCGTGGGCCGCGAGGTCTACGACTACGCGTTCGAGCGACTGCGTGCGTATTACCTGGAGGCCGGCGAGGGCATCAGCACGGAAATGTTCGATGCGGTATTGGACCGCCGTCCGGGGTCGCCGCTGGACTTCGACGCACGGCTGCGCGCACTCGGCGCATTCCTCGCCTTGCCGGACGCCGCGGCGCTGTCTGGCGCCAACAAGCGCATCGCAAATATCCTGCGCAAGGCGAACCACACACCCGCGGCAGCGGTTCGCGCCGAGCTGTTCGAAGGCCCCGAGGAGCGCGCGCTCGCCGAGGCGATTGCAGCGCTGACACCCGGTGTCGAGGCCCTTCTCGCCGAGCGGGATTACGCCGCAGCACTCAAGCAGCTGGCGACGCTGCGACCGGCAGTGGATGCGTTCTTCGACAAGGTAATGGTCATGGCGGAGGATCCGGCCGTGCGCGCGAACCGGCTCACCCTGCTCGGCTCGATGCAGCGACTGTTCCTGGAGATCGCCGACCTGTCGCGACTTCCCGGCTGATCAACGCACCCGGGCGCAACGCCCGGGTGCGTTCGCAGCGGCCCGACGGATTGGCTTACACTGGAGCGATCATGCAATGGCTGCTGTCGCTCCTGTATACGACCTTCCTGTTCGCCGCGACGTTCGTCTATAGCTTCCTGATCGTCTGCGCCGGCGTACTGCCCTACCGGTACCGCTCCGCGCTCGCCCGTAGCTGGGCGCAAGTTCAGCTGGCCGCGCTCAAGCTGCTTTGCGGCCTGGACTACGTCGTCGAGGGCGCCGAACACATCCCGCCCGGCTGCCACATCTCGATGTGGCGCCACTCGTCCGCCTGGGAAACCATGGCGCAGGCCGTCCTGTTCCCGCCGCAAGCCTGGGTACTCAAGCGCGAGATCCTCTGGATCCCACTCATGGGCTGGGCGACCAAGCTGATGCGGCCCATCGCCATCGACCGCTCCGCCCATACGCAGGCCGTCAACCAGGTCGTGACTCAAGGTCGCGAGCGGCTCGAGTCGGGGCTGTGGATTCTCGTCTTCCCGGAAGGGACCCGGGTTGGCGTCGGCGAAACTCGCCGCTATGGCATCAGCGGCGCGCTGCTGGCGACGCAGAACGGTAGGCTGATCGTGCCGGTCGCGCACGACGCCGGGCGCTACTGGGGACGGCGGGGCCTGTTGAAGCGACGTGGCACCATCCGAGTGGTGATCGGTCCGCCGATCGACCCGGCTGGACGAGAGCCGCGCGCGGTCAACGAGGAAGTCAAAACCTGGATCGATGCCAAGGTGGCCGAGCTCGGCGGCTGAAAAGCGTCTAGACCGACTTCGTTAAAGTACGATCGTTCGGTTCTTTTCTACCGATAGCGAATACGGCCCCTTGCCGGTCCCGCCTGAGCCGCACTCGTCGCCGCGGCCCGGAAGGCCGCAACCCATCAGACGTCCAGGTTGGCGACCGCCAGGGCGTTCTTCTCGATGAACTCGCGCCGCGGTTCGACTTGGTCGCCCATCAGCGTTGTGAATAAGTCATCGGCCGTCACGGCATCCTCGATGCGCACCTGGATCAGGCGGCGCGTCGCGGGGTTGATGGTCGTATCCCAGAGCTGCTCGGGGTTCATCTCACCCAGACCCTTGTAGCGCTGGATGGACTGGCCCTTCTTCGCCTGATCCATCAGCCACGCCATGGCTTCCTTCAGGCCGTTGATCTCCAGCCGGTCATCGCCCTTGGCGACGTAACCACCAGCTTGAATCAGCCCGTCGAGGCGACGCGTCAGATCCGCAATACGGCGGTACTCCGCCGAGTCGAAGAACTCGCGCTGCAGGTGCTTCTCGGTGGTCAGACCATGCTCGGTGCGGAACACATTGAACCGTACTGGCATGCCGCCGGCATTCACCTGCAGCTCGATCCGATAGCTGCGCGTTGTGTGCGGATCGGCATTGAGCTGCTGTTCGAGTTGGCGGGCCCAACCCGTCAGCAGCGTGGCATCAGCCAGGTCTTCGTGCTTGACGACCGGGACGTGCAGCAACTGCTCCAGCACGCGCTGGTCGTAGCGGCGCGCCCACTTCGTCAGGATCGTCTGCACGTCGATGTACTGACGTGCCAGCGCCTCGAGCTCGGCGCCCTCGATCACGCGCGCACCAATCTCGGTGTCGGAAGCCACATGGATCGACGCTTCATCGAGCGCCGTGCGTAGCAGCACCGCATTGAGCTCGGCGTCGTCCTTGACGTAGGACTCGCTCTTGCCACGCTTCACCTTGTAAAGAGGCGGCTGCGCAATATAGATGTGACCGCGCTCGATCAGCTCATGCATCTGACGGTAGAAGAACGTCAGCAGCAGCGTACGGATGTGCGAACCGTCAACGTCCGCGTCGGTCATGATGATGATGCGGTGGTAACGCAACTTCGCGACGTCGAAGTCGTTGCGGCCGATGCCGCAACCCAGGGCGGTGATCAGCGTCCCGACCTCGGCGCTCGACAGCATCTTGTCGAAGCGCGCCTTCTCGACGTTGAGGATCTTGCCCTTCAGCGGCAGCACCGCCTGCGTGCGACGGTCGCGGCCTTGCTTGGCGGACCCGCCTGCGGAGTCACCCTCGACGAGGAACATCTCGCACAGCGACGGGTCCTTCTCCTGGCAATCGGCCAGCTTGCCGGGCAGACCCGCAATGTCCAGCACGCCCTTGCGACGCGTCATGTCGCGCGCCTTGCGCGCAGCTTCGCGCGCGCGCGCCGCATCGACGATCTTGGCGACGATAGCCTTCGCCTCGGAAGGCTTCTCGAGCAGGAACGCCTCGAGCTTCTCGGCGACCGCGCTCTCGACGATGCCGCGGATCTCACTCGAGACCAGCTTGTCCTTGGTCTGCGAGGAGAACTTCGGATCCGGCATCTTCACCGACAGGATGGCGGTCATGCCCTCACGGACATCGTCGCCGGTCATGTCGATCTTTTCCTTCTTCGCCTCGCTCTCGATGTAGTCGGAAAGCTTGCGCGTCAGCGCGGCGCGGAATCCCTGCAGGTGGGTGCCACCGTCCTTCTGCGGGATGTTGTTCGTGTAGCAGAACATCGACTCGGCATACGAGTCGTTCCACTGTGCGGCGACCTCGACCGTGATCGGACCGACCATCGTGCGGAAATAGAACACGGTGTCGTGGATCGCGGTCTTGCCGCGGTTCAGGTACTTCACGAAGGCGCCGATGCCGCCCTCGTACTCGAACACGTCGTGCTTCTCGTCTCGCTCGTCGACCAGCTCGATTCTGATGCCGGAATTCAGGAACGACAGCTCGCGCAGCCGCCGCGCAAGGATGTCGTAGGTGAAATGGATGTTCGTGAAGGTTTCGGCACTCGGCTTGAAGTGCAGCGTGGTCCCGCGGGAATCCGTGCTGCCGACTACCGTGAGCGGGGTCTGGGGGTCGCCGTGGCGATATTCCTGGCGGTGCAGGCTGCCGTCACGGCCAATGGTCACGACCAGGCGTTCCGACAACGCGTTTACGACCGAGACACCGACGCCGTGCAGGCCGCCCGAGACCTTGTACGAGGTGTCATCGAACTTACCGCCGGAGTGCAGCACGGTCATGATGACCTCGGCTGCAGAAACGCCCTCTTCCGGATGGATATCCACAGGAATCCCACGGCCGTTGTCGGTCACGGTAATGGACTCGTCAGCGTGCACCGTCACAACAATCCGATCGCAATGACCAGCGAGGGCTTCGTCGATCGCGTTATCGACGACTTCGAAGACCATGTGATGCAGGCCAGTGCCGTCATCGGTGTCGCCGATGTACATACCGGGCCGCTTTCTGACCGCGTCAAGGCCTCTTAAGACCTTGATTTTGCTGGAATCGTAGACGTCGTTGTTGGACATGAAGCAGCCTAGCCAAACGGACGCTGGAGTATAGCATTCAAGGGCTTAAGTGACTGCCCTGCTGCTCGGCTGCGGCGCGTCACCCCACAGGGAAGCAACGGTAGGGCTGGCAAAAGCGGCGTTTGGATTCGGGCCAAGCAGGGCACTGAACTCAACCCGCCCCGACAACGTTATCCACAATTTCAGCTGAGCTCAGCAACCTGCGTCACGCGGCCTTGTTCCACGTGAAACATCGCGCCCGGATGACCGAGTCCGGGCAGGTCCGCGCGCAACGCGGTGACGAACAACTGCACGTTCAAGGCCCGGACCAGCTCAAGAAGCAGCCCCAAACGCTGCCCATCGAGCTCGGCAGCAGGATCATCCAGCAATAGGGCTCCGGACCCCGGCGCCCTCGCCTCCTGCACCGCCAGCTGCGCGAGCGTAAGTGCCGCCGCAAGCAGCTTCTGCTGGCCGCGCGAAACACGCTCGCGGGCCAGCTGTCCTTCTACCCTGACACCGACATCACCGCGGTGGACGCCGACATGGGTGATGCCAAATCTGCGATCCCTGTCGGCACTGCGCGCGAGCGCCTCCTCGAAGGTCTCGCCTTGGGCCCAGCCGGCCTGGTAAGACAACGTCACGTCCAGCCCAAGCAGATGCCGGCCGTATTCCGCCAAGGTTGGCGCCAGCAGCGCGAGATACGACCGCCGCATCTCGTCCAACCGTGTTCCAGCGGCCAACAGCTCTGTATCCCAGATCGCGGCCGTGCGCGGATCGCTGTTGGGTTTCAAGGCGGCATTACGCTGCCGTAGCGCTCGGTGATATCGCTGCCACACCTCAAGGAACTGTGGTTCCACGTGGAACACGCCCCAATCCAGGAAGCGACGCCGCCTTTGCGGCCCCTCCTCCAGCAACTTGTGGACTTCAGGATCGATGATTTGCGGCGGGAAGTGGTTGGCAAGCTCAGCCGCGCCGCCCGCCGGCGCGCCCCCAATGCGAATTTCGGTGCTTTGACGGCTACCGGAAATTCCCAGCACCGTAGAGCGGCCACCCGACTCTACCCATCCAACAACCCGGAATGCCTCTTTACCCTGCCTGATCAGGCGATCCAGACGACGGGTTCGGAATGAACGACCTCGCCCCAGAAAGAAAATCGCCTCCAGCAAGCTAGTCTTGCCGGAGGCGTTGGGTCCAACGAACAGGTTGTAGTGCGGATCGAAGCGCAGCTGCGCGCGCTCGATGCAACGGAACTCGTCTATTTCGACTCGCGCGAGCGCCATTCCTCGTTCAGAGGCGCATCGGCATCACGACGTAACGTGCCGGCCCGCCGCCAGGCGCACGCACGAGGCAACTGCTGTTCGCGTCCGTGATACCAAGCTCGACCTCGGCGCCATCAATCGCCGCGAGGGCATCCAGCAGGTAGTTCACGTTGAACCCCACCTCGAACTCTTCGCCGTCGTAGCTGACTTCGACGTCTTCTTCCGCCTCTTCCTGCTCCGGGTTGTGTGCCGTGAGCTGGATCAGGTTCGCCTTCAAGGCAAGCCGTATGCCGCGATATTTCTCGTTGGCGAGAATCGACGTCCGCTGCAGAGCGCGTCGCAGCGCTTCGCGATCGGCACGTACCAGCCGCGGTGGCGCCGCCGGGATCACACGGCCATATTCCGGGAAACGTCCGTCAATTAGCTTCGATGTGAAGCGAATGTCGCCGATCGTGACGCGAATGTGATTACTGCCGACCTGCACCGCAACGGTGCCTTCAGAGCCCATCAGCCGTTGCAGTTCCAACACGCCTTTGCGCGGCACGATGACCTGCTGGCTACCGGATTTGGTAATGAGCTCCATTTCGCATAAAGCCAGACGATGGCCGTCAGTCGCGACAGTTCGCAGCATTTTCCCGTCGGATTCCAACAACATACCGTTCAGGTAGTAGCGTACGTCTTGCTGCGCCATCGAAAAATGCGTCTTTTCGACGAGCCGCTTCAGGGCGGCTTGTTCGACTTCAAAGCTCAACTGCGCATTGATCTCGTCCACGGACGGGAAATCGGTGGCTGGCAGCGTCGTCAGCGTAAACCGGCTCTTGCCCGCCTTAACCGTGACTTTTTCGCCCTCGACCGAGAACGTCACGACCGACTTGTCTGGCAGCGCACGCACGATATCCAGGAACTTGCGCCCGGGAACGGTGATGTCCCCGGCCGTCTGCACCGTGACCTCAGCGCCTGCAACGAGCTCGACTTCGAGATCAGTTGCCGTGATCGCCAATCGGCCATTTTTGGCCGATAGCAGCACGTTCGCGAGTATCGGCATGGTCTGGCGTCTTTCGACAACGCCGATGACTGCCTGCAGTGGCTCAAGGATCCGTTCGCGTTCACTCGTGAATTTCATCGCTGCACCTTAGCGGTCCCGCGGCCATTTGAACCACGGTCTATTGATTTAATTCTTTCTTAAGATCTCTAGGAATACAGATAGTTGTTGTTACAACTAGGGAAGGCCCTTTCTCTGGATAACCCCGAAAACTACAACCTCATCACTGACTTGCGGTCGGTCAAACCCTCTTAATAGAGTGGCCTGAGACCCCCCCATACACTGTGTGACTCTTGTGGATATCTTGCCATGGTTTTAGGGCCGTTTGCCGCTCCACAAGTTGTCCACATCATCCGGTCAGGGTTCTCAACAGGTTTGAGAAGTCCTCACCTATGCGCCGCTCCACTTCCCGCAGTTCCTTGATTCGCTTACAGGCGTGCATCACGGTCGTGTGGTCCCGCCCCCCAAACGCATCACCAATCTCGGGCAGCGAGTGATTGGTCAGTTCCTTAGCGAGCGCCATCGCAAGCTGCCGCGGGCGCGCGATCGAGCGGCTGCGTCGTTTTGACAGCAGGTCCGCGACACGAATCTTGTAGTACTCCGCGACGGTCTTCTGGATGTTCTCGATCGTGACCAATTTTTCCTGCAACGCCAGCAGGTCGCGCAGTGCTTCCTTCGCAAAATCCAGAGTGATCGGTCTGCCGGTAAACTGTGCATTGGCCGCGACTCGGCGCAGCGCGCCTTCGAGTTCGCGCACGTTCGAGCGGATGCGCTTGGCGATGAAGAACGCGACTTCCTCGGGCAGCTCGATCTGCGCGCCCTGGGCCTTGCTCATCAGGATCGCGACGCAGGTTTCCAGTTCCGGTGGCTCGATCGCTATCGTCAGGCCCCAGCCAAAACGCGATTTGAGCCGCTCCTCCAGACCGTTGACCTCCTTCGGGTAACGGTCGCAGGTGAGGATGACTTGCTGCTGGCCTTCCAGCAGCGTGTTGAACGTGTGGAAGAACTCCTCCTGGGAGCGCTCCTTGCCAGCGAAAAACTGGATGTCATCGATCAGCAGCGCATCGAGCGAGCGGTACGCGTGCTTGAAGTCCGCGATCGTGTTGTGCTGGAGCGCACGCACCATGTCGCTGACGAAGCGTTCCGAATGCACATACGCAATGCGTGCATCCGGTCGGCGCGCTTTGATCGCATTCGCGACCGCGTGCATCAGATGCGTTTTGCCCAGTCCCACGCCACCGTACACAAACAGCGGGTTATAGGCCTTACCCGGATTGTCAGCGACCTGGCGCGCGGCGGCTTTCGCCAACTGGTTGCTCTTGCCCTCGACGAAGTTATCGAAGGTAAATTCCGGGTTCAAGCGGGCGCCGACGACGATAGGCGCTGGTCGCCCGGAACGCAGCGGGGCGGCGGCTTCGGCAACGGGCAGGGCGCCCGGCTGGGCGACCGGTCGCGTGCCGACTTCGAGCACGACCTGTAACGGCGCGTCGCCGCCATGCTGGCCACTGCGGATCAGTTCGCCGATGCGCTCGTACAGGTTCTGTCGCACCCAGTCGACCACGAACCGGTTCGGCGCCAGCAGGCGCAGTTCACCGGCGGCCTCGACCGCCTGTAGCGGGCGGACCCAGACGTTGAAGAGCTGTTCTGGTACCTCCGCTTCAAGCTGGCGAAGGCAGCGGTTCCACACGGTAGCCTCGGTGACCATTTGCGTCTTGTCTTGCGCCGAGGGTGGGGGAAGGGGAGGGGAGTCTATACCGACCGTTGGTTGGGACCAATGGGCGTTTCTGTATGAGGTGGTTGACAACCCCCATGGCTCAAAGTAAATTTGCCGGCTCGCGCCGATTTCGGCAGCCGTTTGTTTTTTGGACGATTTTCCCATGAAGCGCACATATCAGCCGAGCAAGGTCAAACGCGCCCGTACGCACGGCTTCCGTGCGCGCATGGCGGACAAGAAGGGTCGGCAGGTTCTGGCGCGTCGTCGTGCCAAGGGCCGCAAGCGCCTTATTCCCTGAGTCTGGCGTTTAGCCCGCGCGCGGCGCTCCGTTCCGCGTCGCCGTGACTAGCCCGTACCGATTCCGTCCCTGCCATCGGCTCCACGCCGGGCCTGAGTACGACCGTGTCTATCGTCAGGGCAAGCGTGCCGGCGACGGACTTTTTGCGGTCAATGCTCTGCTTAATCCCCTCGGCCACGCCCGGCTCGGCATGTCGGTCAGCTACCGCACTGTCGGTAATGCTGTCTGTCGCAACCGTATCCGGCGCATGATCCGCGAGATGTTTCGCGTTCGTCAGGCGACGCTGCCACCGCTGGATTTTGTGGTGACCAGTCGCCCTGGTGCGCGCAACGCGGAGCGACCGGTCATGCTGACCAGCCTCGAGCGTCTGTTCGCCGAAGCGACCCGCAAGGCGGTGATGGCGCCGACCCCGCAGACCCCGCCGGCGCCGCCGGCGCCGCAGCACTGAACGGAGCGACGCATGCACCTGCCCGCCGAGTCCCGTAGTCCGCTGGCGCATGCCGCGCGCGGTGCGATCCTCTTTTACCGCTACACGCTCAGTCCGATGATCGGACCTTGCTGTCGCTTCTATCCCACCTGTTCGGCCTATGCCCTTGAGGCCATAGACCGGCACGGAGCCATCCGGGGAGCCTGGCTTGCCGCGCGCCGCATCGGCCGCTGCCATCCGTGGCACCCGGGCGGTTACGATCCGGTACCCGCGCGGCAGAGCCGCGCTCGTGATTCAGACCTGAAGAGTTCGCTGCATGGATAATCAACGCATCTTCCTGTGGGCCGGTCTTGCGGTTCTGCTGTTTCTTAACGTGCAGACCTGGCAGCACGACTACAGCCCGCCGACGACGGCTGTGGCCGTGGCGCAGACCACGGCGACCGGTGCTGCTGCTGCGCCGGCGCCTACCGGTGGATCACTGTATGACGCCGTGCCCGGCGCAGGTGCGCCGCCAGCCGCGCCCCCAGCCGTGTCGCCCGCTGCGACAACCAGCGCCGTGCCGGCTGCCGTTGTTGGCGCGCCGACCGAGACTCCGATCGCCTCGACCATCCATGTCAGCACTGATGTGCTGCAGCTGGAGATCAGCACGCTCGGCGGCGAGATCCGCGACGCGCAACTGCGCAAGTACCCGCGTCGCAAGGACACACCAAACGACCTGATTCATCTGATGAGCGCCGACGGCGCCGACGGCCCGTCCGTGTTCCAGTGGGGCCTCACCACCGGTGGTACGGCGGCAGAGCCTAACCAGAAGGCGCTGTTTACCGCCGCGGCATCCCATTACGAGCTTGCCGACAATCAGGACGAGCTGTCGATTCCGCTCACCTGGACCGACGACGCGGGTCTGACCGTGACTCGCACGATTCACCTGCGTCGCGGCAGCTACACCATTGAGCTGATGCAGAGCGTCAAAAACCAGAGCGCGGCTCCCTGGCGCGCACGTGCGTATTCGCAGATCACCCATCACTGGGCGAAGGCCGAGCGCTCGATG
Source organism: uncultured Pseudomonadota bacterium (assembly GCA_903927005.1). GTDB lineage: Bacteria > Pseudomonadota > Gammaproteobacteria > Steroidobacterales > Steroidobacteraceae > CAIKZZ01. The sequence goes on from CAIYLH010000129.1 coordinate 89,743, forward strand.
TGGGATCCGTCGACGTATTCATTCAAGGGACCGGCGGTCTACAACGCCAAGAAGTACCAGAAGCTTGATCTGGAGAAGCCGGACCCGGACCAGTTGCCGAAGGCGCCACTGACCGGTGGATGGGCCGCGGCACTCGAGCACCACTTCGTCGTCGCGATCGTGCCCGACCCGGCAGCGGCCACGGACTACACGCTCTCGGTCAAGGACAAAGATTACCGCCTCGGTGTGATCGGCCCCTGGCAGGACGTAGCGCCCGGCGCTGCGGCGGCATTTCACGAGACGCTGTTCATCGGTCCTAAGCTGCAAGAACAGCTTTCCGCCGTGGCCCCCAAGCTTGATCTGACCGCCGACTACGGCCGTCTGACGGTCATCGCGCAGCCACTATTCTGGCTGCTCTCGCACGTGCACCGCCTGATTGGCAACTGGGGCTTCGCGATCATCATCGTGACGTTCCTGATCAAGCTTGCGTTCTATCCGCTGGCGCAGACCAGTGGTCGCTCGATGGCGCGAATGCGCAACATCGCACCGCGCATGAAGGCGATGCAGGAGCGGTACAAGGACGATCGCGAGCAGCTCGGCAAGCAGATGATGGAGCTATACAAGCGCGAGAAGGTCAATCCGCTCGCCGGTTGCCTGCCAATCCTCGTTCAGATCCCGGTGTTCATGGGCTTCTACTGGGTGCTGCTCGAGAGCGTCGAGGTCCGTCAGGCACCGTTCATGCTGTGGATCCAGGACTTGTCGCTGCGAGATCCGTACTTCGTGCTGCCGGCCATTATGGGTGCGGCGATGTTTGGTCAGTTCAAGCTGAACCCGGCGCCACCGGATCCGGTGCAGGCGAAGATGTTCGCGTTCATGCCGTTGGTGATGACGGCGATGATGGCGTTCTTCCCGGCTGGCCTCGTGCTTTACTGGATTACCAATACCGTGCTGTCGATGGCCCAGCAGTGGCGCATCAACCAGCTGGTCGAACTCGAGGCCAAGCCGCGCTAGCGTGCCTCGTGTCACTGCGCGCGGACTGCCGCGCGCGGTGACATGCCTCCGGTGTATCGTCCGGCAGACGTCAACTCCCGTCCGGACTGCAGTTTCACCATGACCGCTGTCACCAGCGCCGATACGATCGTCGCGATCGCTACGCCTCCCGGACGCGGGGGCGTTGGGATCGTGCGTGTGTCGGGCCCTGCGGCGAGTGCCGTTTGCATCCAACTGCTGGGTTCAGTACCCCCCGTGCGCCGTGCGGTGGTGCGCAGGTTTCGCGACGCGAGCGGCGCGATCCTAGATAGCGGACTTGCGCTGTGGTCCCCCGCGCCCGCGTCGTTCACGGGTGAGGATGTGCTGGAGCTGCATGCACACGGCAGCCCCATTGTCCTTGATCTGCTGGTCGCGGCCTGTCTCGCTGCAGGTGCTCGCATGGCGCGGCCGGGGGAGTTCTCGGAGCGGGCTTTCCTTAACGACCGCATGGACCTCGCTCAGGCGGAGGCGATTGCCGACCTGATCAACGCAGGATCGGTCGCGGCCGCTCGTGCCGCAGCGCGCTCGTTGCAAGGAGATTTCTCAGCGTACGTGCACGCGCTGGAGGCGCGTCTACTTGAACTGAGGGTCTACCTCGAAGCTGCCATCGACTTCGGCGAGGAGGACATTGACCTCCTCAGTGAAGCGGGCGTCATTGAACGACTCAGGCAGCTGGACGCCGACTACCGCGAGCTCACTGCAAGCGCCGAACAGGGCAGGCTTTTGCAGGAAGGTTGTGCGGTTGTCATCGCCGGTCGCCCTAATGCGGGCAAGTCCAGTCTTCTCAATGCACTCTCCGGCCAGGATGCCGCTATTGTCAGCGATGAGTCAGGCACTACCCGGGACGTACTGCGCGAGCGCGTCGATCTAGACGGCCTGCCGGTCTGGTTGCTCGACACGGCGGGGTTACGCGACCGGGCGGTCGGAGTGGAGGCCGAGGGGATACGGCGTGCCCGGCTGGAACTTGAACGTGCTGATCATGTGCTCTTCGTGGTTGATGCCGCTGACGCCGAAGCCGTGGCTGCGCTGCCGCGTGAGCTTGCCGCGCTGCCGCCCGCGACGCCGGTCACGGTCATTCGCAACAAGTCCGACCTGCAGGATTCAAGCGCAGGGGAGGGGCTGCGCGTCTCGGCTGTGCGTGGCAGCGGCATCGCGGAACTGAGGGCTCACCTGCGGTTTGCGTTGGGCGTGCGCACCACGGCACATGGCGTGCTTAGCGCACGCCGGCGCCATCTGGATGCGTTGGCACGTTCGGGCGAACGCCTGGCGGTAGCAGTAAGCGTACTGGCTGAAGGGCAGGGGACCGAAATCGCTGCCGAGGAACTCAGGCTAGCCCACGACGCCCTTGGAGAAATTACCGGGCGGTACTCGAGTGAGGACCTGCTAGGCGAAATATTTGCTTCTTTTTGCATCGGAAAATAGCCCGGGTACCGACGCACCGAGTCCGCTGTAACGCTACCGAGCGTCACCGTTCCCGCCAGCGTCAGACAACCGATCGAGTGGACTGCAGACTCCAGTCAACGATTGATCGACATGGGTATAGATCATCGTCGACTCGAGTTTGGCGTGACCGAGTAGTTCCTGCAGCGTCCGTATATCCGTCCCTGCCCGCAACAGATGGGTTGCGAAGCAGTGTCGCAGCGTGTGGATAGACGCGTGCTGCGTGATGCCGGCGCGAGTCACGGCAGTCTTGAAATCTCTCTGCAGCCCAGAGGCTGCGCAATGCCAGCGTTCCCAACGGCCGAGCTCCGGGTTCCAGTGGTTGATCGAGGACGGGAACAGAAACTGCCAGCCAAGCGACTTGCTCGCACCCGGAAATTTTTTTCCGAGCCGATCTGGCATCGGAGCCCAACCTCCGTCGATCTTCATCCGACCGCGATGTTGCGCCGCAACGTATTTCACCTGCTGCTTGAGCACGCCCACGAGCCGCTCTGGAAGTACGGTCAGTCGATCCCGGCCACCTTTCCCGCACCGCACCACGACCGTTTTCCGATCCCAAACGAGGTCTTTGATCCGTAACGAAAGGCATTCCTGCAGTCGCAACCCGGCCCCATAGATCAATCTGGCCATGATGCTCGTAGTGCCATCCATCGCCGCCAGAACTCGTTCGACCTCAACAATCGATAACACCACTGGAAGTCGGGCCGAGCGCCTTGGCCGGGCCAGACCCTCTAGCCAGGGGAGTTCGAGCGATAACGCCTCGCGATAAAGAAAAATAAGTGCGCTGAGGGACTGAGCATGAGTAGAGGCCGCGACGTTGCTTGCCACTAGTGAGTCGAGAAAAGCCCGGACATCGTCTTCGCCGAGATCCCGTGGGTGCTGCTTCCTATGGAAAAGCACGTAGCGCCGTGTCCAGTAGACATAGGCTTCGGCCGTTCGCTTGCTGTAATGCCGCCGTCGGCAGCACAATGCGACCTGATCGAGTAGCCGTATTGGCTTTTGGGAATCGGCGGACATGGACCGTTCTCGGTCGCCGGCATGCGAGCAGTATCGTGCTAGCAAGACTTTGACGAACAGTCGCAATTCTTCCGAATACATCGACAAATGCAGTGACGCTGGAATCACAACTTGCTGACGCAGAAGCTCTTCTTGATGTATCTAGTTTGTAGGATAGACACCGCTATCCCGCACCCCTGTTGTTCCAAAAGATGTTAGATGTCCTTTGGCAGGATTTCGGTAGTGAGGTTGCGCCGGGCTTTGCGTAATCGCAGTTCCGGGCCGACAATCGGAACGCTTCGATGACCGCGTCGCACACGGAGAGGTGCATGGTTCCGCCGACCACAACCAT
>CAIYLH010000130.1 GCA_903927005.1 uncultured Pseudomonadota bacterium
CGGCAGACAGCTCCAGTTCGCGCGACTCAGCCATTTAAGTCAGCCCAAGGCGATAGACGAGAAGAAAGGGGAAAGCGCTTACGGCGCCAACCCGCTCAACGGACTCGCCGGCAGCGAATGGATGATCGACGCGGGCTCGCGCTGCGACGCTTGCCCTAAGCCTCTTTGGCCCGACGCGTGGCGTCCGACGGCCAGCGTCGGCTGCTCGGCTTCAACCATGCCACGCGTTGCCGGAGCAGACGACCATCGTAACGGTCTGGCTGCGCGTAAGTACGTATTTATTCCCCGTCGGGACCCGCTTACGGCGGGACTCGATTCGCGGGCCTTTGTGCGCAGGGCACTCGTGGCGCCTCCTCTTGGAAAATACCGCCGTTGTTTGAAGCGCGTCCAAGTGAAAGCCGCGCTGCGGGGGTGCCGGGGTGGGCTACGGCGGTGTTTGTGTAGCGGCGGCGGCGTTAAAAAAGTATGGCCTAAATCAGGCCTGTCCCAACGTTTTGGTCGCGGGCGCTGATAAGCCTCTGACGGAATTAACAAAAGTATGCATGTGGCGATGTCCTCGAATTCAACTGCATGCGCTGCCATGGTGACCCCGGCCGGCTCAAGCAATCGGGGTGTGCGATGCATTCGGGAAAATTGGTCTTTGCCAAGCTCATGGAGCAATGTCAGACAGTGTCAGGAAACTATTTCTCGACTTGCTATACCCGCAGCTGATCGCCCTCGCGGGGCGGCCATGACGGCTTGAGCGCCGTTAACAACAATCACGACTCCGCGGCGAGTCGCCGAAAACCGAGGAGACTCGCATGTCACGCTTCGTTTATCTCGCCATAGCCGCCGGTGCTCTGCTCACCTTCACCAGCCTTTCAGCCGTGGCTGATGCCACATTCACCACCTGCAGCAATGCGACGGTCGTGGGGACCTACAACAAGGAGGAGATCGCGCATTCGGCGTATCACGTGCGCGGTCACACCGTACCGGTGACCGGACGTGGCACTTTGGTTTTTGACGGCAAGGGAAACTACCTGATTAACGTATCGCGGACGGGGGGCGGGAACGTCATTGTGACGACCAACGCGAGCGGCACCTACACAGTGGATGCCGCGTGCAACTTTATCGGGAAAAGGGTTTTTTCTGAGGACAAACAGCTGCACGTATTCACGGGCGTAGTCACTCCGGACGGAAACCTCATCACCGACCATACCAATCACGCCAACTTTCATGCCATCGATAAGTTAGTGCGAGTGGCGCCACTGCGCTAAAGGCTGGATGCCGATGGGAATGGCCACTTGCGTGTGTCGGACCCGTGTTGCAGCGTTAGACTCCATCAACGGAGCACTGCCTCGCCGCGCCCATGCATTGGTCGTCGAGTGGGCTTTGCTGCACCGAGATGAGCTAATGAAGAACTGGGACCGGTGCCAGGTACCGGCCGCAGCTGTTCCTATCGCACCCTTGGAGTAATCATCACGGACGTTTGGTCCATTGTCCGGTTCAAGGTGGCGGCGAACTTCAAGATCGAAGTGACCTTTGCCGACGGCACGACTGGCCTCGCCGACCTGTCTCCTCGCCTGGCACAGGGACCATTGGGCGATGGATTTGATGCGATTTGCGAGGAGCCCGCATTCGCGAAGGCGTACCTTGAGCACGGCGCATTGACATGGCCGGGCGGCATCGATCTGGCACCGGATGCGATGTATCAGCGCATTCGCGAGTCAGGCATCTCGACGCTCGCGGCGAAGTCCAGGATGGTCGCCTGAGAAGCTCTCCGACCTTGGACGCAGCTCACAGCTAGGCCTTTAACCCGAGTTTCTGTTCCGTTGCTCCCCAAACCCCGTCCTCAGCGGCATGGCTGCGCAGCCGACTCGGCCAGTACGAGCCGCAGGCACTGTACGAACTGCGCGGTGGCCGCGTCGTCGAACGTCAGTGGCGGGCGCACCTTCAACACGTTGTTAGCGTGCCCCTCCGTGCCGATGAGCACGCGATGCTCGCGCAGTCGTTCGACCAGGTACGCCGCCGCGCCCGTCGCGGGCTTGCGCGTTTGACGATCCTCGACCAGCTCCAGGCCAAGGAACAGGCCCGCACCACGCACTTCGCCAATGAGCGGAAACTCGCCCGCGAGCTCGACGAGAGCCTGCTTGAGGCGCCCACCAACCCGCGCTGCATTCGCCTGCAGGCCCTCCTCCCGCTCGATGGCCAGCACCTCCAGGCCAACAGCGCAGGCCAGCGTGCTGCCGCCGAAGGTGCTGAAGAACTCCATGCCGTTGGCAAACGCATCGGCAATCGCGCGGGTCGTCACGACCGCGCCAATCGGAAAGCCGTTGCCAATCGGCTTGCCGAGCACGACGATGTCCGGCACGACCTGCTGTGATTCGAAGCCGAAGCGCCACTCGCCCAGACGGCCGAAGCCCGTCTGCACTTCATCTGCGATACACAGCCCGCCGGCTGCACGCACCGCGGCGTAGACGCGTGCCAGATAGCCTTCAGGAAGCACGATCTGGCCGCCAACGCTCGGGAACGTCTCACACAGGAACGCCGCCACCTTGCCACTGCCCGCGGCGATCTTGCGCAGCTGCAGCTCGACGTCATCGGCATAGCGTGCGCCAGCGTCAGCGCCACGGTGGCTGCCGCGGTAGCTGTCCGGCAGCGCGGCGACGTGCACCCACGGCTCGGGACCGGTGCCACCGGGTCCTGCGAACTTGTAATGACTGAGCGCTATCGCGGTGTTGGTATTGCCGTGATAGCCCTCCTCGAGCACGATCGTGTCGCGCGCAGCGGTGTAGGCGCGGGCCAGTCGCAGCGCCAGTTCATTGGCCTCGCTACCGGAGTTAACGAAGAAGCAGACCTCAAGCGGCGCCGGAAAACAGGCAGCAAGCGCCGCGCCGTAGGCGAGGTGCGACTCCTGCAGGTAGCGGGTATTGGTGTTGAGCAGGCGCGCCTGCTCGGCGAGCACGCGCACCAGCCGCGGGTGACAGTGACCGACCTGCGGGACGTTGTTGTACGCGTCCAGATACTCGCGGCCGTAAGCGTCATACAAGAAGTGCTTCGAACCGCGCACCGCAACGATCGGGCGCTTGTAGGAGGTCTTCAGGTTGTGTGAAAAACGCAGCTGTCGCTCCGCCAGCAGCTGTGCTGCGGGCCGCGGCCGACCATCGACAGACTCCGGCGCCAGACCCAGCAGCATCGCCGGGTTCGGGTAGCACTCGAGCCAGTCATCGAGATCGTCAGGATCCGCCACGCCCGGCCAGTCGACGCCACGACCGAAGCTGGTCAGCGCCAGCTGCAGGTGCAGATGACTGGGCCAGGCGCCGTTTTCGGCCGGACTGCCGATCAAGCCGATAACATCGCCCGCAGCCACGGCCTGGCCAGGCGTGACGCGCCCGGTCACCTCGTGCGCCAGGTGTCCGTAGAGGGTATAGAACGCCACACCCGTCCCGGTGCGATGCTCCAGCGCGACGACACCGCCGTAGTCGAGCGCGTCACCGCGAATAGCGACGTCAACGACAATGCCATCCAGCGGCGCATGCACCGAACTACCGGCCGGCACGAACACATCCAAACCCAGATGCACGGTGCGTCGCACCCGGCCGGTGGGCGTTTGCCGGACGAACGCCGACTCGGTATAGATCAGTCGCGGTTCCGCATAGCGGCCGATCGCCGCCGTGCTGGAGCGCGTCGCCTGCGCCACGTGCGCCTCGAGCGCCGCCATGTCGAAGACGCGCGGATCATCCGGCGAGGCGCTGCCGCCAATGCTGATGTCCAGAATCGTGGCCGACCCAAGTTCGACCGACAGCACCGGCCGCGCCACGACCTGCCCAAGCCACTGGCGCACGTCGGCTGCCGCTGCATAACCCGGGTACCCGCAGGCGCGACGCAGCGCTGCCAGCACCCACTCCTCCGGATAACGCGCGGACTCCTCGAGGAAGGCCCACGCCCCCCGCTCCGACACGGTGACGTACGCATCTTCAGGACGGGCCAGTTTGCCCAGGCCACTGTTGGTCACGCTGACGGCAAGGCGTGTCAGCAGTAGCGGGTAGATCAGCGCCAGCTCAGCTTCGCTGAGCGGCCACACTGCGTGGTAGCCGGCCACGAACGCGGCGAGCATCGCGATGGGGCGCGACTGGTCGAGCACGATATAAGCCGCAGCGATCGCGATATCCGAGACGCGCGCGCCAGGCAGCAGATCGCCGAAGTCCAACAGTCCCGACACGGTTCGCGAGCCGTCGGCCGTCGCTGCGATCAGCAGGTTGTAGTCGTTGAGATCGTTGTGGATCGGCAAGGTCGGCAAGCGCTTCAGGCGCGGCGACAAGTCATCGCGGAAGCGCGTTCCGATCGCACTGACCTGTGCCCGGCGCTTGTCGCCGACAATCGCGTGCAGGTACTCCAGAATCCAGCCGGCCGCCGCCAGATCCCACTTCGACTCGCGCTCGAGCGCTGGGTGCACGAAGCTCTGCAGCGCCTTGTCCAGGCGAGCGAGCGCCGCGCCCACGGCGCGAACCAGCGGCTCGTTCTGGGGCCGGACCTCGGCATAGAGCTGCCCTGGCAGCGCCGTGATCAGCCACGCGAAGCGCGTTGCGCCGTCCGGGGTCGCCAGCGAGACGATGCGCTCGCCGTCGCGCGCCGTGACGACGGCAGGGACCGGCACGGACGCATCGACCGCGAGCACGTGCTCGAGCGCCCGACACTGCAAGTCGACCAGGCCAAGCTCGCAGTCAGCGCGCATGATCTTGAAGACGTAGCGTCGCTGACCGTCGCACTCGACGGCGAGGTTAAGGTCGTATTCGCCGGGCAGGTCGACCAGCGCCCCGGTGACGCCATAGTGGTGCGCAAGCGCCGCGGCGACCCACGCGTGATCGAGTTGGGCATCATCCGAGCGAAAGGAAATTTCTGCCAAGACGACTCTCCCGAGCGCCCCCGCCGTCGAAAAGCGTAGGGGCAACTAGCCAGCAACGCGCCGAGGTGGCCGCCGGCGCCGCGCCCTGCGCGTCTCGCAGCTAGCGTGTCAGCGCCGTAACGGAGGCAGTCAGAGGCCGCCGCTAACGGCAGAAAAAGACTGCAACCCCATGATTATATTGGTGGGCCGTGATGGGTTCGAACCATCGACCAACTGGTTAAAAGCCAGCTGCTCTACCGCTGAGCTAACGGCCCCTAGAGACGGGCGCGGATTCTAGCAGGGCCGCATTCGCTAGTGGCGCGTCGCTTCATAAAGCGGCTGTACCACCGGGATCCGGGCCTGCAGGTCGGCGATGCGTGAAGCGCTCGACGGGTGGGTGCTCAGGAACTGCGGCGGAGCAGATTTTTCGGCGCTGGCCATCTTTCGCCAGACCCCGGCCGCGCCTGCCGGGTCGTAGCCGGCGCGGGCCATCAGTTCCAGGCCGATGATATCCGCCTCCTCCTCCTGGGCCCGGCTGTGTGGCAACTGGAAAGTCACCTCCGAGATCCTGCCGGCCAGATCCGCAGCGCCCTGGCCTAGCCCCGCGAGCGCCGCAACGCCAGCAAGCACCAGGTTCTGGGCATAGGCGCGCGAGACGCGCTCGCGGGTGTGCTCGCGCAGCGCGTGCGCCATCTCGTGGCCGATCACCGCGGCCAGCTCCGCGTCGGACAGCTCGAGCTTCTCGACGAGCCCCGAATACACCATGATCTTGCCGCCTGGCATGCAGTAAGCATTCAGATCCGGCGTGCTCTGCACGTTGACCTCCCACTGCCACCCCGGCGCCTCCGGCCGGAAGACCGCGGTCTGCGGAATCAGTCGCTCGGTGATGCGGCGCACGCGCGCCAGCAGCGGCGCGTCCGCGTTCAGCTTGCCCGCCGTGCGCGCGCTGGTGAGTTCCTTCGCGTAGGCACTTTGCGCCGCGCCATCGATCTGTTGCTCGCTGACCAGCATCTGCTGGCGACGTTGAACGCCGATGGCGCCGGGCGCGGTGGTCTGCACGCTCGCGCAGCCGGCCGTGACGAACACCGCCGCCGCGGCGAGTGTGGCGGCGAGCCACCGACCCGGGCGGCTCCGCCCGTTCACGCCGGAGAGCTCTGGTACGGGGTCGGGTCAGCCACGTGCGCATTTTCAAAGCCGGCACGACGCAGGCGGCAGGAGTCGCAACGGCCGCAGGCGCGGCCGTCCGCATCCGGCTGATAGCAGGAGATGGTGAGTCCGTAGTCGACCCCCAGACGCATGCCAGCGGAAATGATTTCAGCCTTGGTCATCGAGATCAGTGGTGCCTTGATGCTCATCCCACTGCCCTCCACGCCCGCCCGGGTGGCGAGATTCGCCAATACCTCGAAGGCCGCGATGAACTCCGGCCTGCAGTCGGGATAGCCCGAATAATCCACGGCGTTCACCCCCAGCCAAATCTCATTCGCACCGAGCACTTCGGCCCAGCCGAGCGCGAGCGCAAGAAAAACCGTGTTACGCGCCGGCACGTA
>CAIYLH010000131.1 GCA_903927005.1 uncultured Pseudomonadota bacterium
GCCGGCTCCGTGGCGCTCGACCTGCACATCCTGCGGACGAACGACGACGCTGACCGCTCCATTGGGTCCGCTCGAAGGCGTCGGTGGTAGCGGCCCCACGTACAGCTGTCCGGCCTGCCGGCGCGCTGGCAAGTCCTGGCTCGAGCCCACGAAGCGATGTACGAAGCCGCTCGCTGGTGCGTCGTAGATCTGCTCGGGCGTGCCGCGCTGTTCGATCCGACCGCCGTTCATCACGATCACGGAATCCGCCACCTCGAGTGCCTCGTTCTGGTCGTGTGTGACGAACAGGCTGGTGAAGTGCAGCGCATCGTGCAGGCGCCGTAGCCAGCGCCGTAGTTCCTGGCGCACTTGCGTGTCCAGTGCGCCGAACGGCTCGTCGAGCAGCAGGACCTGCGGTTCGACGGCCAGCGCACGTGCGAGCGCGACCCGCTGCCGTTGGCCGCCGGACAGCTGCATCGGATGCCGTCCGGCGGCCGTGTCGAGCTGGACGAGGGAAAGCAGTTCCTCGACCTTGGAGCGGATCGCAGCGGCCGGCGGCCGCTCGCGTCGTGGCCGCACACTCAATCCGAAGGCGACGTTGTCGAAGACGGTCATGTGGCGGAACAGGGCGTAGTGCTGGAAAACGAATCCGACCCGGCGCTGCTGCACGGGCAGCTCAGTTGCCTCGCGTCCCTGCAGGAACACCCGTCCGGTGTCGGGAGTTTCAAGGCCGGCGATGATGCGCAGCAGCGTCGTCTTGCCGCAGCCGGACGGCCCGAGGATGGCCACCAGCTGTCCGGTTGGAACCTCGAGCGTCACGTCCCTGAGCGCGACGAACTCGCCGAACCGTTTGTTGACAGTATCTACTGCGATGCTCATGGGTGTCCGCCGGCAGTCTTGGTCGCGCGCTTTAGCTCTGGTGCGCGTGACTCAAGAGCCGCGCGTGCCGCCAGTGTCACGATCGCTAGCAGCGCGAGCAGCGAGGCGACGGCGAAGGCCGCCGTCGCATTGTATTCGTTGTAGAGAATCTCTACGTGCAGCGGCATGGTGTTGGTGAGGCCGCGGATGTGGCCTGACACGACCGACACTGCGCCAAACTCGCCCATCGCGCGGGCGTTGCACAGCAACACGCCGTACAGCAGGCCCCAGCGTATGTTTGGCAGAGTGACGCGTCGGAAGGTCTGCCAGCCCGTCGCGCCGAGCGACAACGCCGTCTCTTCCTCGTCGCGACCCTGGGCCTGCATGACCGGGATAAGCTCGCGCGCGACAAATGGAAACGTTACGAACACGGTCGCAAGCACGATGCCGGGCACTGCAAAGATGACCTTGATGTCATGGGCATACAGCCATTCTCCGAACCAGCCATGAGCACCGAAAAGTAATACGTAGATCAGTCCCGAGATGACCGGCGAGACTGCAAATGGCAGGTCAATCAGGGTAATCAGGGCACTCTTGCCGCGAAAATCGTATTTGGTCACGGTCCACGCTGCAACCACGCCGAATACCAGGTTCAGCGGCACTGCAATTGCAGCGACCGTGAGGGTCAACCAGATCGCTGAGCGCGCAGTAGGGTCGGTCAGGGCGTGCAGGTACGTTGCAAGCCCACGGCTGAAGGCTTGTGCGAAAACAACGCCGAATGGCAGTAGCAGAAATAGCGCCAGATAGCCGAGTGCGAGAGCCACTAGAGCTGCACGGCCGAATCCCTGATTGCTGCGTGGTTTGGCGGCGCTCACTTAAGTGGTCCCCAACAGCCGGCGCTGCGACCAGGCCTGCAGTGCATTGATGCCGAGCAGCAGAAAGAAGGAGATCAACAGCATCACGACCGCGATGCCAGTGGCCGCGGCGTATTCGTATTGCTCGAGCTTGGTGACTATTAGCAGCGGCGCGATTTCCGAGCGCATCGGCATGTTGCCGGCGATGAAGATAACCGAGCCGTATTCGCCTATAGCCCGCGCAAAGGCAAGGGTGAAGCCGGTCAGCAGCGCAGGCCAGACGGCAGGCAGGACGATGCGCAGGAAAATCTGCACGCCATTGGCCCCGAGTGTTGCTGCGGCCTGTTCCACCTCGTGGTCCAGATCTTCCAGCACCGGCTGGACCGTGCGCACGACGAACGGTAGCCCGATGAACACTAATGCGACGACGATACCCAATGGTGTGTAGGCGACTTTGATGCCCAGTGGCTCCAGAAGCCGTCCCAGCAGGCCGTTAGGTGCATACAGAGCCGTCAGCGCGATGCCGGCCACTGCGGTGGGCAGTGCGAACGGCAAGTCCACGAGCGCATCGACGAGCCGACGTAGCGGAAACTCGTAGCGAGCCAGCACCCATGCGACAAGCAGACCTGCGAAGGTGTTGACCAATGCTGCCGCTGCCGCTGCGCCAAACGATAGCTCTAACGCCGCAACCACGCGTGGCGTGCCTACAACCTGCAGGAATCGGTTCCAACCCAGGTCGGCGGTCTTGAGGAAGATGGCCGCGAGCGGGATCAGCACTACGAGCGACAGGTAGAGGATCGTGTAACCCAGCGACAGGCCGAAGCCGGGCAAGACCCGGCGCGGCTTGCGGGCGGTAAATGGAATCGTCGGTGCGAGGGCAGCCTGCATGCCTGGCTTAATAAGCCTCGTAGATTCGGTCGAAGCTGCCCCCGTCTGCGAAGTGTGCAGCCTGTGCTGCGCGCCAGCCGCCGAAAGCTTGGTCGATCGTCACGAGTTTCACCGTTGGGAACTGCCCCGTGTATTTTGCACCTACCGCTACATCGCGCGGGCGAAAGTAGTGCTGTGCCGCGAGCAACTGGCCCTCGGGGGCGTAAAGAAAGCGCAAATAGGCTTCGGCCACTGCCCGGGTTCCATGTTTGTCGACGAACCGGTCGACGATGGTCACTGGGGGTTCTGCGAGGATGCTCTGGCTCGGGATCACGATCTGGAACTTGCCGGCGCCGAGCTCGCGCACGGCGAGCAGTGCCTCGTTTTCCCAGGCGAGCAGCACATCACCGATACCACGTTCGACGAAGGTCATGGTTGACCCGCGGGCGCCCGAATCAAGTACCGGTACGTTCCGGTAGAGCGCTTTTACGAAGGCCTCTGCCGTGGCGTCCGAGCCGCCTGGCCGGCTTTTTGCCCAGGCCCAGGCCGCCAGATAGTTCCAACGTGCCCCCCCCGAGGTCTTCGGGTTAGGCGTGATGACCGCGACTCCAGGTTTTATGAGGTCGCCCCAGTCGCGGATGCCCTTGGGATTGCCGGTACGTACCAGAAAGACGATGGTCGAGGTGTATGGCGTGCTGTTGTACGGCAGCTTCTTTTGCCAGTCGGCCGCGATCAGGTGGCCCTGGACTGAAAGTGCGTCGACATCGTAGCCAAGGGCGAGTGTGGCGACATCCGCCTCCAGGCCATCAATGATCGCGCGGGCCTGCTTGCCTGAGCCGCCGTGGCTTTGGTTGATGATCACGGAGCCACCGGTACGGCGCTTCCAGTCGGTTGCGAAGGCGGCGTTGAATGCGTCGTAGAACTCCCGGGTCGGGTCGTAAGAGACATTTAGGAGAGTGACAGTCTTGCCGGCAGCGACTGCAGCGGTCGTCATCGTCGCGAGCGTCAGTAAAAGGAGAAGGCGACGGAGGGGCAAAAAGGTCATGACAGGATTCCCAGGGATCCGGAAGAAGCGCACAACCTAGGGTAGTGGGCAAAAAGGCAGAATGAACCTTCGGCTATGTGACGATGCGCTTCTGCTCTGGTTATGCTCGAAAAGCCGCGAATTCGTTCGGTATCGCCACACTGCCGATCTTATCCCTCCTCTTGTCCGCGTGTGGCGGGAAGGCCCTGCCGCCAAACTCGCTTGGGCCAGCGCCGGTGCGGCAAAAGTATTGGGTCGTCTCGCGGGCTGCCGGAATAGGCGCCAGCCAATGATCCCGCGCCGTGGCTCGCTGCGCTAACCGGCGTCTTTGGCGCTAGTTAAGGCACGCGAGCGCACCGCGTACGTCCGGATTGCAGCTGCCCCCCGGCTTTGGGGGGGCTACGGGGCACGTAATGGCGCAGGCTGGGCGGCCTAGTGCCGCTCAAGCGCCCCGTTCCGTGCGGATGGCCGCCGCAGCCTCAGCGCGGAATCGCCGCCAAGGGTGGTCAGGGCGAGCAGGCCGCCGACCGAGGCCTGTTACGACGTATAGGATAGGCGCGTGCGTGCCGCCGCTGTAGGCCTCAGCCGCCATGCTGGAGTTATGCCAACATACCGTCACGTAATAGGCGCCGCGACGCCCGAACAGAAAAAGTGAAGCCGTGATCTCCCAGTCCAGCCCAGATCGCCTGACTCACCTGCAGCGCCTCGAGTCGGAGAGTATCCACATCTTGCGCGAGGTCGTCGCCGAGTGCGAACGGCCCGTCATGCTCTATTCGATTGGCAAGGACAGTGCAGTGATGCTGCATCTGGCCTGTAAGGCATTCTTCCCGGCGGCGCCGCCGTTCCCGCTGCTGCATGTTGATACCACCTGGAAGTTCCAGGCGATGTACGAGATGCGCGACCGGATGGCGAAGGCGGCCGGCATGGATCTGTTGGTCCATATCAATCCGGAGGGACTGGCCCGCGGCATCAACCCGATTACGCACGGCTCGCAACTGCACACCGACGTCATGAAGACGCAGGGCCTGAGGCAGGCTCTGGACAAGTATGGCTTCGATGCGGCGCTCGGTGGCGCGCGGCGGGATGAGGAAAAGAGCCGCGCCAAGGAGCGGGTGTTCTCGTTCCGTTCAGCTGCGCACCGCTGGGATCCGAAGAACCAGCGGCCCGAGCTATGGTCGCTGTATAACGCACGCAAATTGCGCGGTGAGAGCATCCGCGTCTTTCCGCTGTCGAACTGGACGGAACTCGACATCTGGCAGTACATACATGCCGAAAGCATCCCCATTGTGCCGCTTTACCTGGCGGCTGAGCGGCCGGTGGTGGAGCGTGGTGGCGCACTGGTGATGGTCGATGACGAACGGCTGCCGCTTGCTGAGGGGGAACGACCGCAGTTGCGCCGGATCCGCTTCCGCACGCTCGGTTGCTACCCGCTGACCGGGGCGATAGAAAGCGATGCCGATACCGTGCCGGCGGTCATACGCGAGATGCTGCTGGCGCGAACCTCCGAGCGCCAGGGACGGCTGATCGACCACGATGGCGCCGCTTCGATGGAGCAGAAGAAGCAGGAAGGGTATTTCTAGGTGAGTACCTCCACGCCCCATCCCATTCCCGGAGCGGACCGTTCGGAAGCCGACTTCGAGGCCTATCTGCGCGGCCTGGAGCGCAAGGATCTGTTGCGCTTCATTACCTGCGGTTCGGTGGACGACGGCAAGTCGAGCCTGATTGGCCGACTGCTGTATGAATCGCAGCTGATTTACGAAGATCAGCTTGCCTCGCTCGAGGCGGATTCTCGCAAGGTCGGGACCAGAGGCGCCGAGATTGATTTTGCCCTGCTGGTCGACGGACTCGCCGCCGAGCGTGAGCAGGGCATCACGATCGACGTCGCCTACCGGTTCTTTTCCACTGAGCGGCGCAAGTTCATTGTCGCCGACACCCCCGGTCACGAGCAGTACACGCGCAACATGGTGACTGGCGCGTCTACCGCGGATCTCGCGGTCATCCTGATCGACGCGCGCAAGGGCGTTCTCACCCAGACGCGTCGCCACAGTTACATCGCGTCCCTGCTGGGTATCCGCAAGGTCGTGCTCGCGGTCAACAAGATGGACCTGGTCGGCTACGACCAAGCGACCTTCCAGGCGATTGTGCGTGAATATCGCGAGTTTGGCGCACGCATCGGACTGACTGACATTGTCGCGATTCCGGTGTCGGCGGTTGTCGGCGATAACGTCATCGAACGCAGCGCTGCCACACCGTGGTACTCGGGCCCTGCGCTGCTGCGCCAGCTGGAGGACGTGGAGATCGACTCTGCGGGTCCCGCCCGGCCGTTTCGTATGCCGGTGCAGTGGGTCAACCGGCCGCACCAGGATTTTCGTGGTTACGCCGGTCAGGTCGCGAGCGGCACCGTTCGGCCAGGCGATCGCGTACGCGTGCTGCCGTCGGGTCGGGAGAGCACCGTGCAGCGGGTAGTCAGCGCCGATGGCGACCTGAGCCAGGCTGACGCTGGGCAGTCGGTGACGCTGGTCCTTGCTACGGAGGTCGACGTCAGTCGCGGCGACGTGCTGTGTGCCTGCGATGCGCCGCTCGAGGTTGCCAGCCAGTTCGAGGCCACCGTTGTCTGGATGCACGAGGAGCCGCTGCTGCAGGGTCGCCAGTACCTGCTCAAGGCGGGCACGAGGACCGTCTCGGCTACCATCGCGCCGGTCAAGTACAAGGTCAACGTCAATACGCTCGATGACGTTCCCGCTGAGCGCCTTGAACTAAACGACATAGGTGTCTGCGAACTGGAGTTCGACCGGCCGATTGCGTTTGCGCCTTACGCTGAGAATCGAACGCTCGGTGGATTCATCCTGATCGACCGCCTGACCAACAACACGGTTGGCGCGGGGTTGCTGCATTTTGCGCTGCGACGTTCGCAGAACATCCACTGGCAGGCGCTGGATGTCGACCGCAATGTTCGCGCAGCCCAGAAGACGCAGCGCGGCTGTGTTCTCTGGCTGACTGGCCTGTCCGGAGCCGGCAAGTCGACGATCGCCAACTTGGTCGACAAGCGACTGGTTGCAGCCGGGCGGCACACCTACGTGCTTGACGGCGACAACGTGCGACATGGGCTCAACAAGGACCTTGGTTTCACCGCTCAGGACCGCGTAGAGAACATTCGTCGGGTTGCCGAGGTCGCAAAACTGATGGCGGATGCCGGCCTGATCACGCTGGTGTCGTTCATTTCGCCTTTCCGCTCCGAACGGCGCATGGCGCGCGAGTTGATGCTGCCGGGTGAGTTTCTGGAGGTCTACGTCGATACGCCGCTGGCGGTCGCCGAGGCACGCGACCCCAAGGGGCTCTACCGCAAGGCTCGTCGCGGCGAACTGTCGAACTTCACCGGCATCGACTCGCCGTACGAGGCGCCGGAAAACGCCGAGATCCGCATCGATACCACCCGGCTTTCGTCTGAGCAGGCGGCGGAGCTGATTGTCGAAACGCTCGATCGGGCCGGGCTTTTGACGCCGCGCGTCGTTGCGACGCCCTGACTTACGTGATCTGTACATGACAGCACGCATGAATAAAATTCATGCGTGGCCTGTGGAGCGTTCGTTTGTCGGGGGCAAGGTGGGCGGCTACAGTCTCACCCAAGGATGACGCGCAGCGCGCGAATCCAAATAAACCCCCTCGGGGCAGGCAAAGCCTGCCCTTTTTTTTGCCTCGAATTCCTTTGCTCACACCCCGGCAGGGGGGAGCCACGAGGTGACCGACGAGCGCTTGGGCGATAATGCGCCCATGACTACCCAGACGCTGTTCCCGACCCTCATCTACAAGGCCGCCTTGGCTCCGAACGGGGCCGCTGCCTTCAATCGGCAACTGCTGCGCGAGGCGGCGCAACTGCGCATCGACGACCCGGCTGGGCGTCGCTGGTCTGAGACGGGCTACCCTGGGGGCTACACCTCGTATGGGACGGTCAGTCGCATGCAGACGGTCTCGCCGACGTTTGCAGCACTGGAACGCAAGCTCTCCCGCCACGTACGTTCTTTTGCGCGACGCCTCGATTTCGACCTTGAGGGACGCGAGTTGGTGATGACCGATTGCTGGGTCAACGTAATGCCGCAGGGAGTCGTGCACGGGCTGCACCTGCATCCGCTGTCTACCATCAGCGGCACCTATTACGTGCAAGTGCCGAAGGGCGCCCCGGGTCTGAAGTTCGAGGATCCGCGCCTGGACAGGATGATGGCGGCACCACCGCGTATCTGCGACGCACGCGCGAGCAACCGGCCTTGGATCGTGGTGCCGGCCGTCGCAGGTAACGTGGTGTTGTTCGAAAGCTGGCTGCGGCACGAGGTGCCGGCCAACCCCATCGTGACCGAGAGGGTCAGCGTTAGCTTTAATTACGCCTGGTTCTGAGGTAACGCCGCTGTACCGGGCGGCCCCGGTTTAGTCCTGCGATATCGCGAGCAATTGCGCCTGCCGTTCGGCGGGGCTGAGCGTGTCCAGCGGCAGCGTCACCAGTTGATCGATGCGCCGACCTAGAGCGGCGTAGGTGTCGCGAAACGCCTGCGCGCTGTCGGCGTCGCCTTTGACTTTCGCAGGGTCAGGCAGCCCCCAGTGAGTTGTGATCTGCTGCCCGGGCCACACCGGGCAGGCTTCCGCTGCAGCGGCGTCGCACAGTGTAATAACGCAGTCGAACACCGGTGCTGCGGGCCCGTCGAACTCGGCCCAGCTTTTGCTGCGCAGGCCATCCGTCTCTAGGCCCATCCGCGCAAGCGTGTCTAGCGCGTGCGGGTTCACCGTACCGGTTGGATGGCTGCCGGCGCTGTAGGCCCGAAAACGGCCGCTGCCGCGGGAGTTGAGGATCGCTTCCGCGAGAATGCTGCGTGCCGAGTTATCGGTGCAGAGGAACAGGACGTGATGGGCAACCGCCAAGTCGGAATTCTCCAGATCGTCGTTTCGAGCAGCGACGTTTTATGCAAATCGCGGGCCCCGGACAGGGCCCTTTGACTTCGGCGCGGGCCTAGATTCCGGCAGGCAGGTTCCTCCGGGGGGAGCACACGGTAGCCCAACTGGGCAAAGAAAGCCTCGGCTGTTTCCGCCTGGGGGGTTCGCCTACTGCGACTTGCCTCCCTGAGGGCCTGCGATTGCTGCCCCGCCGAGGCCGCTAGCGAACCCGGTGGGTCTCAGCGTTCGTCGTCGTGGGGACCTGCTGCGAGTCGGCCCTTGCGCAGCGAGGCGGCGTGCACCGCAGCCGCCGCGACGCGTAGCTTTGCTGAGCTTGCTTCCGCACGCGCCAGCCGCAGGTAGTCGCCGAGGGCGTGCTGCCATGCTGCGCATGCCTGAGCGTAGCCACCCTCATCCGCGCCCTTTGGCGTTGTTGGTCCGGGGGTCATGGGTCATTCCGTGGCTGCTAACGGGCCGCAGCTTAGGAACTGTTGATGACAACCCGGTGACCTTAGAGGATAGGTGAGGCCGTTCAGCGGCTCCGGGATGGGCTCGACTGGGCCTCCAGAGCTTCCCAGCGCTCGAGCTTTTCCATCAGCAGTGTCTCTATCCGTGCGATATGCGCACCGTCTGCGGCGACCCGCTCGGCGTCGGCGTGCGGGTAGTCAGCTGCGGACAGACTGTCGGTTAGCGTGCGTTGCTCCAGTTCCAGGGCCTCGATCTCGCCAGGGAGCAGGTCCAGTGCGCGCTGGTCCTTGTAGGAAAGTTTGGCCTTGCTGCCCTTGGGTGCGGGTGCGCTCGCAGCGGTGGATGCCGGCTTCGACGCTTCGTTACGACCCGGACGCTGTGCAAGCCAGTCCGTGTAGCCACCGACGTACTCGTGCCAGCGGCCGTGGCCGAGCGGCGCGATCGTCTGCGTTACGACGTTATCGACGAAGGCCCGGTCATGACTGACCAAGAGCAGCGTGCCTGGGAAGTCCTGGATTGCCTGCTCAAGCAGTTCGAGCGACTCGATATCCAGGTCGTTCGTCGGTTCGTCCAGCACGAGCACGTTGGCGGGGCGTGCGAATAGCCGCGCCAGCAACAGGCGGTTGCGCTCGCCGCCGGAAAGGGCTCGCACCGGAGTGCCCGCTCGCTGGGGTGGGAATAGGAAATCCGCCAGATAGCTGGTGACGTGCTTGCGGTTGCCGTTGATCTCTATCCAGTCAGACCCGGGGCTCAAGGTTGCTGCCACGCTCTTGTCGAGGTCCAGCTGCTCGCGCATCTGGTCGAAGTAGGCGACCTGCACGTTACTGCCGAGTCGCGTACTGCCGCTGTCGGGAGCGAGGTCGCCGAGGATCAGCTTGATGAGCGTCGACTTGCCGGCGCCGTTCGGCCCCAGCAGTCCGATGCGGTCACCGCGCATCACCGTCATCGACAGGTTGCTAACGACGAGGTTGTCGCCGAAGCGCTTGGTGACATCCTTAAGTTCCGCGACAAGCTTGCCGGAGCGCTCGCGCGAATCTATGGCCAGTTTGACGTTGCCGATCCGTTCCCGCCGATCCGAGCGTTCAACGCGCAGCGCCTCAAGCCGCTTTACGCGGCCTTCGTCGCGGGTGCGGCGAGCCTCGACGCCACGGCGTATCCAGACCTCTTCCTGCGCCCAGAACTTGTCGAATTTGCGATTGGCGACGGCTTCCGCCGCGAGTTCTTCGGTCTTTCGGCCGTTGTAGGCGGCGAAGTTGCCTGGGTAGGAGCGCAGCAAGCCGCGGTCCAGTTCGATGATCCGGGTCGCGACGCGATCGAGAAAATAGCGATCGTGGGTGACCAGCAGGACGGCGGGACCGTTGAGCAGGAGTTCCTCGAGCCGGCGGATGCCGTCGACGTCAAGGTGGTTGGTAGGCTCGTCCAGCAGTAGCAGCTCCGGATCCAGCGCCAATGCCAGAGCGAGCGCGCCACGTTTGCGTTCGCCACCAGAAGCACGCTCTGGGGAGACCTCGCCGGACAGCGAGAAGCGCTCCAGGAATTCGATGAGCCGTGCCTCGATGCGCCAACGCATCCGGTCGTCGTGCATGTCCTCGAGGCCGCCGCGCAGGCGCAGGCTTTCGAGCAGCGTCTCGGCCGGCGGCAGCACCGGCTCCTGCTCCACGGTCACGATTCTAAGTCCTGACTTCAGGTGCAGGTCGCCGTCCTCGAGCGGCACGCGGCGGGTAAGCACACCTAACAGGGACGACTTGCCGGTTCCGTTGCGCCCGATTAGCCCGATCCGTTCGCCGTCGGCGATCGTCAGGTTGGCGCCGTCCAGCAGCGGCGTGAGCCCGTACGCGAGCTGGCCCTGGACTAGCGTAGCGAGCGTTACGGCCACTGCAGGGACCTTGTCGTGGCAGGTCGGTTCATCGGGCGACCACGGTAGCCGCACCATGCTCGCGATAGATGACACCGCCCTTCATGACGAACTGTACGCGAGCAAATGCGGCGGGATCGGCGAGCGGATCGCCGTCGACGGCCACGAGGTCGGCGTAATGGCCTGACTGGACTGCCCCGATCTGATCCTGTGCGCCGAGCAGGTCGGCAGCTTCGTGCGTGGCGCTAAGCAGCGCGCGCGCAGGGCTCAGGCCGTTGTCGATCAGCAGCTTAAACTCGAGCAGGTGGTCGCCCTCGCCGATGTCGGTGCCGTAGGCGATGCGTACGCCAGACTTGACCGCCAACGGCAGGTTTCGCTTTGGCAGCAGGTCGTTGGCGAGTTCCTTCGGCGCTGTGCCTGGAGCGAGCAGATCGGGACGGTCCCGGGCGGTCGCGTAGAAAACGTCGAAGACCGTCAGGGTGGGTACGAGGAACGTCCCGTGGCTCTTCATCAGGGCGAGCGTTTCGGCGCTGGCGAACGAGCCGTGCTCGATCGAGTCGACGCCGGCACGCACCGCAGCTTCAATGGCGCCGGCTGGATAGGTGTGCGCAGCGACTTTCATGCCTAGCGAGTGCGCGGTTTCAACGGCGGCACGCATTTCTTCGTCGGTCATGAGCTGCTGGCGCGGGTCGTCGCCGGTCGAGGCGATGCCACCTGAGGGCATCAGCTTGATCAGGTTTGCGCCACGGCGCCGGTGCTCGCGCACGCGAAGGCGGGCTTCGGTTGCCGAGTCGACGCGGCCGTTGTCCCAGCCCGGGTGGGACAACGTCGCGTCCAGCCCGCTGCGTGCATCGCCGTGTCCGGCCGTTGGGCCGAGCGGCTCTAGCGAGACCCAGAGCCGCGGGCCGGTGATCTTGCCTGCATCAATCGCATGCTTGACTGCGACGCTGTCGTTGCCGCCGCCGACGTCGCGTGCACTGGTAAATCCCTGCTGCAGCATTTGCTGTGCGAATACCGCACCGTCGAAGGCGCGGTCGATGTCGGAGTGTGTGAGCCAGTCTTCGGTCGCGTTGACCCGGCTTGGCAGCTTGGCGCCAATATGGATGTGGCAGTCGATGAAACCGGGCAGTACGGTGGCGTGCGTCAGATCGACGATCGCTGCGCCGGCGGGTGTCACGTAGCCGTTGCGGACGGCGACGATCGTGTCGTCGTGGATCAGCACCGACACGGCGTGTTGCGGCGTTGCCCCGGTGCCGTCGTACAGAGTGCCGGCGTGGACGACGACGTCGCCCGCGAGGGCGGTGCCGCCGAGGAATGCGAGCGTCAGGGTGGCGTTTAGGAGAAAGTTAATGCGAGTCACGGCGCACTCCAGCAGACGGATTTGAGGAATATGCAGGCGCGCAAGCTACCACGTAGCGAGGTCCGCATGGCTGCCGCTGCCGTGTGAGTCAAGGCAGGTGCCCCAGTGGTAACCGGAGCGACTGTTTGAAGGTCTGTAGAGCGAGGCTGGATTTGACGTCGCGGACGCCGGGAATCCTTAGCAGTGAGCGCAATACGATATTGCTCAGCGACTCAAGGTCAGCCGTCAGCACCTGCAGCATGAAGTCATGGTCGCCCGTGGTGGCGTGGCAGCTGACTACCTCGTCGAGGGCGGCAAGGGCTTCGTTGAAGCGCTCAATGTTCTCGTCTGTATGTCGTTCCAGTTTTACCTGCACGAAGGCGCGTACGCCGAGGCCGAGCCGCGCCGGGTCGATTTGCGCGGCATAGCCCTGAATGATGCCCGCTTCCTCGAGCTGACGAATTCGGCGGGCGCAGGGCGTGGGGGATAAGCCGACCCGTTCCGCCAGCTCGACGACCGGACGGCGGCCGTCCTGCTGCAGCTCGGCCAGTAGGCGCACATCGACGTTATCGAGTTTCATGGATTAAATCACTATGAAAAGCATCATTATTAGAGAATAGCACCACTAATATTTTTTATTTAAGGGCATTTTGCTCATTTTCTCTCAAGAATGGCTCTTAGGATGGTGCTCGCGGGGCGGTACCCGTTGGTGACTGATGAACGCGCTTTCTGCTCTTCGGTTTGTGCCGGCAGTTGCCCCGCCAGTGGATTGGCAGCGGGTTCTGGCGATCGTGCTGCGCTCCCGTGCGCTTGATGACCTAGAGGAATCGCGCCTGCTGCCAGCGCGCAAGGTGCTTTATCAATTCAGCGCCCGAGGCCATGACGTCACGCAGGCCTTGCTGGGCCGCTGTCTGACTGGGCCGAGCGATGGTGTGGCTGTCTATTACCGTTCGCGGCCGTTGGTAATGGCGTTAGGTCTCAGCGTTGAGCAGGCGTTGGCATCGACGATGATGCGTGTTGGCAGCGTCAGTGCAGGCCGTGACATAGGTGTTGTTTTCAACCTGCCGCAACGCAACGGGCCGTGCGTGTTGCCGGCCTGCGGTGGTGTTGGTACGCAGTACACGCCTGCTGTCGGCTGGGCTCAGGCGCTGGTCTATCGTGCGAGTGAATTGGGCGACAAGGCCGCGGCGGCCAGTATTGCCGTCGTTCATGGCGGTGAGGCGTCCACTGCCAGCAGTGGTTTTTGGGCGGCTCTGAATATTGCGACCACGCAGCGCCTGCCGATGTTGTTTTACATTGAGGACAACGGTTACGGGATCTCTGTGCCTGCGGGGTTGCAGACTCCCGGCGGCAATGTGGCAGCGAATTTGCAGGCCTTCCAGGGACTGACGGTCTACGACGGTGATGGGGCGGATCCGCTGGCCGCCGCGCGGCTGATCGCCGCGGCGGTGGAAAAGGTGAGGACGCGTCGTGAGCCGGTGTTACTGCGCCTGACCGTGCCGCGGCTAGCGGGACATTCGGGGCAGGATACGCAGGCGTACAAGTCCGGCGCTGAAATCGCTCATGAGCGTGAGCGCGACCCACTGCAAGCGCTACAGGAGGCGCTGGTGCCGGCGCAGATGAGCTCCGAGGCATGGCGACGGCTGGAAGAGGAGGCCTGTTTAGAGGTCGACAACGCCTTGCAGCGTGTAGAGGCGTCTGGCTATCCGGATCCATTGACTGCAACTGAGTATGTATATAGCAAGACGGGCCTAGCCGACAGCGTTCAGCATCAGGGGGGGCTGCGGGGGGAGGGAATCTCCCCACGTCCCGGGGTGACTGTGCCGGTATCGGAAGGCCCACGAATCAACATGGTTGAGGCCATTCGCCGCACGCTCGGCCATGAGCTTGCAGTGAATCCGCGGATGCTGGTGTTCGGTGAGGACGTTGGACGCAAAGGTGGCGTTCATGCCGCCACGTTGGGATTGCAGGAACGCTTCGGCGTCGAGCGGGTTTTCGATACCAGCTTGTCGGAAGAGGGAATTGTGGGTCGGGCGGTCGGCATGGCCTTGGCCGGTCTGTTGCCTGTACCGGAGATTCAGTTCCGCAAGTACGCCGATCCGGCCACCGAGCAACTCAACGACTGCGGCACCTTGCGCTGGCGTACCGCTAATCGCTTCGCTGCACCGATGGTCGTGCGCATGCCGGGGGGGTATTTTAAGTGCGGTGATCCCTGGCACAGCCAGTCAAACGAGGTGCAGTTTGTACATGCGATAGGCTGGCGAGTTGCGATGCCGTCCAATGCCGAAGATGCCGTTGGCCTGCTGCGTAGTGCGCTGCGCGGCAACGATCCGGTGATCTTCTTCGAGCATCGGGCCATGCTCGACGCGGCGTGGGCTCGCCGTCCCTACCCGGGTGACGAGTACCTCGTGCCGTTCGGCGAGGCTCGCGTACTGCGCAAGGGCGGTACCCTGACCGTCGTATCGTGGGGAGCGATGGTGGAGCGATGCGTACAGGCGGCCCAGGATACCGGCATAGACGCAGAGTTGATCGATCTAAGGACGTTGGCGCCGTGGGATCGGGACTGCGTGCTCGCGTCCGTACGAAAGACCCGCCGCTGCTTGATTGTGCATGAAGACAACCTGACGGCTGGCTTCGGCGCCGAGATCGCCGCTGTGCTCGTAAAAGACGCGTTCTTCGATCTGGATGCTCCGGTGGAGCGTCTGGCGATGCCAGACGTGCCGAGTCCGCACAGCCCAGTGCTGCTGGCAGCGGTGTTGCCGGGAGTCACGGCAATCAGCCGTGCGATGCGCGAACTGGCAGCGGTGTAAAAACATGCTGACCGAGCTGCGTGCACTTGATCAGCAGGTCGTCGGCACCGGCTCGCTGCTGTTGCGCTGGCTCAAGCAAGTTGGCGCGCCGGTAGGGTTGGACGAACCGTTGCTGGAAATTGAAACCGACAAGGTCACGGTGGAAATTTGCTCGCCGATCGCGGGCACACTGCACGAAATATTGAAGGAGCCAGAGTCGTCCGTCGCTACGGGCGATCTGCTCGCACGCATCGACTCGAGCGAGGTGAAAGCGCCCGTATCAGCGACTGGCACGAGTGTTGCCCCGTTGCCAGCACAACCGCAGGCCCCACCCCTGCGCACGCGCGGCCTTAGCCCCGCCGTCCGTCGGTTGCTTTCCGAACATCATCTGGAGCCGGCTGAAGTCAGCGGCACTGGTCTCGGCGGGCGTCTTACTGCAACTGATGTGGTTGCCTATCTGCGGCAGCGGCCGGTATATGAGGCGCCTGAAGACGAGATGCGATTGGTCCCGCACACGCCGATGCGCCGCCGGATAGCGGCGCACATGGTAGAGAGCCTCCTGCGCGTCGCGCCCCACGTGACAACCGTCTTTGAGGCAGACCTCGGCGCGGTGCTTAAGCATCGCGAGCGGCATCGTGCCGACTTCGAGCGGCGTGGCGTGCCATTGACGCTGACGGCGTACTTTGCCTGTGCATGCGTCGACGCCATACGCGCCGTGCCTGAAGTGAATGCGCGGTGGACCGACACCGCGACCGAGATTTACAGGAGCCTGCATCTGGGAATCGCAATGGCGCTGGCAGAGCGCGGCCTGCTGGTGCCCGTTGTACGCGACGTAGATATGCTTACGCTGAGTGAATTCGCGGCGCGCTTAGCCGCGCTCACGGCAAGAGCTCGCGGCGGCAAGCTTGTGCCGTCAGACGTGCAGGGAGGGACGTTTACGATCTCGAATCATGGCGTCAGCGGCAGTCTTGTCGCAGCCCCGATCGTCATTCACCAACCGCAGGCCGCGATCCTCGGCATTGGTCGGGTCCAAAAGCGCGTTGTCGTGATAGAGCATGAGGGCGTGGATTCGATAGCGATCCGGCCGCGTTGCTACGTTTCGCTGACAATTGACCACCGCGTTCTCGATGGCGAGAGGGCGAACCTCTTTCTCGCTACGCTGGTCAAACGCCTTGAGAGCTGGTCCGATTGACGGGGGATGGCGCCGCGCTGCGCGCAGCGCCATCATGTAACGTCGGCATGGGTGCCGGTTGGGCGAGCGTAGGGGAGGTTTACCGTGAGAACCGATGGCGCAGCGGGCGAGGGTCGCTGCACGCCTGATTCCGCTGATCCCGCGTCGCGTGCGCTCAGCATCCGCATTGACCTGCTCGGCCCTGGCACCTGTACCGCACGGATGGTGGTGCGCGCCGACATGCTCAATGCGCAGGCGACATGTCATGGCGGCATGCTTTTTATGCTGGCCGACAGTGCGGTAGGCCACGCCAGTAATTTTGCCGATGGACCGGCAGTGGCCGCAGGGGCCTCGATCGAGTATCTCGCACCTGCTTACGCGGGCGACGAATTGACAGCAACTGCGTCTTCCCGCTGGCAGGAGGGACGCGGTGCCGTTTACGATGTGCTGGTCAGCAATCAGGCTGGCCAACTGATAGCGATGCTTCGCTGTCGCTCACGTCGTGTGGGCGAGCGCGGATTCGCGTCCCCGGATCGACCATGACTGACGCTTATATTTGCGATGCCGTCCGCACCCCCATCGGCCGTTATGGCGGTGCGCTCGCCGCGCTGCGGGTTGACGACCTGGCCGCAGCACCGATACGGGCGTTGATGGCACGTAATGCCGCTGTCGACTGGACTTGTGTTGACGACGTCGTGTTTGGCTGCGCAAACCAAGCCGGCGAGGACAATCGCAACGTGGCGCGGACGGCCCTGCTGCTGGCGGGTCTGCCGACCGCAGTGCCCGGCGTGACCCTCAATCGCCTGTGTGGTTCCGGGCTCGACGCCCTCGCGACCGCCGCGCGGATGATCCGCACCGGCGAGGCAGATCTCGTCGTCGCTGGCGGTGTCGAGGGGATGAGCCGCGCCCCGTTCGTCATCGGCAAGGGCGATGTGCCATTTGCGCGCGATGTGCAGATGTACGATACGACCATGGGCTGGCGCTTCGTCAACCCGTTGCTGAAAAAGCAGTACGGCGTCGAATCAATGCCGGAAACGGCTGAGAATGTTGCGGCCGAGCACGGCGTCTCGCGGCTCGACCAGGACGCCTTTGCGCTGCGTAGTCAGCAACGAGCGCTGCTGGCGCAGGCGGATGGGACTTTCGCCGCTGAGATCGTCCCGGTCACGATCCCGGTGCGCCGTGGAGATCCCGTAATCGTGGAGCGTGATGAGCATCCGCGCTCCACCTCCGCTGAAGCGTTGGCCCGTCTGCCAGCCGCGTTCCGTGTTGGCGGCACCATCACCGCGGGCAATGCCTCTGGTATCAACGATGGCGCCTGTGCGTTACTCGTAGCGAGCGAGGCGGCGATTCTGCGCCATGGCCTGACGCCGCGGGCGCGGGTCGTCGGCGCTGCAGTGGCTGGTGTTGAGCCTAGGGTCATGGGGGTAGGTCCGGTGCCGGCAACGCACAAGCTGCTTGCCCGACTCGGCCTGTCGGTCGGGGAGCTGGATGTGATCGAGGTCAATGAGGCGTTTGCCGCCCAGGCCCTGGCTGTGCTGCGTGGGCTCGGCATTCCCGACGATGCGGCCAACGTCAACCGCCACGGTGGCGCGATTGCACTCGGGCACCCGCTGGGCATGAGCGGCGCCCGTCTGGCAACGACCTCCACCTACCAGCTGCAGCGCACCGGCGGCCGCTACGCGCTATGTACGATGTGCATTGGAGTGGGTCAGGGCATTGCGCTGGTGCTCGAGAGGGTTGGCTGATCAGGGGACGTTGACTACACAGCGCCCGCCCGTCTAACGTGCCTGCCTCGCCGTACCGTGGCATTTCCCTATTGGTTGGCGCTGTGCGCCCCGTCCGGGCCGGTGGTGCGCGCAAGAGGATACGTTGCAGATGGATCCAGCTCTCGGCACTCTGATCGACGCCGCCAACGCCTTGTTGCTCGGGCAGGCGGCCCTGCACAAGTTGCGCTCGCCTGCGAGGTTTGCTGCGACATTCGAGGCCTACCGGATCCTGCCGCGGCTATTTGCGCGTGTTGCTGGCTACGTGGTGCCGTCACTCGAACTGGCAGTGGCGCTGGCGTTGCTGCTACCGATGACTCGCACAGCGGCCGCCGCCGCCGGCGTTGTGTTACTGCTCACCTATGCGCTGGCGATCGGCGTCAATCTTGCGCGCCGGCGTATCGATTTGGATTGTGGCTGTGCCGGGCCTGCCGATCGGCGGCCGATCGCCATGTGGATGGTGTGGCGTAACCTGTTTCTCGCGCTGCTGCTGGGGAGCACGCTGTTGCCATGGTCGGAGCGTTCGTTGACGGGCACTGACGCCGTTACGATCGTTGGCGGACTGCTGGCCGCGACGTTTTTATACGCAGCGCTCGATCGTTTGCTGGGTCAGGTAATGCCGCGCACCGCGGCGTTACGGAGAGGTCTATGAATCCGCTGCTGCTGTCGAATCTCGTGCTGTGGGCCGTCGTAATTGCGCTCTGCCTTGTCGTGCTGGCGCTGCTGCGCCAGGTCGGCGTGCTGCATGAGCGGATCGCCCCTGTTGGCGCATTGATGCTCGCCAAGGGACTGAAGATCGGCGAGCTTGCGCCGTCAGTCCCGGTTGCCGATCTCGAGGGTCGGTCGGTATCGATTGGTGGCGAGCGCGCTGATGGCCGTACGCAGTTGCTGATGTTCGTCTCGCCGACCTGCCCCGTGTGCAAGGTGCTCCTGCCGGTGCTGAAGTCGAGCAGGAAGTCAGAACAGTCCTGGCTCGACATTGTGCTGGCGAGCGATGGTGATTTTGTCGAACAATCGGCTTTCGTGCGCGAGCAGGGCCTGGAAATGTTTCCGTACGTACTCTCGGCGCCATTGGGAATCAGTTTCCAGGTCAGTCGTCTGCCATATGCGGTGCTGATCGACGAGCAGGGCGTACTGCGTGCGCGTGGTCTGATCAACTCTCGCGAGCATTTGGAGAGTCTGTTCGAGGCGAAGCGCCTTGGCGTCGCGTCGATTCAGGATTACCTGGAAGCAGGCCTGTCTGCCTGACGCGCTTGCTGCCTTGGAGCCGTATAGCGAAAGTGTGACGCAGGTCACGCGGTTTTGGCGTCTGTGGCGCCTCGGCGACGGTCGGCGTGATTGCGGCGGCAGCTCGACCAGCGCATATTCATCTCTGACAAAGGCAAACCCGTCGAAAGGCGGGGACGCAAAGCCACCGGTCGTCGGGACGTAAGTCCAACGATAGCGGGGTTGCTCCACCGGTCGGCGCATGCGCCGAGCGGAACGATGCAGACGGGCCGGGGGGTTCGCGCTGCGCGTAAAGCAATTCCCCGACGATCCGTGCCGTGCGGCGAGGTCAATCCGGGGGGATTGCAGATGAGCAGCAGGGAAAAATCTTCAAGCGTCAACAGCGACGGGGAACCGTTGCTCGCGATTACGCTGATTGCCTCCAACCTACCGATTCCGATGCCGACGCTCAGCGATGAACAGTTGCGTGGTCTGGCGTTGTTCAAATCGCGCCGCGTGGAAGATGGCCGCGAGAGGTTTCGGCTCCATTTGGGTTACTTCGTCAGCTACGCCGACGCCGAGCGAGTGCTTGCGGTCGTGCGTCCGGCCTACCCGCGGGCGATGGTTGCCGCCGTGCCGCAGGACAGTATGGGGTCGCTCGACAATACGGCTATAACCCGCTTCAGTATTTTACAGCCCGCGCTGCAAGAACAGGCGGTGCCTGCACCGACGCCGATCGTAGCGGCACTGCCTATGACCGCACCTAGCCAGTCGGCTGCTCCCGCGGTCAGCCTGGCGGCATCATTCGTGCGACCGCCAGTACAGCGCTTTTCTGTGCAGCTTGCGTTCAGTCGCGAGCCAATCGACATTTCGAAGTTGCCACAGCTGGCGATCTATGACGGCTACCTGCTGTACGCCATTGAGACCGAGTCTGGTGGCCGCCGGCTGTACGGGATCCGGCTCGGATTCTACGACGACGCGTTGTCGGCGCGACTGGTGGCGCAGTACGTCCGCTCGGACTTCAAGGAAGTGGCGATCGTGCCGGTTAGCGAGCGAGAGGTTGCGCGCGCTACTACTGCGAAGGTGCGCCTGCCTGCGTCTCGTGTCGTGAGAAGCGCCATCTCGGCACTGCCGCTGTGGCCTCGCTCGGCGCTGACCGTGGCTTTCGACCCAGGATCACACCTGTCGCTGGCGCCCTGAGGGCGCCAGCCGGCGCTCAGTGGAAAGCGAACGGTACCAGGTCGTCCGCTGGTGAATTCGTCTGTTCGCAGATTGTCTTAAGACGCTTGTGCGCCTCGGTTGCGTCTAGTTCGTGCAGAACGGCGCCGGGTAGCTCGTTGGCGGGGAGGCCCGAGCTGTTGACGACATCCGCTTGCTGCATGTAGCTGGTTATCGCGTCCGTTACCTCGGCGACGACCTCCGCGTCATTCGACGGCACGTAGACGTACATGAGAAACCGATGTTCCTCCGGGCGATAATAGACGACCGCTGACGCCTGCGCCTCGACATGGTCCAGTACCGCGTAAAGGCCAGTGTCGAAATCCGCACCCGGGTCGCCGGCCCACGGAATGCCGCGGGTTGCGATCTCTTCGACACAGCCGGAGAGCGTCGGTGAGTTTGCGTCTGATGCAATGGCCGCGATTGGAGTGTTCATGGCTACATGCTAGGACTCAGATGCAGGCCGTGCACTCCGTCGAACACCGAACGTTATCTAAGAAAATGTCCGAACGGAGGGGGAAACCAAGGTGGTAGTTAGCACCACGGGACAACGCGCCGGCCATTCAGGGGCACGCGCTTGTCCTGAACTTGCGCCCCCCGGTGCAGCATCGCCGCTGCCAGTACGCTGGCAAGGCAGCTTCGAAGCCGCTGCGGATTTGCACAGTGTTCAAGGCCCGTATCAGCGGTGCGCTGCGCTTCTGGCGCGTACCTGCCTCGCGATAAAGGCCATCGACAGACTGAGCCTGAGGCGTTGCATTATGTCTGCAAGAACTTAAGTCACGCCGCTGCGGCTAGAGCGGCCTTGTACAGCCGATGCCAGGCTGCTTGAACCCGCCGAGCGCTTTGCCCGCTTCAAGCCGTGAGCTGGGTATGCCGGTGATCCTCCGGTGTGTCAGAGGGCACCGCGCCGGTAGAGCAAAGATCACGGTCGGGATCACCGGAATATAAGCGACCCCTGCAGCGGGACCCAATTGAGGCCAAAGGCGAGCGAATCCCTAACGGCAGCTGGTGCAAAGTCAGCGATGGGTCGGGGCGGTACGCTGCGGCGAGCTTGTGGCGGAGCCCTACCGACGGCGCGGTGCCGCCGCGCCGCGGGGCCGTATAATCCGTCGCTCCGCTAGCCGAAGCATTAACCGAGCTCAGTCCCATGACCGTCAGACCACCCCGCCTTGCGCTGGTTACCGGAGCAGGCAGCTCGACCGGCATTGGTTACGCGACCGCAGAGCTGCTCGGCCGCAATGGCTATCGTGTCGCGGTCGCCGCGACCGGTCCCCGCATCCATGAGCGCGTGGCGGCGCTGCGGGCTCAGGGCATCGAGGCTTCAGGCTGGGTCTGCGACCTGACCGACCCGGCGGCGGTCGCTTTGCTGACGTCTTCACTGGGGCCGGTGGACGTCCTGGTTAACAATGCCGGCATGGCGATCGAGGGCATCGTCGACGCCCAGCGGCCGTTGGTTGAGATGTCGCTGGAGCTGTGGAACCAGATTGTGCAGCGCAACCTGACGACTGCTTTCCTCGCCACCCGCGCCTGCCTGCCCGCCATGATCGCGGCGGGCTTTGGTCGGATAGTGAATATTTCATCGACGACCGGCGCCGTTGCCGGCGTCGCGGGCGACAGCGCGTACGCCGCGGCGAAGGCCGCGATGCTAGGCATGACCCGCTCGCTGTGCCTGGAGGTTGCAACGGCCGGCATTACCGTCAATGCCGTGGCGCCCGGTTGGATAGCGACGGGCTCCCAGACTGAGGCTGAACGACGGGCCGGCATTGCAACGCCGTTGGGACGCTCCGGACGGGCGGACGAGGTGGCTGCTGCGATCGCCTTCTTGTGCAGCGACGCGTCCTCCTACGTGACCGGTCAGTTGCTGGTCGTTGATGGTGGCAACAGCGTCGTGGAGAGCCGGGCATGAGTGCGCCACAGCGTGTGGTGTTGGTCACCGGGGCGGCCGGCGGTATCGGCGCTGCCGTCGCGCGCAGGTTCCGCGCTTCCGGTTGGCGCGTTCTGCTCACCGACCGCAGCGAGGTGGCGCTAGCGCCGGTCGCGGCCAGCCTCGATGCAGTGCCGTTTCACATCGCGGACATTCGCACGCCTGCGGCGTGCCGGGAGGCGGTGGCGTGGGCGTTGACGACGGCGGGCAGGCTCGATGCGCTGATCAACGTCGCCGGCGTCTGGCGCGAGGGGCCGACCGAGCAGACCCTCGAGGAGGATTTCGATCTGGTCTTCGATGTGAATGTGAAGGGGCTGTACTTCATGTCGGCGGCAGCGATTCCAGCGCTGACGGTAACCAGTGGGCTGATCGTCAACCTGTCGAGCGACGCCGGCTTGCAGGGCAATACGGGTGCGGCGCTGTACTGCGCCTCCAAGGGTGCCGTTAGCTTGTTCACCAAGGCGCTGGCGCTGGAGCTCGCGCCAGCGGGCGTGCGGGTCAACGCGGTTTGCCCAGGCGATGTAGCAAGCCCAATGCTCGCTTTTCAGGCCGAGACCTACGGCGGCGGAGACCCGGCAGGCTATTACGCGCGTCTGCTGGCTGGCTACCCGCAGGGCCCGGGCCGTGCGCGCTTCATTACGCCGGACGAAGTTGCTTCGCTGATTGAGTATCTGGCACGCCCCGAGGCGGCGCCGATCACCGGCGCTGCGCTGTCGATCGACTTCGGCTATGCAGCCGGCAAGTGAGTGATATCGCCATGCAATGTCAGGTCAAGGTAGTGGTGTTCCAGTCGATCGTGCGCCAGCGACTGACCGCATGGTTATTCGCCGTCTCGATGCTGTTCTGCGCGAGTGTTGCCAGTGCAACGCCGGCAGCGGTCGCGGCGCCTGATCGTTATGGCGCTGACGCGGCCGAGGAGGTGCTACGAGCCGGTGGCAACGCCGTTGACGCTGCGGTCGCGACTGCGTTCGCGCTGGCAGTGACCTACCCCGACGCGGGCAACCTTGGCGGCGGCGGCTTTGCGACGCTTTACGTCGGTGGCAAGCCATACTTTCTTGACTACCGAGAGCGTGCCCCGACGCGCGCCACGGCTGAAATGTACCTCGACGCTGGTGGTGAGGTGATCGCGGAGGCGAGTACGGTTGGTGCGCGCGCCGCGGCGGTCCCTGGGACGGTCATGGGACTGTGGCGGATGCATCGCCGCTTCGGCCGGCTGCCGTGGCGGCGTGACCTCGCACCGGCGCTACGTTTCGCTAAGGACGGGTATACGGTCAGTGAGCTACAGGCGGGTCGATCCAGGTCCAGGGCCAAGGAACTCGCGGGACGGACGAACTTCACCGATTATTTCCGCCTGCAGGCCGGCCAGCAGCTGCGCCAGCCGGAGCTCGGCGCGACGCTCGCGCGCATCGCGCGCGAGGGCCCCAACGGCTTTTATCGTGGGCGTACCGCGGCGCTGATAGTCGCCGAGATGCGCCGGCAGGGCGGGCTGATCGACGCCAAGGACCTCGCCAGTTATCGCGCCGTCTGGCGAGAGCCGCTGGTTGCCAAGTGGGCCGAGTATTCACTCGTCACCACGCCGCCACCGAGTTCCGGTGGCATTGCGTTAATCCAGCTGCTGAAGATGCGGCAGGCCGCAGCGCCGATGTTTGCCGGGGTCGCCCTCAATTCGCCGCAGTATGTCCACCTTCTTGCCGAGCTCGAGAAGCGTGTCTTCGCCGATCGTGCGGAATACCTCGGAGATCCCGACTACACCTCCGTGCCGGTAGCGAGCTTGATCGACGAGAGCTACCTTCGGGAACGCGCCCACGCGATCAGCGCAGACGCGCCATCACCGACCAACGCGGTGGGCGCGGGGATCAATGCGCATCACCAGACGACGCATTTCTCGATTGTCGATCGGTGGGGGAACGCGGTCTCTAACACCTACACGCTCAACGATGATTTTGGCAGCGGTGCCGTGGTGCGCGGCGCTGGATTTGTCCTGAACAACGAAATGGACGATTTTTCGGTGAAGTCTGGCGCGCCAAATATTTTTGGCGTTGTCGGTGGAGATGCCAACGCTATCGCTCCTGGCAAGCGGCCCTTGTCGTCCATGACTCCGTCGCTGCTCCTGCGAGATGGGCGTGTCGAGCTGGTGATAGGCACGCCCGGCGGCTCGCGCATCTTCACGTCGGTGTTCCAGGTCATCAGCAACTGGCACGACTTTGGCCTGTCGCTGACCGATGCCGTCGCAGCTGCGCGTGTGCACCATCAACTGTTGCCGTCGCAGCTGATCTTTCAGGAACCGTATGCGCAGCTTGATGCGGGAACCGTGACTGCGCTGCGCCGGCGCGGCTACAGCTTCGAGCAGCAGGACTACAACGGCGACATCGAGGCGATCCTCGTGAGCGGTGACGAGGTGACGGCCGTGGCTGACCCCCGCGGTGTCGGCGTCGCGAGGGTCATCCGCTGAGTCCTTCATCGCCACAGCCGGAGAACAGCCATGCAGATCGCAGTCGACATCAGTCTCTATCCGCTCAACGGCGAATACGTTCCGCCTATCAAGGACTTCATCGAGCGTATCTCTCGCCACCCCGGGATCACGCTCGAATACAACTCCCTCAGTACCCAGCTTCGCGGTGA
Organism: uncultured Pseudomonadota bacterium; assembly: GCA_903927005.1. Taxonomy (GTDB): domain Bacteria; phylum Pseudomonadota; class Gammaproteobacteria; order Steroidobacterales; family Steroidobacteraceae; genus CAIKZZ01. Next base: position 24,858 of record CAIYLH010000131.1, read on the forward strand.
GTTCGACGTAGTGATGGACGCGCTGCGCAGCGAAGTGCGAGGAACCTTCGCAGGCCCCGACCGCGCAGTGTTCGTGATGAAGATGATTGGCGGCGCCGAAGCGCCGCGCTAGGCTACTTGGCGTCCGGGTGCGACCGCATCCTTGCGGACGCACCCCTATTTCTGCACGTCGTCAGCTCACTTGTGGTCTGACTTTTCAGCCGCGGCCACTGCCGCACGGACCTGAACCATTGCGTTGTTGAACGCCTGTTTGTCGCACGCCGGCTGGCCCACTGCGGGCGTCATCAGCGGATACAGCTTGTCGATCTCCTTGCACGCGGCCTTGGCGGCGTCGGAGACGCGCTGCTCGAGGGCCTTTGCGCCAGCGTGCGTGCCGATGTTGATGTCCTTGTAGGACACCCGATGCGTGACCGAGATGACGTCGATCGGCGCACCGACGGTCGTGCGTTCGTTCGTGCGCTCCACGCGGGGTGCCTCGACGATGATTTCGGTGGTGGTTTGCGCGACGGCCGCCGCACTGGTTAGCACGAGTCCCGCGGCAAGCAGCGACAGCGAAATTCCTGAAACCTTGGTTTTCATCGCAGATCTCCTGACAGTTCTACATACACGACAATCGACGAAGCGCCTGATTCATGCCGTGCAACTGCGCGGCCTGATGCCGATGAACTATCGTGTTTTTGCAGGAGTGTTGAAATCCGGAGTAGCTGCACTAGTGATGCGCGTAGCGAAGCTGGTGCCGCCCTGCATTTCGCAAGTGCTTGCTGCCTGAATCAGAAAATGATCCCTAATTCCGTCCCTGCAGGCGAGGCGTGGCGACTGTTCTTTCCGTCGTCAGGGCAGTAGATCCCGTGGCGATTATTTGGAAGCGGTGCGCATCGCGACTCAAGCGGCAGTCTCTTCTTCTGGCGCCCCGCGCGGACCCCCTTGCATTTCGCATAAGGGGATCGGCATCGTCCGGCTGATCGATGGGTGCCTGCGTCGAATCAAAACTCGAGGTCGAGAGAGGCTGACAGCCAGTCGAGCATTGGCCGCATCAGCTTATAGCGGCGTACCAGCAACTTCACCAGTGCCGGGTCGAACAGTTCCTGCTGCGGTACTTCTGCGCTTGCGATGAAGTCCTTGCGCTTGAGGTCCTCAAGCAACTCGTGTGCTGGGTCATAGCCGCGTGGCGGGCGTACTAGCGACTCACCGCTGAGGTGGAAGACCTTCAGGAATGCCTTGTCCCGCGTGGCGGTCTTCCAGCTGCGCGGGTTGTCCACGACAAAGTCGCGCAGGCGCTTGAGTGTGGGTGGTTGCGGGTGCCAGATTCCGCCGCCGGTGAATGACCCGGTGGGCGCCAGGTGCAGGTATAGCCCAGGCGCGTCGAGCCGACCCAGTGCCGCCGAACCACCGACGCCGCGTGCGGTCGCACGGGTTGCCGCGTGATAGAAGCTCATGCCGACGTGGGTCTTATAGGGGCTCTTGTCGCTCGCGTAGCGTGTATCGCGATTGATACGGAACAGCGAGCCGCCGACGGTGCGGGGGTTGGCGATGAGAAAGGGGCTGATCGCGCGCAGCGGTTCGGCCAGATCCGCAATCAGTCGCAGCGCTGGCGCGCGGACAGTGGTCTCGTACTCGTCCTTGTGTGCGTGGAACCACTCGCGCTGGTTGTTGCGCCCAAGCGCACGCAGAAAGCGGAAGGTAGCGGGCGTGAAGTAGGGTAGACGAGCGGCCATGGGGACTCCGTGCGGACCAGACGCCATTGTCGGTCCGCACGCTCAGGGACGCCAGCCCGACACGCCGCTCAGACGCGAGGCCAGCGCTCATTCCCAGACCGCATCATCTGCGTGGGCAGTCGAATGTCGTAGCGGCCGCGCACCAGTGCGTCGACGTCGCCGGCAAGATGGTCCGGGTAGTGACTGCCCATGATCTCGCGGACGCGGGTCTTGGCGATTGTCATGAGGTCCGGCGAGCCGCGGTACTCCCACTCGGACAGCGAGGTACGGTCGCCTACCTTCGGATAGAGGTACTCCGTTTCCATTAGCGACAGCGTCTGCGGCGCGCCCAGGTAGTGGGCCGGTCCCATTACGGTGCGTTCGATGACGTCATACGAAAGCGTTTCGTCGTTGACCTCAATGCCGCGCAATGAGCGTTGGATGGCGCCAATCAGGTCGTTGTCCATGAGCATCGACTCGAGCGAGCAGCCCATCAGACTGCCCATCATGCCGGCGGACTCGCAGATCATGTTGACGCCGGACAGCGCACTCATCGCAATGGTCATGCCTTTTTCGTAGCCAGCCTGATAGTCGGGTCGCTTGGCGTCCGTCATGCCGGCGGCCGAGATGCCTGGCAGTTGAAAGTGCCGCGCGATCTGTGCCGCGGCCGCCTGCAGCACAGCTTCCTCGCCGCCGCCGCCGGTGAAGGCACCGGTGCGCAGATCGGCGACAAAGGTCCATGGGCCGAAGTCGACCGGACCGCCCGGGTTGATGAGGTTGACCAGTACGACGATGGCAAGCGCTTCGGCGGTGCTCTGCACAAGTGCTCCGGCCAGCGCGGCGGGCGCGGTGGCGCCGGCTTGCGGTGCGGTGCAGGCGGAGATCGGCAGGCCGCGCCGCGCGGCCTCGCAAAGCACGCCAGAGGTGTCGGGACCAAAGCGCAGCGGCGAGACGACCGGGCACACGCCGATCGCCGCGAAGGGCCGCTTACGGAAGGCACCCGGCGCGCCGAGTATCGAGTCCCACAGGTCCTCCACATCCCCGACCGTTGATGCTTCGGCGAGCGAAATGCTGAATGGTTTGGTGGTTGCCGCGGCACCAGCGTAGGCAATGTTTAGCGAGTGCAGGCGCGGGTCTTCGCAGATGTCGGTGGCGACCACCTGCTGGCCGCAGAAGTCGATGTGCTCCAGGAAGTCGCCCATGCGGAAGAAGTCGTACAGGTCGAGCAGTGTCGATGGCCGGTAGGAGCCGGTGTCCGGGTCGACGAAGCGGACCGCTTCGCCGGAGGTGGCGAAGTAAACCCGGTTGCCGCCCGAGCGGATCGTGCGCTGCTCATCGCGGCCGTGGTAGACGATCTCACGCGCGGCGTTGGCGATCAGATCCTCGACCAGCGAGCGCGGAAAGCACAGCCGACCGTTGCCATTGAGGTGAGCTCCCTTGGCGAGCGCGTAGTCGAGGATTTCGTCAGTGACGGCGCTGAAGCCGATGTTCGCCAGTACGTCGAGGGCCGTATCTGCGATGCGCTGTACGTCGCTGGCGCTCAGCGGCTGGTAGGTGCCGCCGGGCAGTCCCGGGTGAACGGCGGCCGACCGCCGCGTGGAGCGCCGTTCAGCGAGCCGGGATCCGCGCGTGCGTCCACCGCGTCCAGTGGAGGTTCCTGCGGTCGTCATGGTCTCGTCCTCGCTGCCCGGCTGTTTTAGCCCGAGCAGATTGACCCTTGGGGGAGGGGGACGTCAAGGAAATTTTGAATGAACATTCATTCAGAGAGTGTGTACAACCTATTAATTAATGTATGATTGTTATAAATACAGTGGGAGTTTAAATGCAACCGTCGCTAACCTCCTCAACCTCCCTCGCCACCTCCGACGCACGCCTACAGCGGCGAGTGCGGCGTGAGGAGCAGCTGATCGAGGCCGCGCTCGAGTGCATCGGCACGCTCGGCCTGCGGGACACGACCGTGCAGGATGTTGCTGCACGCGCAGAGATGGCCGCCGGCTCGATCAGCCAGTATTTCGATAGCAAGGAACACCTTTTCACCGCAGTGCTGCGCACGTTGTCGGAGGAGTTTGAGGCGACCTGGCGGGCGCGTCTGCCAGCGGCGGGGGACGATGCTGCGATTCGGCTGCGGTCTTTCGTCGATTGTTATTTCGACTCGTCTATCTGCCAGCGTAAGAAGGTCGCCGTCTGGTTCGCGTTCTGGGGAGAAGTAAAGGCTCGCCCGCAGTATCGTGACGTCTGCGCCGGCTACGATCAGGTTCACGATCGCATGCTCGAGGAGTTGTGCGGCGCGCTCGATCCCGAGGGTGGCGCGGCGCTCGATGCCCGCAGTGCGGCCAAGCTGATTGCCTCTGCCTGTCATGGCCTGTGGCTGGAGCTGCTGACCGGTACCGACGGCCTGCGCCGACCGCAACTGGCTGTGCTGGCGCGGGCGCAGTTGGCCGCGCTGTATCCCCGTCACGCGGCCCAGTTCACAGCGAACGAGCACGGCGTCTGACGCCGCAACGCTAAATGGTGCCGCCGCCCGGGGCGCCTGCACTCAGGGTGATAGCCCTGAGTGATTGCAGCGCGTGTAGGACGTTGGCAACGTCCGTAGTGCAGGAACCGGCTACCCCACGGCGAGGCTGCCGTTGCGTGTGCCGCTAGTGCTCTGCACGCAGGAAGGCCTGCAGGACGCCAGCGAATGCCAGCGGTTCTTCCCAGAATGGGTTGTGGCCGAGCTCTGCAAAGATCTTTACCTCGGCGGTCGGCAAGGCCTTGATCAGCGAGCAGCGGTCCTTGTCGACGAAGATAGGGTCCTTGCCGCCCCAGATCAGCAGCGTCGGCGCCTTGATCCAGGGCAGCGTGCCCTGCAGGTCGTTGCCACTTAGGCCCTGCTGCAGCACGGCGAGCCAGACTTTGGCCGGAATCCGCGCCGAGTCGATGCGCTGGCGGCGAAGAAAGTCCGCATCCACGGGCGTCGGCGACGACCACCACTCGAGCATCCACGGCGATTCCGGATCAATGGGGTCTTTGAGCTTGACGATCTCGCTGGCGAAGTCCATCGGCTTGGTATCGCCCGCCGGGCAGGCGGCGTGTGGGCCACCGGTGGAGGACACGAGCACGAGTCGGTGGGTTCGCTCCGGCCAGTATTCCGCGAATGTCTGCGCGATGAGGCTGCCGAGCGAATGGCCGACGATGTCTGCATCCCTGATGTCGAGGCGGTCCAGCAGCAGGCGTATGTCATAGGCGAAATCGATACGCGTGTAGCAGCATTCGGGCTTGCTCGACAACCCGTGGCCGCGAATGTCGACGAGGATGGTCCGGATCGACTTGTCCAGGTAAGGCAGCAGCGGCACCCAGTCACGGGCATTGTCGGTGTAGCCATGGATCAGAACGACCGGCCGTCCGGTGCGCGGGCCAATGTCGACATAGCCCAGCGTGATGCCGTTCGGTAGCTGCACGGTCTGCTTAGAGCGGTCGAACTCATCGAGGTTGATCTTCGGCGGGGCCATCGCCGCGCTGGTCAGCGTTGGGGACAGCCCGGTCATGACGCAGAGCAGTAGGCTAAGTAGCGGGAACCCGAAGAGGTGGCCGAGCTTGCGCATGTGAGCTTCCGTGACTAGTCCGTGGACGGAAGTTTACTCCCAAGTCGATGGATCGGATTGCACCGATGCAATGCTGCGCCGGAGCGGTCTGCGCACCTTTGGTGGCAACACAGCGCATGCTGATCCGCAGCCAGGATCAATCGCTACCCGCTGCGGCGTCATTGACCGAGGCAGGTCGGCGTACGATATGCACTAACCGACCGCGCCTGTGCGCTTTCAGAGGTCTGTGTTGCTATGGATGACGGTCTGCTCAGTTCCCAGGATCTGGAGTTCCTCCTCCACGAGTGGCTAGGCGGCTCGCGGCCTGCGTCAGCAGATGGTTCGCGCGAAGCGACGCAAGCGGTGCTGGAACTTGGGGAACGCGTCGCCCGCGATTGGTTCCTTCCTCACTACAAGGACGCTGATCGCACTGAGCCTTCGCTCGACGCCGCCGGTGTGCATGTGCTGCCCGCAGTGCGTGATGCGCTGCGCCAGTACGCCGACGTTGGTTTGTTCTCGGCTGGCTTTGACGTGGGCCTGGGCGGCATGGGGCTGCCATATCTCGTGCAGTCAGCGCTCTTCGCTCAGTTCGCCGCGGCGAACATCGCGACTGCCGGCTACGTAATGCTAACCGTCGCTAACGCCCGGCTGCTCGCCACGTTTGGCAGCGCAGAGCAGGTTGAGGCATTCGCCCGTCCGCAGATCGAGGGCCGATGGTTCGGCACGATGTGCCTGTCGGAACCGCAGGCGGGTTCCAGTCTCGCTGACATCCGGACTCGTGCGGAGGCTGATGGCGATGACGCCCTCGGCGCGCGCTATCGGCTGACGGGCAACAAGATGTGGATCTCTGCCGGTGACCACGATGTTACGCCGAACATCGTGCACCTCGTCCTTGCCAAGGTGCCCGGTCAGGACGGCGTGCTGGTCGAGGGTAGCGGGGGAATTTCGTTGTTCATCGTCCCCAAGATCCTGCCCGATGGGATGCGCAACGACGTCACTGTTGCGGGCCTTAATCACAAGATGGGCTACCGCGGCACGGCCAACACATTGCTGAATTTCGGCGAGCGGGACGGAGCGATAGGGTGGCGCATTGGCGAGCTCGGTCAGGGGTTGCCGCAAATGTTCCAGATGATGAATGAGGCGCGCATCGGCGTCGGCCTCGGCGCCGCGATGCTCGCCTATCGCGGCTACCGTACGGCGCTCAGCTATGCGCGGGAGCGTCGCCAGGGACGCGCGCCCGGGGTCCGTGGCGGTGCGCCGCAGCCGCTGGTCGAACACGCGGACGTGCGCCGCATGTTGCTCGAGCAAAAAGCCTACGCAGAGGGCGCCGTTGCACTGTGCCTGTACTGTGCGCAACTCGTCGACGAGGTGGACAACGCCGACTCCCACTCCCTGCTCGCATTGCTGACGCCGGTAGCGAAGACCTGGCCGTCAGAGTTCGGACTGGCGGCGAACGATGGTGCGATTCAGGTTCATGGTGGCTACGGCTACACCCGTGACTACGACGTTGAACAGCTCTACCGGGATAACCGTCTCAATGCGATTCACGAGGGCACAACCGGCATCCAGGCGCTGGACCTGCTCGGCCGCAAGATCCTGCGTGATAGGGGTCATGGTCTGGCAATTGCGGGCACCCGGATTGGCCGCGCCTGCGATCGCGCCACAGCCTCAGCGGAGCTTGCGGGCTTTGCGCAGGCGCTGCGAGCTGCGTGGGCGCAGCTTCAGGATACGGTCCGCACGCTGCAAGCGGCCCCAGGCGCCTCGGCATTTGATAATGCGACGCTATTTCTGCGGGCGTTCGGGCACGTGGTGGTTGCGTGGCTGTGGCTGGAACAGGCATTGGTGGCAGAGGCGCGTCGCGGCCGGCCGTACTACGACGGCAAGCTGCGGGCGTGCCGTTTTTTCTTTGAATGCGAGCTGCCTAGGGTGCCGCAATGGCTGGCGTTTGTGTCCTCGGGCAGTGACGTTTGGGCCGGCGCGGATCCGGAGACGCTCTAGCGGGTAGGCGGGCGGCCTTGAGCGGGCTGCGGCGACGGCGTACGGTAGGGCGTCATTTACAAACGGGTTGCCGCCTTGAGCTTCACCTCAGACAAGCCCCTGCCGAAAATCGCGACTCTCGGCCTCGTCATGGCGGGGCTCGGACTTGTAGGCATGACTGCCGGCGACCTGCCGGGTATCGCCGAGCAGCTTGCCGCACCGCGCTGGCTGATGGGCGTGCTGGGCGGCGCGTTGTGTGGCAGCGGTTGGCAGGCAGGTCGCATTGCGACCTCAGCGGCCAGCCTGCGGCGTGCGCCGCAGTGGGTTGAGCTCATCGCGTTCGGCGTCGCGGGCATCGTGCTTGCGCGCCTTAGCGACCTTACGCGGGATTCCGCTGGCGCTGCACTTATTACGGGTACAGCGCTCAATTCTGCCGCCCGGGTGCTGTTCGGCATTGGGATTGGCATCATCATCGGCTGGGTGGCATACGAAGGCTCACGCGGCCGCTCCGGTCGCGGCTGACAGGCCTGAATGTCTAGGAGCCTAGGCTGTCCTGCAGGCGGCCGAACGCGATCCGTGCCGCGACGCCGATGCGCCAGAAGCGATGAAATGGGATTGGCTTGATCGGCATGACCGGTAGCGCGAGTTCCGCTAGCGGCGTCCCCGTGGCGGCTGCTGCAAGTTCGGCACCCATCGTCGTGGCGAGCGCCACGCCGCGTCCGCTGTAACCCAGCGCGACCAGCACGTTCGGCGCCGGCGCGTGCAGGCGGGGATAGAAGTCAGGCGTTAGCGCGAATTGGCCGTTCCAGCCGTGCGTCCAGCGCTGACCGGCGATGGCCGGCCACAGTTCCTCGGCATAGCGGATCAGGTGACGGAAGTCCTGTGGACCACTCGGCTCGTGTTGTCTGCCGCGGCCACCCATCAGCAAGCGGTTGGCGCGGTCGCGCCGGTAGTAGACGGTGACGTTGCCGCTTTCGTAGAGAACCTCACCCGCCGGCAGGATCGTATGCGCGATCGCCTCCGGCAGTGGCTCGGTGGCCACGATCGAGCTGTAAACCGGGATGAAGCTTTGCGCAAGTCTCGGCCACAGGTGATCGCTGTAGCCATCGGTCGCAAGCACCAGGGTATTGGCGCGTAGCGCGCCACCGGCGGTAATGACCCTCCAGCCGCCGCCGTCCCGCTCAAGACGTGTCGCCCGTGTGTCGCCGTGGAGTACGGCGCCGCGCGCGAGCGCGGCTGCCGCCAGACCCCTGGCGAAGGACAGTGGGTTGAGTGCGCCGCCGCGCGGGTCGCGGGTGGCGGCCACGTAGCGGGTGGTGCCGGTTGCTGCCGCGACGCCGGCCGCATCCAGCAGCTCAATTTCAACGCCCCGTTCGCGCCACTGCCGGACGTGCGTCTCCAGGGCGCGGCGTCCGCCGTGGCGGTAGGCGGCACGCAAGGTCCCGCCGCGTTGCGCTTCGCAGTCGATTCGATAGCGTTCGATGAGCGAAAACAGGTAGTCAGGGGCCCCGCCGGAGAGCTGGACTAGCCGCGGGCCATGCACTGGCCCGAGCGCCCGTTCGACCTCGTCCGGCTCATGCTTGAGTCCTGCGTTGACCTGGCCGCCGTTACGTCCTGCCGCGCCCCAACCGAGCTCACCGGCCTCTACTAGGGCAACCTCCTTGCCGCGTTCTGCCAGATGCAGCGCGGTGGAAAGGCCCGTGTAGCCGCCGCCGACGATGGCAACCTCGACACGTCGGTCGCCAGCCAGCGGCCGGGAGGGCACGGCGGCGGCGGCAGTCGTCGCGTACAGGTCCCCGGGCCGGTCCAGGCGAAGCCTGTCATTCATCGACGGTGAGATCCCGGCGCGCGAGCCGCGATGATCGACAGTACGGTGGCGACGGCGGCGCAACCGGCGAGTAGCGCGAGCGTCTGCTTGTAGTCACCCGTCTGGTCATAGACCCAGCCGGCCGCAAACGGTGCCGTTGTCAGCGTCATGAGCTGGATGCAATACCAGGTGCTGTAGACGAAATCGACGCCAATGTCCGGGAAACGCCTGCGCAGCATCGCCACGAAGAAGATGTCGGAGCCGCCTACCGTGAAGCCGAAGCAGACCGCGTAGATGACCAGGACACCGATGGAGGAGGTGCCGTTCGCGCTCATCAGCGCCAGCGCCCCGGCGAGCAGCAAGCCATTGACCAGCACCGCCACGCGCAGCAGCGGCGAACGGTCGAGGATCCAGCCGGTGATCAGTCCGCCGATCGCGGCGCAACCGCCAAGCGCGCTGAGTACGAGCCCGGCAGTCGCTCGCGAATGACCCGATTCCTCGACGATCGCCGCCGTGTGCGCGAACAGGCCGCCGTAGGTGGTGTAGAAGCACAGCGTCGCGACAGCGACGAGCCAGTACACCGGCGAGCTGAGTAGCGTGCGTAGCGAGCCTGCGGCTGTTACAGGCGCTTTCGACGCGGCGGCCGCTGGTGCGGCGTCAGCCGCTGGCAGCGGGTCGCCGTCGAGGCCAAGACCCAGCGCGGCGGGGGAGCGTATGCGCTGGGCCCACACGACCGGACCGAGCGCAAGCGCAATGAGCGCGACGCCGAGCGAGACGCACGCCGTGCGCCAGCCCTCGGTCTCGATGATCCAGGCAGTGACCGGCGCGAGCGCCATGCCGCCGACGTGCCAGCCAGCCCAGGCGACGCCTAGTGCGAAGCCGAAGCGCCGCGAGAACCAGTACGAGATCGTCACCGGGATGCTGACGGCCCACATCACCTTGCCAAAGCCCATCACCACCCGTAGTGCATACATAGGCCAGAACGTGGAAACGGTCGCCACCAGAGTCACGCACAGTGCCTCGACGATGATGCCGGCCAGTAGCAGGCGGGTAACGCCAAAACGCTTGATAGCGAAGCCGCCAAAAAGCAGCAGCGGGGCGCTTAGCCAGAAGGCCGACACCAGGCCCCCGGTTGCCTGGCGGGTCCAGTGGAACTCGACCGTGAGGGGTTCGACCAGCAGCGTGAAGCAGTACAGACCCCCCCCGTAGACGAAGAACCCTGACGCGAACAGCGCTGCAAGGACAATCCAGCCGTGGTAGATCCCGCGGGGCGGTGCTACCGGGGTATTTGAGGGGGTCATGTCCGGCCGAGTATCGCGTGCCGGTCCCTTGCCGTCTATTGGGTGTAGGCGGACTACTGCCGGCCGGCTTCCCCTGTGGCACACTAGACCCCAACGAATGGGGGGATCCTTCATGAGGTTGACGTGGCCAGGCGCGTGCGCTGCGCTGTTGATGGCGGTCGCTGGTACGGCGATGGCCGGAGCGTTGCCGCCGCCGATAGCGGCTGAACACCTGTCGGTCGAGCAGCTGCCCGCGCGCTCGCCGCACTGGGCTTACCTGTTCGACTTCGCCTTCAATAACGAGACAGACGGCCGCGTCTACCTCTACGACGGCGACAAGCACCGGATGCTTGGCCAGTTCGAGGTCGGTTACTACCCGAACATGGCGATCTCGCCTGACCACAAGACCACTGCGGTCGCGACGACCTACTGGTCGCGTGGCGGGCATGGCACGCGCACTGACGTGCTCGAGTTTGAGGACAATCCCTCGTTGACCTTGCGCGGCGAGATTGTGTTGTCGTCAAAGAAGGCTCAGTCCGGTGCGGTGGGTAGCTACAACCTCTCCTACAGTGCCGATGGCCGTTTTCTGTATGTGACCAACCTCACGCCGGCTGCCTCTTTCTCGATCATCGACGTGGCGAAAAACAAGGCCGTCGGCGAGATCGACACCGATGCGTGCGTGATGGTGATGCCCTCCGCGCAGCGGCGGGTGTCGTCACTGTGCGAGAACGGCCGCTTGCTGAGCGTCACGCACGACGACAATGGCAAGGAAACCGCGCGCAGCGTTTCCAAGCCGTTCTTTGACGTCGACAAGGACCCGATCTTCGTCCAGAGCGTCGGCACGCCCACGGGCGTGGTGCACGTCTCCTTCCTCGGCGATGTCTACGAGATTGACCTCAGTGGCGCCGAGCCGCGTTTCGTCGAGCCATGGGCGATGGTTGGACCGAAGGAGCGTGGCCAGTGGCGCCCGGGCGGTCAGCAGGTCGTGGCCTACCAGCCGCAGTCCGGGCGCTTGTATGTGCCGATGCATCATGGCGGTGAGGGCACCCATAAGGTGGGTGGCAACCAGATCTGGGTCTTTGACACGAAGACCCATCGCCGCATCGCACGTTGGCCGGTCGATGTCGCCAAGTACGGTGGTGTGTTCTCGGTCCTCGCGACCCAGGACGATCATCCGTTGCTGTTCGCGGCAACAGAGAATTCCTCGCTGTTGGTCATCGACGCGATGACCGGCAAGCTCCTGCACGCAGAAGCCAAACTGGGGCAGACACTGTGGTCAATGATGAACCCGTAACGATGCAGCAGCGGCTGGATCGGTTGGTTGAGCTCGCCTCGCGTGGGCTCGCTCGGCGCACCTCCCGTCGTGGCTTTCTCGGTGCCTTCGGCATGGTCCTAACGGGCACGGCGCTGCTGCCGCTGCTGCCGGTCAGTCGTGGCGCGCGCGCTGACGCGGCCGAGGCTGCGGCGCCTGCCAATGCGGCGACTGGCTCAAAGGGGCCGTCCAAGGCGGCCTCCGACCCGAACGCGTGCGAGTACTGGAAGTACTGCGCAATCGACGGTTTTCTCTGTTCCTGCTGTGGCGGTACGTCGTCCACTTGTCCGCCGGGGACGCAGCCCTCGCCGATCACCTGGATCGGCACCTGCCACAATCCGGTGGACGGGCGTGACTACATCGTTTCGTACAACGACTGCTGCGGCAAGACCAGTTGTGGCAGCTGCATGTGCAATCGCAACGAGGGCGAGAAGCCGATGTACCGGCTATCCCTCAATAATGACGTCAACTGGTGCATGGCCAACGACAACCCGAACTATCACTGTTCGGTCTCGGTCATCCTGGGCGTCGCGAACAAGTAATGCGCCGGCTGCTCGCGCTTGCGATCCTCTCGACGGCCCCGGCCGGCGTCTGGGCGGACGAGCCGTTGCGGTATGAGGACGGCGCGGCAACCTTCAAGGCGAATTGCGCCGTCTGCCATCGCCCGAATGGCGCCGGCACCGCCGGGCTTGCTCCGCCGGTCACCGTCTATCCGCCGCGTTTCGTGGCGACGGCTGAAGGGCGCCGCCAGCTCGTGCTGACGTCTTTGTACGGCATGTATGGCGAAATTTCCGTCGAGGATCGTCGTTACAATTTCAAAATGCCGGAGTTCTCGCGCCTGGATGACGCGACGCTCGCAGCGACGCTGAATCATGTTGTATTCGATCTTGGGCGTGCGCCGGCCGAAGCGAAGCCGATCGAAGCGGCAGAAATCGCGGCGGAACGAACTATCGCCGTCGATGGTGCAGAGGTGCGCGCGCACCGGGAATCCGTCATCGGGAGACTGCCGCAGTGAAACTATCTCCGCGCTTCCTGACCTTGTTGATTCTAGTGCTCTCGGCGCTGCCGGTTGCGGCGCTGGAGCGACCGGAGTCAAAGGATGTAGCGCAGAACTACTTGCTTTTCTGCGGTGGTTGCCACGGCGATGCCGGCCGTGGCGTGCCGCACAAGGTGCCTGTGTTGAATGGCAGCATGGGCCGCTACCTGAAGGTTGACGGTGGCCGTGAGTTCCTGATGCGCGTGCCGGGAGTCGCAAACTCTCAGCTGTCCGACGGCGCACTAACCGCTGTGATAAATCTCTGCATCGACAAGTTTGCAGATGGCGGCCGCGGCACTGATTTCAAGCCCTACACGGTGGCGGAAGTTACCGCTGCCCGTCGCCATCCGCTGTTGTCGGTATCGCGTACGCGTCGCGAGCTGCTGCTGAAGGCCGGTGTCAGCGAAGCCGAGATTACCGAGAACTACTGATAGCACCGGCGAGGGCCCTGCGGCCATTCGCGTCGACTAGGGACTGCCGATGGCCACCGTAAGCCACTTCCGTGCCTGCCCGCTTTGCGAGGCGATCTGTGGACTTGAGATAACGCACGAAGCGGGGCGGCTCACGGCAATCCGTGGCGACAAGGCCGACCCATTCAGTCGCGGTCACGTCTGCCCCAAGGGCAACGCGCTGATCGACCTCGAAGCCGACCCGGACCGGCTGCGCCAGCCGCTACGGCGGCGCGGCAGCGATTGGGAGGAAATGCCGTGGGATGAGGCGCTGCAGGAAGCGGGTGAGCGCCTGGCAGCGGTCCAGCGGGCTCATGGCGCTGATTCGGTTGCTGCCTACCTTGGTAACCCTAACGTCCATCATTTTGGGCACTCGGCGTACGTTCCGGCATTGCTACGGCAGCTGCGTACCCGCAACGTCTATTCGGCCTCGTCCGTCGACCAATGGCCCCACCAGCTGGTCGCGTGGGCGATGTACGGCCATCAGTTCCTGATCCCGCTGCCCGACGTGGATCGCACTGACTGGATGCTGATGCTGGGGGCCAACCCGGTAGCGTCGAACGGTAGCTTGATGACAGCACCGGGCATCGCCCGACGCCTGGAGCAGTTGGTCAAGCGCGGTCGTCTGGTCGTGGTCGACCCGCGTCTTAGCGAGACTGCGCAAATCGCCTCCGAACACGTGCCCATCCAGCCGGGAACCGACGTTTGGTTCCTGCTCGGCCTGCTCACCGCCCTGCGCCAGGCGGGACCGGCGCGTACTGCGCTTTACGAGGGGCGGTTCAGTGGCTTCGAGCAGGCGCTTGCAGCGACTGACGGCGTGACCGTCGTGGCGGCTGCAGGGCGCTGTGGTGTACCGGCAGAGGTTATCGAGCGGCTCGCGCTAGAGCTGTATGCGGCCCGGCGCGCTAGCATCTATGGCCGCATGGGCTTGTCGACCCAAGAACACGGCTCGTTGTGCCAGTGGCTACTGCAGTTGCTCAGCCTCTATACCGGCAATCTCGATCGCGAAGGCGGCTCGCTGCCGTGTGAGCCGGCCCTGCCGATGACCGGTCCAGGCACTGCGCGCGGACATCGCGCGCGCTTCAGCAGCCGCGTGCGCGGCCTGCCGGAGTTCGCCGGCGAACTGCCGGTAGCTGCGCTTGCTGAGGAAATCGCCACCCCAGGAGCGGGCCAGATCCGCGGATTGTTTACCTGTGCCGGCAATCCGGTACTGTCGACGCCGGCTGGTGCGCGCCTCGACGCGCTGCTTGCCGGGCTTGATTACTACGTCGCCGTGGACATCTATGTAAACGAGACCACTCGTCATGCGCACCTGATCCTGCCACCCGCGTCGCCGCTGACCCAGTTTCACTACGATGCGGTGTTTAACGCACTCGCGGTACGCCGGGTTGCCCGTCTGAACACGCCTCTGCGGCCGATGGCTGTCACTGAGCGTGCCGATTGGCAGATCATTAACGGCCTGTGTGCGAGCCATGCTGCGGCGCAAGGCCAAGCCTTTACCGCATTGGCGGAACCACGGGTGATGATAGCCGCTGCGCTCGCGCGCGGCCCCGACCGGCTGTCGATGGAAATGCTGGAGAGTGCCCCGCACGGACTGGACCTTGGACCGCTAGTGCCTTCGTTGTTACGACGGCTGCAGACCGACAGCGGCCAGATTGAGTGCGCGCCATCGTTCCTGATGGCGGCGCTTGCGCAACTGCGAGCGAGTCCGGCTATCGATGCTCCAGACGGTGAACTGCTGCTGATTGGCCGGCGCCATGTCCGTAGCAACAACTCCTGGATGCACAACGCGCCGCGTCTGGTGAAGGGCAAGCCCCGCCACCAGCTCGAGGTGCACCCCAGCGATCTGGTGGCGCGGTGCATCGCCGACGGAACCCGGGCACGTCTGCGTTCGAGCGTGGGGTCGATCGAGGTTGATGTGCAGGCAACGGAGGCCGTGCGCCCCGGCGTCGTCTGTCTGCCGCATGGGTACGGTCACGGCGGCGCGGGGGTACGGCTGGCGCGTGCCAGTCGTGTCGAGGGCGCCAGCTACAATGACCTTACCGATCCGTTGCGTGTGGACGGGCCGAGTGGCACGGCGGCCGTCAATGGCACACCGGTCTTCCTGGAGCGTCTGCAGCCCTGAGGGGACTGTCAGCCACTGACCACGAGCTTGACGAAGCGGGCAATCTCTTCGGTTGTGTTGTAGTAGTGCACAGAGGCGCGGACCGCACCCTGTAGCCGCCGCAGGTGAGGGTCCAGCGGCGCGGCGTCGGGAACCGTAACCGATACGTTGGCCCCTGCGGCACGCAGCCTGGCGGCCGTTGCCGGGGCTTGTTCGTCGGCCAGCGTGAACGTGACGATGCCGCTCTTAGCCGCGCCGCGGTCGTGGACCGTAACGCGCTGTTCAGCGCGCAGTGCGTCGCGCAGTGATGCGGCAAGCGAGACGATTCGCGTCGAGACGGTATCTACCCCCAGGCTTAGCAGGTAGCGGACCGCTGCGCGCAGTCCGAGGCGACCTGCCACGTAGCTCTCCCATGTCTCGAAGCGACGCGCGTCGCTGCGCAGTTCGAAGCTGGCCGAAGGCAGTGCGCGCGCAGCGTGCATATCGATGAACGGTGGATCTAGCATCTGCAGCAGCGACTGCTCCACGTACAGGAAGCCAGTGCCCCGCGGGCCGCGCAGGAACTTGCGACCGGTGCCAGAGAGAACGTGGCAGCCGATTTTCTTGACGTCCAGCGGCAGTTGCCCCGCCGACTGACATGCGTCGAGGACATATATCAGTCCGTGCTCTCGCGCAATCCGGCCAACTTCAGCCGCCGGGTTGATCAGTCCATTGTGGGTCGGGGCGTGTGTCAGCGCGATTACCCGTGATTCGCTCGAGATTGCCCGTCGCAGCGCCTCGACGTCGATTTGTCCGTGTGCGTCGGATGGCACTACATCGATGCCGACGTCCAGTCGCTTCGCCAACTGCAGCAGAGCGAGGTAGTTGGAGGCGTATTCGGAGTCGTGCGTCAGGATGCGATCACCAGCTCGCAATGGCAGGGCGTAGAACGCCATGTCCCATGCCCGCGTTGCGTTTTCGACGTAGGCGATCTCGCCACGATCACAGTTGAGCAGTTCGGCGAAGGCGTCGTAGAAGTCATTAATGGCGGGCTGCGCGACCGTCTCGGCCTCATAACCGCCAATGCGTCGCTCGAGGTCAAGATGCGAAAATATAGCGTCGGAAACTGCGTTAGGCATCAGCGCCGCGCCGGCGTTGTTGAAATGGATCAGCCGCGCCGAGGCCGGAGTATCGGCGCGTACCTGCGCCAGATCAAAGGTGCCATGGTTACGCATCAGTGGGTGGCCGTTCGCGGTCGCAATCTATCGCTCCAGTAGTCGCGCTCAGCAAAAAACGCGGCCGCCGCGTGAGCGCGGGGGATCGTCACGGCTGCGCCCTGGCCTGCCTGTGTGACGGCTTTGCGCAGCTTGCCGGCAGCCGATAGCAGATAGGCGTTGGTCACGCCACTGTCCTCCTCTACGTTCAACATCAGTATCTCGTGGCGATGAGAAATGCTGACGCAGAATCGGTGGGTGATGTGGCCGGTTTGGGCGACAAGTTCGTGTACAGGAGTCGCCGACTCGTCATTCGACAGTCCCAGTGGCACTGACAATATGGCCGGCAGTAGTGCGTCGGAGCCGGTCGCGAGTGCCTCGTCGATGACGCTGGTCAACGTCGCCGGCGTTGCCGCGGCCGCAGGTTGCGCCGGTGCCAGCGCGGCGACTGAGAGCAGTAGGAGTGCAAGTCGGTACACGGGGGGTCTCCGTCGGGATGCGCTGTCAGGACCGCAGGTAGCTGGCGCCGTTGACGTCGATGATGCCACCGGTCATGGCCGCCGGGGCGTCAAGCGCGCAATAGACTGCTGCGTGGGCCAGCTCGTCCGGCCGGCTCAGACGTCCGAGTGGATGTTGGGCGCGAATTCCGTCGCCGTCCGGCCCGGCGAGCGTTGCGGTCGCCATATCGGTCTCGACCCATCCCGGCGCTAGGCAGTAAACATAGACGCCGACGGGTGCGAGTGCGCGTGCGAGGGACTGACTCAGCGCGTTGAGGCCCGCTTTGCTGGCCGCATACGCCGGCGCGTCGGGCTCGCCACGGAACGCTCCGCGCGAGGAGATGTTCACGATTCGCCCGCGACCGAAGCCGCTCCCGTGCCGTTCGGCGCGCAGCGCCATTGCCTGCGCTGCCAGCAGCGATAGGTGAGCTGGTCCGTGCAGGTTGGTGTCGAGCGTGAGTCGCCAGGCTTGCAGCCAGTCGTGCGCGGTGCAGGCCAGCGGAGGATGGTTCAGGTAAATGCCCGCGTTGTTCACAAGGATGTCGACGGCGCCGAAGGTGCCTACAACCTCCTCCCACAGGCGTGTAGTCGCTGCAACATCCGCAAGGTCTGCGGCGAAAGTTGCGTGCCCGCTACCTGCAAGCTGGGACAGCGTCGCCTCTGCCGCGGACTGGTTGGAGTTGCAGTGGACAGCGATGCGCACGCCTCGCGCTGCCAGTTGACGGGCGATTTCGGCGCCGATGCCGCGTGATGCGCCGGTGACGAGGGCGACCGGACGGGAGTCGACAGACATCGGAGAAATCCTCGCGGAAGCACAGGAAGCCAAGCCTATCATCGGTACGCGCCTGCCCGTGCCTGGATCCGTCCGGTCATGGCTCTCGTGCTAGGCTCGGTCGGGCGCAGTGATTGTCCTCAGGCGGAGAGTGGCGGATGTCGTTGAGTCAGGAGCCGGAGGCCAGACCTATGGGCGTGCTCCTGTGGCGCCAGGTTGCCACCGTGTCGCTGCTGTTCTGTGGGTACGCGGCATATTATTTCTGCCGCGCGGACTTTTCCGTTGCGATGCCGCTGCTGGTCGAGGACCTTGGCCGTCGCGGCGTCCCGCACGCAGAGGCAGTCGTTCGCCTGGGCGAAGTGTACTCGTTGGGTGTGCTTGCGTATGCGCTAGGGAAGCTTTTCCTGTGCGGTCTGGGCGATATGTGGGGAGGTCGCCGCAGTTTCCTGATTGGGCTGGGTGGAGCGGCTGCGTTCACGATGCTCTTCGCCTCCGGCGGTTCGCTGCCGATCTTCACGATTGCCTGGATAGGAAATCGTCTGACCCAGTCGATCGGCTGGGCCGGATTGCTGAAGGTCTGCTCGCGCTGGTTCCACTTCTCCCATCACGGCGCTGTCATTGGCATCCTGAGCCTGAGTTACTTCGCGGGCGACGTGGTTGCCCGCCAGTGCATGGGGCTGTTGATCGGTCTGGGCTACGACTGGCAGACGTTGTTTCGTTTCGCTGCCCTCGCGGCGGGTCTGATCTTCGTTGCGAATTACCTCTTCTTGCGTAATTCCCGGGCCGAGCTTGGCTTTGCCGAAGCTGAGGCTAACCCTCTGAATCTTTATGCCGACGCTGATGCTGCGCCGCTGCGCTTGCGTACGCTGCTGTTGCCACTGCTGCGCAGTCGTGCGTTCCTGCTTGTCTGCCTCCTCTCGTTCGGCTGTACGGTCGTACGCGAGACGTTCAATATCTGGACGCCTGTTTACCTGCGCGATGCGGTGGGTTACGACCCGGCGCATGCGGCTAGTCTTAGTGCGGTTTTTCCCGCGCTGGGCTTTGTGTCGGTGCTGGCTGCCGGCTTCGTTGGGGACCGCTGCGGGCCCAATGGCCGTCCGCTGCTGCTGCTCGGCGGGCTGGCGGCAACTGCTGCCTCCTTGCTTGGGTTGATGCTGCTGCGCCTGGATCTCGTCCCGCCCTGGGCCGCTGTCGTGCTGGTGGGTGTGGTGGCGTTCTGCCTGCTCGGCCCCTATTCGTATCTCGGTGGAGCTTTCGCGCTGGATTTTGGAGGCCACCGCGCCGGTGCGGTCGCCTCTGGAGTCATCGACGGCGTCGGTTACCTTGGTGGGGCACTCGCGGGTGACAGCGTCGCACGAATCTCGGTTGCCTTTGGCTGGCGTGGAGTATTCGTCGTGCTTGCCTCGGTAGCCGCGGCCTCAGCAATTGCGGCTGCTGCGCTGTTCGCCCACCAGCGTCGGGTGCTCAGGACTGTTCGAGGGAAGCGTGATGATTAATACCCCGATCGATGTGAGCACGACAGCGGATGAGATGGTGGTTGCATGGTCCGACGGAACAAGATCAGTGCACGCGAGTCTGTGGCTGCGCGATAACCGGCCGGAAGATCGCGATGCGCACAGTGGCCAGCGGCTAGTCGACATTGCCGATCTGCCCACGGCTCCGCGACTTGCGGGAGCAAAGATCGTGGCCGGCCGGATTGAGGTTGGCTGGCAGGACGGCACGCCCGTAACCGCCTATGACTCCGCCTGGCTGCAAGGGCAGTTACACGACGCCGCCGATGCGCGACCGGAGTTGCGGCCACGCCATTGGCTGGAGGGCTCGACCATTGATGGCAGGGGTGAGTTCGCGTGGTCGACGTTCGCTGAATTGCGCAGTAACGACGCGCTTCGTCTGCGCTGGCTGACGCGCCTGATCGAGGATGGCATTGGATTCATTTCGGCGGTGCCGTGCGTTGAAGGCGCGATACTCGAGGCATCCGCGCTCATCGGCCGCGTCGCCGAGACCAACTACGGGGTGTTGTTTGACGTGCGCTCGGTGGCGAAGCCGGAAAATCTTGCCTATTCAGATTTCGGGCTCGGACTGCATACCGACAATCCGTATCGGGACCCGGTTCCTGGTTTCCAGGTGCTGCATGCGCTGGTCTCTACCCCTGATGGTGGTGACAGTTTGTTCGGCGATGGGTTTGCGCTGGCTGACTACCTGCGGGTAACTGAGCCGGCGGCGTTCGAGCTGCTGTCGAGGACGCAGGTGCCATTTCTCTACCAGTCCGCGGAAGCGGAGCTCTATTCGGAGAAGCCGCTGATCCAGGTCGACGCGGCTGGGCGGTTACGCGCTGTTCACTACAACAACCGTTCTATCGCGCCGTTGCATATGGTGCCCGACCAGCTTCTCGCTTTTTACGCTGCGTATCGACGCTTCGCACAACTGCTGCGTGAGACGCGCTTCCAGGTGCGCCTGAAGCTAGGCGACGGGGATCTTGTCGTGTTCGACAATCGTCGCACGCTGCATGGCAGGACGGCGTTTTCCTCTGAGCGCCATCCACGCCATTTGCAGGGCTGTTACCTGACGCGTGACAGCGTGCTCAGTCGGGCAGGACTCTTGCGTCGGGGTGTGCGATGAGCGTCTTTGAGGAATTGGCCGCGCTCTATGCTGGCCGCGCACTCGGCTCTTACTTCGGTGAGCAGGTGTCGATGCTTGAGCACGGCCTGCAGGCCGCCTGGTTTGCGACCCAGGACGCGGCGGCGCCGACCCTGGTCATCGCCGCGTTGCTGCACGACGTCGGTCATTTGGTGGAGGATGTCCCTGCTGACCTCGAAGATTGGCAGATGGATGCCCATCACGAGAACGTCGGTGCGTTATGGCTGTCGCGGCATTTCGGCCGTGAGGTGACCGAGCCTGTTGCACTTCACGTTGCCGCCAAGCGTTATCTGTGCGCGACGGATGCGACCTACTACGCCCGTCTCAGCGCCGCCTCGGTCGTTACACTCGGGCTGCAGGGCGGTCCTATGAGTGGCGCCGAGGTTGCTGCTTTTGAGCGCAATCCGCACTATCGCGACGCCGTTCGCCTGCGTCAGTGGGACGATCAGGGCAAGCTGGCTGGTTTTTCGGCGCCGGGGTTCGAGGTCTATCGCCCCGTGATCGAGGCGGCGCTGCGCCGCTAAAGGCGGTCGGGTCGGGGCTGTCCCGGCGCGGCGGTAAGGATTAGCTGCGAGGTTCCCTGCGCGGACCGCGGCTTCCGCCCAGCAGGCGTCGGTCGGTAACGGACGTTACAGTTCCCCAAAAAGCCGTTCCGGCGCTCTTGCGCGGGCCGCGCCAGTTCAGGCGGTGGGCGGCGTATCGCCGCCTGGGGCGGTCCTCCGGCCGGTTGCCCGACGGCCGGTCGAGCCGGGTGCGGCGCCGGATGCGCGGTCCATCAGGCCCTGTAGCTGAGCTCGTGCGCCATTGGAGATGGTCCCTAGCCTGGACTCGATCGCCGCCGCGTCCGGTCTTTCACCGCGCGTGTGTCGCTGCAGGGCCGCGCGCATCACTCGCAGGTGCTCGGCGGTCGTGCCGCAGCAACCGCCTATGATCCGCGCGCCGGCGTCGAATGCCATGCATGCGTAGGTGGCCATCAGTTCCGGCGTGCCGTTGTATTGGATCGCGCCATTTACGTACTGGGGAATGCCGCAGTTCGCCTTGGCGACCAGCACGGCGGAGGGATCGGAGGCGGTAGCGAGGTTGAGGATAGAGGCAACCATTTCGGACGGGCCGACGCCGCAGTTACTGCCACAGGCGAGCAGCGCGTGGCTGCGGTGAATCGCGGCCAGTTCGCTGGGCATCAGCGACATCATCGTGCGCCCGTTGGTATCGAAGCTCAGCGTGCTGACCACGGGCAGGCCACTGCTGCGGGCACCTTCGATCGCAGCTTCGACCTCTTCACGGGATGACATTGTCTCGATCCAGAGCACGTCAGCGCCGCCCTCGGCGAGCGCGGCTGCCTGTTCGGCGAACGCCTCGCGGGCCGCATCAGCCGATAGGGGGCCAATGGGCTCCAGAATTTCGCCCGTCGGACCAATGCTGCCTGCCACCACCACCTCGCGGCCGCTCGCATCTGCGGCGGCACGGGCGATCCGTGCAGCGCTGACGTTCAGCTCGCGAATGCGTGTCTCGGCGTTGTGCAGCTTGAGCCGGTAGCGCGTGCCGCCAAAGCTGTTGGTGAGGATGATGTCCGCGCCCGCATCGACGAAGCTGGTGTGCAACGCGAGAATGCGATCGGGGTGGGAGATGTTCCAAAGCTCCGGCGCCTCGCCGGATACCAGGCCCATGTTGAAAAGGTTGCTGCCGGTGGCGCCATCGGCGAGTAGCCAGGGCCGCTGGGCTAGAAGGGTGGAGAGCCTGTCGGACATCATGACCTCAACGACCAGAGAGGGCCCGGAAGTGAGCGTCCGGGTGTAAGGAGGACGATCCTAACGCGAAAACGGCGCCGGTGTCGCAGCGCAGCAAATGACAGCTGGCAGTGGCTCATCGGGTGCGGCGGTCCTGTACCACCAGGTGCCGGGCGAGTGCTTCGGCATGACCCCGTAGCTCGGCTGCTGCAGTGGCCTCCCAGTGCATGGAGCGCAGCATGGGGCCGACGTAGTAGAGGCGGCGCTCGGTCTGGCCGCGGCTGCCGATCACGACGCCGTAAGGTCCGGTTCTTAGGCCCAGTCCGAGTTCGTCGGCAGCCAGTGTGCCGCGCGCCGCCAGGGTGCACAGCAGCGGGTCGGCGGATCTGCGAACGTCGTAGTCCGGCCCCGTACAGTTGGCTATTTCGCTGACTCGCAGCGTCAGGGCGATGCTTTGGCGCCGCGGTCGCCACTGCACGTTGAGCTCTCCGCTCGAGGAGGACTCGACGTTAACTATGCGCCCGGCATGGAGTCGCAGTTGGCCGCTTGCGTGCAGCGCCTCGATCCGCGCTCGTACGGCGCCAGGCAGCCGGTGCCGATGGATGTCCCAGTAGCTGCGGACGTGGCGCAGGAACCGGCGGCGTTCGGTCAGCGGTAGTGCACGCCAGATCGATGGTGCCGCGTGCCTGACGGTGGCTATTGCGGTGCGCCAGTCGCCGCCTAGGCGCTGCAGTTCGCGCACCAGCTTGCGCGTGTCGGCCATGAGCCTGCGCACCGAGGTAGCGGTTGCGAGGCGCCTGCCCCCTAGTGCGACTGGCGTGCGTTGGAAGGAGGTCTGTTCCGGTGGGATTAGGCCGTGGCGGGAGACTACGTAAATACGCCGTTGTGGGGTTTTGGCCAGGGTCGCGCAGACGACGTCTGCCATCGTCAGCCCGCTGCCGATGATTAATAGCGGCTTCGAGGAGTCGGCTCCTTCCAGAGGCGTCCAGGGATCGGGACGGACGCCGACCATTGCCGTGAGCGTCCCGTCGCGGCAGGGATTCGCCGCGGGGGGGTTGCCAAGGGCGAGCACGACGTCGTCGGCCGGCATCTGTGTGCCGTCGGAAAATTTAACCGCCAGTCCGTGGTCGGTGATGACGTCGACGACAGTGTCGCGGCGCAGGGCGAGCTCGACGTTCGCGCGGGAGCGAGCCGCCGCATTGCGTAGTAGCTCGTCGAGGTAGTCGCCATAGAGTTCACGCGGCAGGAAGTCCTCGGCGCGGACGCTCGGATAGTGCTGTTGCGCATAGCGCAGGAACTCGTCCGGATCGCTGCTGGTCGCCGACATGGCCGATGCGGGGACGTTGAGCACGTAAGGATAGTCGCGAGCAGCGTAGGCGACTCCGCGAGCAACGGCGGTGCCGCGCTCGACCAGCACCACGCGCAGTGGCCGCGCTGCCGCTTCACGCAGCAGGTTTATTGCTACGAGGGTGCCGCAGTATCCAGCCCCTACGATGACGATTGTCCGCTGGCTTTCGCCGATCATTAGTCTGGTCCTTGCCCGGTCATGCCACTCAATCTGCATGCTACCGGAGACCGATGACAAATGAGTGCGCTCCGGCGCGCGCTTATTGTGGCTGCCACCGACAGCCTCTAAAGTGCGGGTAGGCTGAGCCGTCTGTCGTCAAGCGGTGCCGCCGGCTCCGGCCGGCGGGGGGACTGAGGATTCGTCATGCTGCAATGGTGGGTGGAATTCATAGGCTGGATCGGCGCCTTGCTGATCCTGCTGTCCTACGGCCTGCTGACGCTGAAGCGGATGCGGACGGACTCTGCTGCCTACCAGTGGATGAACCTGGTCGGCGCGGTCAGCCTGATTGTCAACGGCGCCTGGAATGGCGCCCTGCCGTCGGCTTTTCTGAACGTAGTCTGGCTTGCTATCGCCGGCTATTCGCTGCTGCAGGCACGACTTACACGGACCAAGAGGCTTCCATGATCGAAGTGCATCACCTGAACGCGTCCCGCTCCCGCCGCATTACTTGGATGCTGGAGGAGCTGGGCCTGCCGTACGACGTGGTGACCTACCAGCGGGATCCGGTAACCAATCTTGCGCCGCCGTCGCTAAAGGCCATTCACCCGCTCGGCAAGGCGCCAGTACTGCGCGATCGTGGCAAGGTTTTCATCGAGTCCGGCGCGATCATTGATTACCTGCTGCGCCAGTATGGGGCGGGTCGGTTCATGCCCGCGCCCGATGCCGTCGAATACGACCGCTACGTGGAACTGCTGCATTATGCGGAAGGCTCGGCGATGCTGCCTTTGCTGCTGAAGCTTTACGTTGGTCGTCTCGGTGAGGCAGGTGCGCCGCTGCATCCCAGGATCGAGGGTGAGATCCAGAATCACTTGGGGTGGCTAGATAGCGAGCTGGCTGGGCGCGATTACTTCGTGGGCAGCGGCCTGACCGGTGCCGACGTGCAACTGTCGTTTGTGGCGCAGATTGCGGCCCGGTTTGCCGGACGCGAGGCCTTTCCTAACCTGACCGCCTTCGCCGACCGGATCGAGGCGCGTCCAGCCTACCAACGCGCCATGGCTCGTAGCGGGGCCTGAGGCGGACTCAACGCCGAGTGATCGGTGCCGTACGAAACGGCACCGATCACTCGTGCTTATCTGGCGCTCGCAGTCCGCGACGGCTCGCGGTGGAGCATCTCCAGGTTCGTCGAGAAATTTCGCTGGAAGCCCTTCCAGACGGTAATGCCGTTGGCGGCCGTGCTGCGCACGTCGAACAGCGTCACCAGTTCTGACGGCCACTGTCCTTCGTTCGAGTCCGGTACGGCGACGTTTAGGTAGCTGGCTTTGCTTTCGTCATCGCGGAGGTAGCGATCGAGGAACGCAGTGATCATGTGCAGGTTGATGGCGATGATCCGTTCCTTGCGCCAGACCGGATCCTCGAACCAGCTGAGGTCCCACAGCGTCGAGCGCATCGAGTCGGGCGCGGAGTTCAGTCCTATCGCATGACCGCCGCCGCGGTAGGTGAGCAGGTAACGAGAAGCGTTGGTCGCTGAATCGAAGAATGCACGCGCGCCGGTCGTATAGTCGACGGTGTGGTCCCGGTCGCCGGCGATCAGCAGCAGTGGAGCGTGGATGCCGGTGAGGCCGTCCTTGCCCCAGACGGCGAGCGTCCCACCGCCGGCAGGGGCCAGCGCCACGACGGCCCGAAGGTTCTGCACCACGATGGCATGCTGTAGCGCTCCACCGCGGGCGTACGGCAGCATCGCGCCGCCGGGGACGTGCTTTGCCGGACCGTCCGGGTCGAGGATCGCACCTGCCGAGGTGAGCACGCCGTAGCCGCCCATCGAATAGCCGATCAGCGCCGTGCGGGCCGGATCCACGAGGCCCTCGGCGGCTAACGACGCCTGCAGGCTTTTCGCCACAAATGCGATGTCTAAAGGCCGGCGTAGCAGGGGGGCGGCGAAGCGTGTGCGGTCGCCAATGGTCGGGTCTTCGTGCCGAATCGCCGCGACCACATAGCCTTTGGAGGCCAGATTCTCTGTCAGCCAGCTCAAGGCCACCGTGACGTTCGAGTAGCCATGCGACACGATCACCAGCGGATGTTGGCCTGGTGCGGCGGCTGCCCCGCGAACTGCAATTCCGGGGATCGTGAACTTGGCCGGTGGCGCCGCGCCTTCCGAAGGCAACTCGCCCGTATAGGTCTCAGCCTTTGCCCCGCTCTTGGCCTGTGCCGGGTACCAGATATCAACGGTCAGCCGGCGATCACGCATCGGGACGCTGTTCGTCGTGGGGTCGAAGGCGAGTACGTCAGGCTGGCTGGCATTGACCAACGTGAGGGTGCGCACGCCGACGGCCGAGTCCCCTAAGCGCGCGAGTTCCGGGGCATCGATGGCCGGTCGGCTGGGGGGCTCGCCTGCCATTGCCGCGGCAGCAGCTAGGCCAGTTAACAGCAGGACCAGGTGTCGGGTGATTCTCATGACGGGCGTCTCCGCGGGCGGCAGTCGGGCAGAAAAAAGAAGCATTATTTGGCGCTGTGCTCGTTATTGCGCCGAATCAGATGGTAAGCGCCCGCTAACGACATAACGATCGCGGCAATGCCGATCAGCGACAGGCCATCCATGCTGTGGGGCTCCAGCAGAATGACCTTGCGGGTGATTGCCACCAGCCCCACCAACAGGATGACTTCGACGTGGATCTTGCGGTCGATCATGTAGGCCTTGATGGTTTCAAGCAGCTCGACCCCGATCAGGACCAGCAGGAATGCGCTGAACAACTCGACCAGCTGCGAGACGCCTACGCGGAATACGGGGGGCGCCATGATGCTCTGGTAGGTGAGCCAGCCGAGGTCGACCGTCGTCAGCAGTACGACGAGCGCCATCATCACCAGCAGTGAGGCGTTAATGCAGTTCTCGAACCAGGCCAATAAGCGCATCGCAGGATCTCGACGTTGAGCGAAGCGGAGAGGGTAGACAGACACGGTGGCTGTCGTCCAGTGGCAGATCTGTCCGGGCCCTTTTTTGCGTAACTGCAGCCAGACAAAGGGGGGGAAGGCGGGCTGCTGCTGCCGCCGCGAGTATATTTTCGAATTTCCCGCCTCCTGGCCCGCGGGCCTGAGCTGGGGCCCGTCTTAAAGCCAAGGCGCCCGTTAGCTGTGCGGAGACCTCCGGCTCGGGCGGCCGGCGCCAGCGGGAGAGACTCGCGCGCGAGCTTGCGATGCCGCAAACTACCCACCGTCCACAGCCTCCTCCGTCGGCTCGCATTGATGCCAAACGCCTACACTCGTCTGTTGTTGCAACTGCTGGCTATGTTGCTTGCGGTCGCGCCGTCATTTTCGGCTTGGTCGGCGACCGCATGGACTTTTGCTGTGTCTGGCGATTCGCGGAATTGCGGCAATGTGGTGATGCCCGCCATCGGCGCCGCCGTGCACGCCAATGGCGACCGGTTCTACTGGAATCTCGGGGACCTGCAATGGACTCGCGGCATGGATGAGGACTACTGGCGCGATCCTCGTCACGGTGGCGTCGTGCTGCCCGGCTGGATTGTCGGCACGGCGGGTGCTGTGCGCTATCCGCTGCCTCTGGACGTAACCCCCGGTCCGGATGCGCGCAGCCATGTTTATGGCACCCTGACCGGACGCGTCGATGGTGCGGGCGAGGTGGCGTTCCGATTCCACGAACTGGACGAGGTTGCCTTGCAGCGTTCTCGGTCGGCGGACTATGAAGCGGCCGATGTCGCGTTCTGCTTCGCTGAGAACCCGCCTCTTGAACGGCTGGGGTCCTCACCGCCAGCACCGTCGTGCCTGGCGCACGACCACGAGAATTAGGCCTGATGTCGCGTGGCTGCGGCCTCATGACGTCAGGCATACGCGCCGACCAACCCATCGCTGGAGGATCAAAAAGATGATTGGCTACGTCACCCTTGGAACGAACGACATGGACCGCGCGGCGGCCTTCTACGACGTGCTGATGACGGAATTCGGCTGTAAGCGCGCATGGGAGACCGACCGGTTCATCGCCTGGAGCGCCGATGAAAAGGGCCAGTTGCTGCTGGTTATCAAGCCCTTCAATGGCGAGCCTGCAACCGTTGGTAACGGCACGATGGTCTCGCTTGCCGCCACTTCCAAGGCGCAGGTCGAGAGGGTTCACGCGCTCGCGCTGGAACTCGGCGGCAAGGATGAGGGCGCAGTGGGGCCGCGTGGCGATAACTTCTACGCAGGCTATTTCCGCGACCTCGATGGACATAAATTGGCGGTTTACTTCATGGGCTGAGGTCGGATCCCGCGGGTCTCCGCCGGGATTTTTTTCGCCCCGGTCTTGTCGGGTACTACGGCGGTCGGTCCTCGACCGCCGCGGGAAGAGAATATTTCAAGCAGTTAGGTGCTAGCTATGAAGATGCAACTTGCAGCGATTTGTGTAGGCGTACTGTCGGCCATGCAACTGTCCGCTGCGCCAGTGACGTACAACCTCGACCCCAGTCATACCTACCCCAACTTCTCAGCCGACCACATGGGTGGTCTATCGGTCTGGCGGGGAAAATTTCGTAAGTCCAGTGGCAAGGTGGTGCTCGACCGCGAGGCGAAGACGGGTTCCGTCTCGATCACGATTGATGCCGCTTCGATCGATTTCGGCTTCGAAAAGATGGACGAGCACGCCCGGTCGGCCGATATGTTCGATGTGGAGAAGTTTCCGACAGCGACCTACGAGGGCGCTCTCGGAGGTTTCAAGGATGGCTCGCCGACCGAGGTGCAGGGCAATCTGACGTTGCACGGTGTAACCAAGCCCGTGAAGCTCGTGATTCGCTCGTTCCTGTGCAAGCTGAATCCGATGTCGAAGAAGGAGGTTTGCGGCGCTGACGCGGCGGCCACTTTCAGTCGCGCCGATTTTGGCATCAGCTATGGTCAAGCGTACGGATTCAATCAGACGGTTACGCTCGACATTCAGGTCGAGGGTGTTCGCGCCGATTGATCGGCAGGCTGACGATTCGGTATTGCCGGGTCGTCAGCCGCTGTCCGGGATGACCTACGGGTAGAGCCCGTGCGTGCGTCCAAACAGCCGCGCGAGGCCGAACAGGGCGTCGATCGTCGGCGTCTTAACGCCGACGCGCTGGCCGATTTCCCGTACTGATCCGATGAGCGCGTCGAGTTCCAGAGTACGCCCGGCCTGTGCATCCTGCAGCATTGAGGTCCTAAACGCCCCAAGCTTGCTGGTGATTGCCATTCTGTCGGCGGGCGTCTGATCGATCGGGCAGCCGATGCGCGTGCCGATCATGCCGGCCTCCCGCATCGCCTGTGCGCAGAACTCCCGCACGAGGTCGTCATCCAGAACGCGGTCCATCGTCGCCCCGGTGAGGGCGGAGACGGGGTTCGCCGTCATGTTGCCCCACAGCTTGTACCAGACGTCGTAGTGGATTTGGCTTGAGCAGGTGAGTTCGAACCCAGCCCGGCTGAACAGCGCCGCCAGGCGGCTCACCCGCTCCGACTCGCCCCCGTCGGGTTCGCCGACGATCAGCCCGCGCCCCATCTTGTGTTCGACAAGCCCCGGCTCTGGGGTTGACGTGCTGACGTGAACCACACAGCCGACGATCTGGGCAAGCGGCAGCACGCGAGCGATGGCGCCCCCTGGGTCTACCGACTCCAAGGGGCGTCCACGCAGTGACGGCAGCGACTCACTGAACCACCACGGCACCCCATTGAGGGCGGGCAGAATGATCGTGTCTGGACCGATCAGAGGGGCAAGCGACGCCGCAAGGGGCGGTAACGATTGCCCCTTTACCGCGATTACGACGAGGTCCTGGATGCCCAGTGCCGCGGGGTCATCTGACGCAATGGCGGGCGCCTGCAGTGCCATCCCGTCCTGGTGCAGACGCCAGCCGTGGGTGCGCAGCGCAGCAAGCGTCGCGCCGCGCGCCAGTGCGCTGATGCGTATGCCCTCGGTAATGGCAAGGCGGGTGCCGAGGAAGCCGCCGATCGCGCCGGCGCCGACAATGCAGATCTTCATGGTTCGCTGGCATCCGGCGGGCTGTCGATTACACGATGATAAGCGTAATCCCCCACATGCAGTACCCGCCTAGGAGCGGGTGTGGACGTCGCCGTGCATGAATTGATTGCGAAACAGCTGCATGCGTTCCGCTGCCAGTACGCAGGCGAACGCGATCAGGCCGCAGCACAGAGCGCCGAGCGGTAGAAACAGCAGTGAGCCCGACCACTGGTGACCGATCAGCGAGGCCACCGAGGCGCCACCGATCGTCGAGATCACGCCCTGCAGAGATGCCGCGCTGCCCGCGATCGACCCCATGGGCTGCATCGCGATCGCGCCGAAATTCGAGACCGCAAGACCAAAGCACGCCATGGTCAGTGATTGCATCACCGTGAAAATGATTAGCGTGTCATGGCCGGTGAATGCGATGAGTGCGTGGGTTGCTGTGATGAGAAGAAAGCAGATCAATGCGGTATGTGAAATTACGTGCATGCCGAGTCGTTCGACCAGT
The DNA here is from genome assembly GCA_903927005.1 of uncultured Pseudomonadota bacterium. Classification (GTDB taxonomy): domain Bacteria; phylum Pseudomonadota; class Gammaproteobacteria; order Steroidobacterales; family Steroidobacteraceae; genus CAIKZZ01. The sequence continues at coordinate 54,874 of CAIYLH010000131.1, forward strand.
CGGGAATTCGCGAATGACGCCACGGCCATGGTGCCCGCACACGCGGCGAACGCCCCTGCCATCAGCTGCGGTGCGTGAAATGCCCCGGTGAAGATCTGCGGCAGGGTGCTGACGAAGGCGAGCAGTGAGCCGAACATGGCGGTCATCGCGAGCGTATAGAGTATTGAGGTCGGCTCGCTGACGACGAACCGGGCAGCAGTGACCAGATGCGCCAGACTCAACGGGTGGCGTCGCTCCGGCGGCAGTGTTTCCGGCAGACGCAGCGCGATCCATGCGGCCACGCAGGCTGCGTACAGGGCGAGGAAGCCGAAGATGCCGCGCCAGCTGACGACGGTCAGCAGCAGCTGGCCGACACTCGGGGCGATGATTGGTACCAGCAGAAAGACGATGAAGATCGTCGACATGACCCGCGCCATGGTCGGTCCGCTGTAGATGTCACGGACGATGGAACGAGAGACGACGCTGCCGGCGGCTACGGCGGCGCCCTGCGCGAGTCTCGCCACCAGAAGCAGGTGCAGGTTTGGCGCTAGGCTCGCCACCAGCGAGAGCGTGATGTACAGAGCAAGTCCCGACAGCAATATCGGGCGCCGGCCGAAGCGGTCCGACAGCGGTCCATAGACAAGCTGACCGGCGCCGGTCCCCAGTACGAACAGCGTGATGATCCACTGCAGGCGGTTTTCTTCGGTGACTCCAAACTCCTGGCCGATCAGCGGCAGGGCGGGCAGCATCGCGTCGATTGCCATCGCGTGCAGTGACATGGTCGAGGCCATCATTGCGACGAACACGCCGAATGCCGGCACGGAGCGTGTGGTGTGGCTGATGGGAATGGGACTCATCGGGACGACCGAGGCTTGGGGCGGGGCAGTCTACTGGATCGGTGCGGCCAACCGACGGCGCGTTATGCTTGGCCTGAACCGCCAGCCTGCCTGGGAGGGTGGCAATTGAGGGATTTCAGATGAGCAAGCCACCCGAACAACCGGCGTCGTCGGTGCGATGCGCCTCCCCGCCGTGCTTTACCGACGTACTGGACCGGCAAGGGGGAGTCGAGGCGGATCCGGTGCAGGCCCAGGATGTCGCGCGCTGGCGCAAGGGCGAGCGCGAGCGCCTGCTCTCGTTGCGTATGGCGCTGCCGCCGGATGAGCGGGAGTGGCTAAGTGCCGAGATTGGCCGTCAGCTCGATCTGCTATTGGCCGATCTCGAGCGGCCGGTCGTGAGCGTCTACTGGCCGATCCGTGCGGAGCCTGACCTGCGCGGGTGGATGGCGTCAGCGCATGCGCGTGGCATCCGCTTGGCGCTGCCGGTGGTTGTTGCGCCGTCGGCCCCACTGGAATTTCGCCATTGGCAGCCGGGTTGCCAGATGGAACATGGCGTGTGGCGTATCCCCCAACCGGCCGCGCGCGTTCTGGTCACGCCGACGGTGTCGATTGCGCCGTTGGTAGGCTATGACCGGGGCTGTTATCGGCTTGGCTACGGCGGCGGATTCTTTGACCGCACTCTCGGCCACCTGCTGCCGCAGCCGATGGCGGTAGGTGTCGGATACGCGGCGCTGGCCATAGCGACGATCTTCCCGCAGCCGGTCGATATTCCGATGGACTGGATCCTGACCGGAGCCGTGCCCCCTGTGCGGCGTGTTGCGGCGCACCATTCCTGCTGATCACCGGCGCGGCGCTCTGGCGCCTAGTTTGTGACCGTCTTCACGGGCTAAATCTGCAAAATCTGTAAATATGGCATCCGTAGTTGCACCGCCGCGCCTTTTGGTCGCGGGTGTTAACTGGCTCCTAAAGCTTCCGGCGAGGGCAACCGATGGGTAAGCAGACGCAACGCGGATTTACGCTGATTGAACTGATGATCGTCGTGGCGATTATCGGGATTCTGGCGGCAATCGCGATTCCTTCCTACCAGCAGTATTCCACCCGCGCGATGGTGTCCGAAGGGCTGATGCTGGCCACGGGCGCCGAGACCTCGGTCTCCGAGCGCTATACGAACACGGGCTCGTTTCCAGACACCAACGCCGATGCCGGCCTCGCGGCATCTATCAATGGCAACTATGTCTCGTCCGTCCAGGTGACGACGGGTGGTGTCATTGTGATCACCTACGGCAACAACCTCGTTGGCGTCGCCGGGTCGACTCTTGCGATGACGCCGTTCGTCAACGCCAATGGCGACGTGATCTGGCAATGCGGTAGTAGTTCAATGGCGCCTGGATTGGCGATGTCCGCCAGCGCGTCACCGCCGGCCAACGGCGGAACGTTGCAGAGCAAGTTCCGACCGAACAGCTGTACTGCCTGACCCCGCCGATAGCGCTTTAGACCACGAGACGGTCACGCCTGAGTCCGCCGTCGCCGCGCGCACTACCGAGTTCGCGCCCGGCACGATGTCCCGCATAGACCGCGTTGGCGATCAGTGCTGGCTGCAGGCAATCTCCGATAGCCTCAATTGAAGGGCCCGCATCCTGCGGGTCCTCGCCCACCAGTTCGCGATAGAGTCCTTCCTCAGGCTCGCGCGAGGTCACCAGTACCACCGCGTCGGCATCACGTATCCGCGTTGCGCCTGAGAACACGCAGGCCAGCGTCAGGCGATACTCGTCAAAAGCCTCGACGGACGTGTTGGCGATGATTTCCACGCCACTCGCCAGTAATTGCGCTTGGGTCGCTTCCTGCTCGCCGGTGTAATGACTCCACGCTCCAGCCCGCCCCTCTGGCGTCACGTAGGTGACAGTGCGTCCGAGGCGCGCTAGCAGCAGCGCCAGTACTGGCCCCATGTAGTAGTTGTCGTCGTCGAATACGACGACGCGCCCCTCAGGACGGGCGCCTGCCATCAGGTCATCGGGGGAGTAGACGTTTGCGGTGTCGAGCCTGGAGATGCCTCTGACCAGAGTTCTGCCGCTGCCGTCACGACGCCAGCGGGCGCCGGTGGCGATCAGGATGTGGTCCGCGCCGAACTCGCGTACATCGTTAGCGTTCAGCTGGTTGCCGAGATAGAGCGAGACATTTGCCATCTGTCCGATCTGACCCAGGCGGTAGTCCCGCACGCGACTCCATTCGGCGAGACCGGGGAGCTGGCTTTCTAGCGTCACCCGCCCACCGGCGCGTTCCGCGCCGTCGGCGAGCGCAACCGTGAAGCCGCGACGGCCGAGCGTCATCGCAGCTTCCAAGCCCGCGGGGCCTGCGCCGACGATCAGAACGGAGCCGCCGTCCGACGGTGGAACGCGTTCCGGATGCCAGCCGCTGCGCCATTCCTCACCCATCGTTGGATTCTGCGTGCAGCGTAGCGGCGAGCCGCGGAAGTTATGCGCATAGCAGACGTTGCAGCCGATGCACTCGCGAATGTCTTCCGGCCGTCCCTCGCGGATTTTGGTTGGCAGGAACGGATCGGCGATAGACGGCCGCGCCGCACCGATGAAATCAAGCACGCCGGTGCGTAGTTGGCGAAGCATGGTGTCCGGCGACGTAAAGCGCCCAACGCTAACGACAGGCTTGCCGGTGACGCGCCGGGCGTGCGCGACCTTTGCCTCGAGTGCGCCTTCCTGCACGAATCGTGAGGTCGCCATTTCCTCGCCGTAATAGTCGGCGACGACGAGATCCCACAGGTCGGGGAGCGGGCCTAGGCTCGCCAATGCATCGCTTGCCTCGTCGCCGCTGAGATGTTCATCGCCATGTCCATCTACCGAGAAGCGCACGGCTATTGCGCAGCGATCGCCCACTGCGTCGCGTGTCTCCTCGATCAACTCTCGTGTGAGCCGCATGCGGTTCTCTAGAGACCCGCCGTATTCGTCGCTGCGATCGTTGAGCGCTCGCGAGAAAAATTCCGAAAGCAGGTAGCCGTGTGTAGGGTAGACGTAGACGATGTCGAAAGCGGCGTCGCGGGCGCGCAGCGCCGCCGCCCGGTGCCAGCGCCGAAATTCACGTATGTCACGCCGATCCATGCGGCGCGATTGCACCGGTTCCGTGCGGTTTGGCATGGAGCGGACGCCCAGCGACGGCAGCCGTGAAGCAAGGTTCGAGACGAAGCTGCCGCCGTGCCAGAGCTCCACGCCAGCCAGTGCGCCACCCGCGTGCACTGCATCAGTCATCAGCGTTAGGTTGCGGACGTCGCCCTCGTCCCACAGTGATGCGAATGGATGGGGGTGATCGTCCGAGCTCGGATGGATCGAGCAGTACTCGGTGCAGACAACGCCCCATCCGCCCTGCGCCTTCATGCCGCGCATGGCAGCCAGCGTCTGTGGTAGCGCATGGCCCATGCCGGTGCAGTGAGGCACCTGGTAGAAGCGGTTCGGTGCCGTTACCGGTCCGATGCGCATGGGCTCGAACAGGGGATCGAAGCGGGGATCTCGAGCCATTGCTATCTCGCTTTATACAGCTATGCCGCCGGTACGTAGCGCGCGTATGCTCGCGAGTCTAAAGCAATCGCCACCGGCTGGGCGATCACGCACAGGGAAGGGGGGCGATTTGGAGCGCAAGGAACGTGTAGGCCATAGGCCGAAGGCTATGGCGGCGCCGCAGGCGCCAGTCGCCATTCCCGCGCATGATTTCGCAACGCGACCGTACGAGCCGTTGGTCGGCGATACCATCGATGTGCTGATCGAATCAGCCCTGGAGCTGCTGGCGGAGTCCGGTGTAGCGTTCGAGGTGGGCTCCGCAGCAGTGCATTATCTACGCGCTGGAGGCTGCGAGATTTCTGCAGACGGTGTCGTTCGCATGGATCGCGCGTTGGTGCGCAGTGCGCTCGCCTCGACCGCGAAACGTGTTCGTCTCTGGAACCGGCCTGGTGATCGATATATTGAGATCGACTGCCACCACACCTGGTTCATGCCCGGCATGACCTGTATCAAGGTCTATGACCTTGAGACCGGTGAGCCTCGCAACAGTACGGCTGCGGATCTCGCCGCTATCACGCGACTGTCGGACGCGCTGCCAAACATTGACGGCGTGTGTATCGCTTGCAAGAACGTGGAGCGGGCAGATATCCACGGCGAGATCGAAGAATTTTCAATCATGGCGGCCAACACGACCAAGCCGCTTGAGTACTTGTGCGAGCACCCCGCCTCGCTTGAGGTCGTGATAGAGATGGCCGCGGCGATTCGTGGCGGTGCGGCCCAGCTGCGCGAGAAGCCATATTTCCTGCAGCTCGTGACCCCGATGCCGCTTAACTATCACGCCGCGCACTCCGACCAGATCATCGCAGCAGCGCTGGCGGGCGTTCCGGTCAGCGTCGGCACCCTGCCGATCGGTGGTGCCTCGACGCCCATCACGACGGCTGGCTGCATGGTGAACAGTCTTGCGACCGACTTTGCGGCGATGGTGCTCGCGCAACTGGTCGTGCCTGGTGCGTTCTGTATCGGCAGCTCTGACGTGTGTTTCATGGAGCCGGCAACGGGTGGGATCGGCAATGTGGCGCAGACGGCCCTTGCCGACATGGTGATGTGCCAGGTCCGCCGTCGCCTGGGACTGCCGTCGTTTACCGGCGCGGTGGGCTACTCGTCCGCCCGGCGCTTCAATCAGGATGCTGTGGCTGAGATTTCGTTCGGATTGATGCAGGCGTTCTATAGCCGGCCAGCGACGCTGGATTATCTGGGCTCACTCGATCAGGGCCTGACGTTCTCGATGCATGCGCTCGTTCTCGGCGACGACATCGCTGGGCTGCTGCGCACGCTTTGGGAGGGGGTGCAGATCGACGCCGATACGCTGGCGTTGTCACTTGCAAAGGAAGTCGGGCCGCGTGGCAACTACCTCGCGCATCGCCATACGGTCAGTCATTGCCGGGAGAAGCTCTGGCCCAGTCGCTATTTCGGTGCGCGCCTTCCACTGAGTTCTGACGACCGCCCAGATCAGGATCTGGTCGAGCGGATCGATGCCGACATGCGCGCGATGCTCGCAAATCACGTCCCGCAGCCGCTAGAGCCGACGGTGGCCCGAGCGCTCGCGGACATCCGCGAGCGTTTTTTCGCAAGTTATAAGGACTGAGGGCTCAGCCGCCTTCGAATCCCGTCAGTACGTTAACGACGTTGACGCCGATGTCGGCGACTGCGTAGCCGCCTTCGAGCACAAATAGGGTCGGCAGACCTAGCTTGCCGATCATCTGGCCGTAGCTGGTGAAGTCGGCCGAGCGCAGTTTGAAGAAGCTGATCGGATCAGCTTCGTAGGTGTCTACGCCTAGGGAAACCACTAGCGCATCCGCAGCGAAGTTCTGGATGTGCGACAGCCCGATCTGCATCGCCGCTGACCACGCAGCGAATGGGGTGCCGCTGGGTAGTGGCAGATTCAGATTGAATCCCGCACCACGGCCAGTGCCGATCTCATCTGCGTAGCCGGAGAAGTACGGGAACGCCTCGCGCGGATCGCCGTGCAGTGAGACGAAGAGCACGTCGTCTCGTTCGTAGAAGATGTCTTGCGTGCCGTTGCCGTGGTGGAAGTCGACATCCAGCATTGCTACGCGTGTGGCGCCGCGATCACGCAGCGACTGCGCTGCAATGGCGGCGTTGTTGAGAAAGCAGTACCCACCATAAAGGTCGTGCGCTGCATGGTGACCGGGAGGGCGGCACAGCGCGAACGCACCGCGGCTCCCGTCAGCGAGGAGCCCGGCCGCCGTCAGCGCAACGTCGGCCGCCGCTTGCGCGGCCTCCCAGGTTCCTGGCCCAATCGAGGTTTCACCGGCCATGGCGTAATAGCCGAGCTGGCCGGTGATCGATTCCGGCCGGCGCTGCGCCATGCGCCGTGCGGGCCAGCAGTCCGGAATCGCTTCGCCGCGGTTGCCTGCCGCTGACCAGTCTTTCCATGCGCGGCCTAGAAACTCGACAAAGCCGGCATCGTGCACGCGCAGCACCGGCGCAAGTCCGTGGCGCTGCGGAGCTATCACCCCGCCAAGTGCCACTGACTTGACCCGATCGAGAACGAACTGGGCGCGCTCGGGGCACTCGTGCGGCGGCACCAGCAGGCCGCCGTGCAGCTCGGTGCGTACGTTGCGTAGCAGGTGGTCGTCCGTATACACCGTGATCACGTGACGCTCCCAAGCCTAGTGATGGCGAACAGTGATTATCAGATAAGCCGTGCGACCCGGTGAGGGCTCGTAGAAGCGGCTATTGGTTTCGTTGACGATCACGGTGCCGATATAACGACGATCGAATAGGTTATCGAGTCGCGCGGTCTCGGTGAGCGTCCAGCGGCCCAGGTCTTGGGTGAGTCCCAAGCGCAGATTGGTGGTCCAGTAGCCAGCCGCGACCGCCGTGTTGCGATCGTCCGCATAGATCTTGCTGCGGCCGATGGTTTCTGCCGTTGCGGATACGCCGGCTCCTATCGACCGCCAGGTAAGGCCGGCATACAGTGCATTTTCGGGTACCGCCGGCAGGTGGCTACCGGCCGGGACTGGCAGTGGTACGCA
>CAIYLH010000132.1 GCA_903927005.1 uncultured Pseudomonadota bacterium
CAACAAGATCCGCGTCATACAACGTCGAGCCTACGGACTGCATGACGAGGAGTACCTCAAGCTGAAGGTGCTGACCTGCACGCTGCCTGCACTTTGATTAATAAACGTACAGAATCTACCCACACGTTTTCACGAAGACCCAGAAAATTAGAGTCGCAAGCGCGCTGGATAGGCACCGGACTCGCATCGCTTTGATCATTGCTGTTCTCCCCTCGCGTCAGCGTATTGGTTGATTGTTGCTGGTTTTCACACCGTTCAACGCGTCGACGCACGCAAGGCTTGGCGTCGCATCCGTGTCGACGGCGGGTGGAGACTAGCGCTGCAGCCTACGACGGCCATCGGGGCGAGCCCGTAGGCGCGCGGAAACGCGGTGCAGCACGACAAGGCACAAGTGGTGCCGACGTAGGGAATTGAGCCCCCCCCCTTTCTAATTTGTCCCGATTATTTGTTGTCGTTTTAACACCGATTTAGGCTGCCCTTGTTAGCCGCAGCATGGTTTGTTAGCGCCAAAACCGGTGTTAAGTGCGAGATCCTTCCTAAAACCGGGGCGCTGCACGATTCATTTCCCGGCGCCTTTGGCCGTGACAGCGACCGGAAATGCATGAATATCCCTCAATGGCCTGAGGCTCTTGAGTCGGTACATAAACTCGCAAAAGTCGATAACAAACGAGAGGCCACCGCCAGTGACTCGATGCCATCGAGCACGTATATTCTGCGTCACACCGAGCAGGCACGGACAATACCGGCCGCCGGCGAACCCCCGCGGACGATCCGATTGATTTTAGGAGCACTCGCCATGAAGCCCCCCCTTACCAGGATGCTCCTGCAGGCTACCGCCATGGCCATCGGCTTGACTCTGGCAGCGGCCACTGCAGCAAGCCCGGCGAAGATTTTCTATCTAACACCTGATCTCAATTTTTCTTTTTGGCACAACATCGCGCAAGGCGTCGCCGCCGAAGCCAAGAAGAGTGGATTCGAGCTTCAGGTACTCAGCAGTCATGACGATGGCGCGATTCAACTCCAAAATGCGCGGCAAGCCATCGCTGCCGGCGCGACTGGGATTGTGCTCAGCCCCACTGATTCATCCACCGCCCCCGCTGTGCTGGCCCTCGCCGAGCAGGCGAACGTTCCAGTGGTGATCGCCGATGTCGGCACCAACAGTGGGACGTACGTGTCCTTTATCAGTTCAGACAACCATACCGGCGCGTATCAAACCGGCCAGGCCTTGCTCTCGGCGTTACGGCAAAAGGGTTGGAACGGTGGCGACATCGCCTCCATCACGCTATCACTGGCCCGCAATAACGGCCGCTTGCGCAGCGCCGGATTCGCACAAGCGCTGACGGAAGCAGGCGCCCAACTATCTGACAGCCGCGAGATGAAAAGTTATACGGCGGATGAGTCGACGCAATTTACGCAAGACCTATTGAGCAAGCACACGCAGCTGCGTGGCCTGTTCGTGCAAGCGGATATACCCACCCTCGGTGCTGTACAAGCCATCCGCACAGCAAACCGCGGTCAATCACTTGCACTTGCCGCATTTGATGGCACCCCGGAGTTCATTGACTTGATCAGACGAGGCGACGTACTGGTATCGGGCATGCAGCAACCGTACCTGATGGGACAGCGCGCGGGCGAAGCGCTGATCCTGCATCTGGCCAAGAAGCCGGTCGCGCCTGCCATTAACATCCCCATTCTGATCGTGACCCATCAAAATATTGACGAGCTTCTGCCGATACTGCGCGAGACCGTATTTGCCAACGAGATCAGGTAGATCCGATCGGCTAGGAATTTTCATGACGGCCGAACAATGCGCGCGGATACATGTATTCGCCGTGCCCATTAGTGACGCCGGCACAAATTTGGCGACGACCTTGGAGGCTGTGCGGCGTTCCACGGCTGCCGCGGCCGCGTCAGGCGCGGCAAGGGCCAATTTCTTTAGCGGTTTGTCGGATCTGGCGCCGGCGGAGGGAATCGAACCCCGGCCCTCTGATTACAAATAATTTCGCTAAAATTTCTTCTACCGAAGAAAAATTGACTTATGCGCGACAGAGCACCTGTAGCACAGTTTTGTAGCATACCGATTCGGCGGATTTTGCTTACAAGCAGCCACTCACGCTGCTTTCTGCTCCGCAGCCCAGCCCTTGCAGGCGAGCAGGATGGTTTTCGGAATTGGATGTTTGCCGCTCGCGTAATAGGCAACCTGACGTCGCGAGATCCCGAGTGCGTCCGCAGCCTGAGTCAGACTTAAACCATGACGCCACCGCCAACGCAGAAATTCGACTGCGTCGTCACGCCCAGCCTGCGTGAGCGCCATCTCCCACAACGCATCCGCACCGACATCCAAGTCGTCTGGCCAAGCGATGCTATGGCCACCCTCGCCCTTGGCAACTGTCGAAAACATCCGAACATCCCTCAATGGCTTGAGACCCTTGAGCCGGTACACGAGCTCGCGAAGATCGATGCGCGTCGTGGACCGACTGACCCAGCGAACGCTGAGCACGTAGTCGGCGACATGCTTCACACTCGAAATCCGAACGGACTTGGTTTCGATCATTTTCTTGGTGCTCATCGCTCTGCGGCGGAATACATGTTCCACCGGTCTCGAAGTCGACCCTTGTTTCGGCGCGCCCATGCAATCGCGGGATCGGTATCCCGCGAGTCCGCCGTACCTGCGAGAACACGGCCCGTCTCAATCTCCACAGCGACTCTTTCGTCGTCATTCGTAATGACGTGATAGTGCGGTGGCGGATGGTCGCCGAAATACATCTCGATACGGCAGCGATCGAATCGCTTTACGGTTGGCATCTCAGGAAACGGTAGTGCACGCCATGCACTAGTGTCAAGTGTCGCCCGCTTAAAGCGCGGGGCGCCAAGTTGGCGCGCGCCCTGACGTACGGCGATATTCCGCAGCGAGCATCTGAGGGACCCCAAATGCAGCTGGTATCGCGGGCAGCGCCTGGACACATACTTCCAGACCATGCGACACGCGAGAGGCCAACCGATTGATTCTATTGGTGCCGGCGGAGGGAATCGAACCCCCGACCTTCTGATTACAAATCAGTTGCTCTACCAACTGAGCTACGCCGGCGCGACCGGCAGTGTAGCCGGTTGTGCTCCGCGGGGGGATCCTCCCTCGCGGAGCAACTGACCCCTAATATTATCGCGTCACCGCCTCTGGCTGCAGGTAACGCGCATACCAAGCCCGCACCCGCTCCGAGCGGTCCTTGATGTAGCTGGGACGCGTAAAGATGTGGAACTGTTCGGGATAGACCACCAGCCGGGTCGGCACGCCGAGCGTACGCAGCGCCTGGTACATCTGTTCGCCGCCCGCGATCGGCACGTTGAAGTCTTTCTCGCCTCCCAGGAACAGCGTCGGCGTGTGGATCCGGTCGGCATGGAAGAACGGATACGACACCTTCAGCCACAGCGCGGTGTTGACCCAGGGCAGGCCAAGTTCGGCGTTGTACTGGTGCACGTACTGGTCCATGCCGTACATTGAGATTTGATTGGCGCTGCCTGCGCCGCTGACCGCAGCCTTCCAGCGCGGCTCGCTTGCGATCAGGTAGTCGGTCAGGATGCCGCCATAACTCCAGCCACCGACGCCGAGCCGCTCGGGATCGGCAAGCCCGGAGGCAATCACTGCATCCACGGCCGCCGAGAGATCTTCTACCTCCTTGTGGCCCCAGTCAGCGGCGATCGTCGACGAGAACCTGAACCCGCGCCCGGTGCCGCCGCGATAGTTGATACCGAGCACGAGGTAGCCCTGACCGGCGAGCATCTGCCGCTCCAGCTGCAGCGCGTAGCGGCTGAACGTCAGTGAGTGCTCGTCCTGTCCGTTCGGGCCGCCGTGGATCCACAGAATCGTCGGATAGCGATGGCCCGGCACGAAACCGGGAGGCTTTACCAGCAGGCCGTGCACCTCGACGCCATCCCGTCCAGCGAAGCGCAGGTCCTCGACCACGCCGAGCGACAACTCAGCCATCAGCGCGTCGTTATGGTGGGTGAGCCTGCGCAACCGCCCCTTGTCGAGCGCGTAGACCTCAAACGGCGATCGGTCATTCGACGCCAGCACCGCGGTATGGCTGGCGCCGATCGACTGCGCCATCACCACTTCCTCGCCACGCCACACCCGCTCGATCGTCCCGCCCGCCAACGGTACCCGCGACGGATACAGGCGCGTGTCGTCCTCGACGATCACATCGGCAAACCGACCATCCGCTGAGAGCGAATAGGCGAGCACGGCCCGATCGAGCGTATCGCTGAGCTTGCGCACCTCACCGCCAGCCACCGGCACCAGTGCCAGCACGTCGGCGCCATAGGCGGTTAAGCGGATCGCCGGGCCGACCGTAAGCACCAGACTCTGTCCGTCCAGTGTCCACCGCAGCTGCTGGTGATTGGGCGCGTTGACCCGTACCAGCGTCCGTGGCGTCGCCGCCGTGGCCGCATCCACCACCATGATGTCTTCCATGCCATCCGCGTCCATGCCGCGCTCGCGAGTACGCACGTACGCCACCCGCTTGCCGTCAGCCGACCAGGCCGGTGCGCGCTCGTTCGCGTCGCCGCCGGTCAGCCGTTCGAGTTCGCCACTCTTGGCGTCGACAAGATACAGGTGCTGTGCACTGTCGGCCGTCAGGTAGCCCTCCTCGTCGGCCTTGAACTGCAGCGCGTCGATGACAATCGGCCGCGGCGTCTTGGCGACCTGCGGCGCGGGCTCCACCTGCTGCATCTGGATGACCAGACGTCGGCCGTCAGGAGCCCAGGCGTAGTCGGCGATCACACCCGGCGCATGCGTAAGCGCCTGCGGCTCGCCGCCGCGGCGATCAATCAGCATCAGCTGCGCACGCTCAGCGCCCGCGGGAGTCGCAATGAACGACAGCCAGCGTCCGTCGGGACTCCAGCGTGGCGAGGCGACGTCCTTCAGTGACCGCGTCAGCTGCAGCGGCTCGCCGCCGTCCCAGTCGACGCACCACAGCGCAGTGACCGGCTCATCGGACTCACGCAGGTTGGTGCTGACCAGATAGGCGACGCTGCGTCCGTCCGGGGCAATCTGCACGTCACTCACATCGGCGATGCGAAAGACGTCGTCTGGCTCGAGTACGCGCGCAGCCTGGACAGGCCCAGCAAGCAGCGCAACCGCAAGCACGGCCACGCCCTGTAAAAGGCGGGCGGCGCGCACGCTAATGGATGTCGGCATCGGCAGATCTCCGCTTCGAATTGTTCTAGGCCGGTGCGTCGCGCAGCCGTCAGGCCGCCGCGCCCGGGCTGTGAGCCGGCGCCTTCGCAGGTGGCGTCATGGTGGGTGGTGGACCCTCTGGATCGGCAGGTGGCAGCTGTAGCACGCACGGCCCCAGACCCGCGCCGGTAGCGCCCGGCACGGCCTTCACCAAAGCGGTGAGGTCGATCGGCGACACCGGCGTGCTGCTTTCCACATCCAGCCACCACTGACTGAGACGTTGCAGCTGCTCGACGATCGTCGGCGCCAGCGCATATCCCTTGAGATCCTGGATGCGGCGCTCGGCCTTGGCTCGATCTTTGTAAAATCCGAGCGACACCTGTACCCCCGCCTGACCGGCCGCAGGCGGCACAAGCTCAACATCACCCAAACCGGCGGCACGCAACTGCTGCACGAGTTTGGCTGCAATCTCCGCAGACTTGCGGCTGACAATGACCCAGTAGCCAGGCTTCGCGTCACTCTCAAGCAGACGCTCTCGTGGCGCCAGCTGAAGCCCCTTGAGATACTCGGCCACTGCATGAGTGACGTCCGCGTCGTGTAGCGGGCCGACGCTGACACAGCGCGGTTCATTCGGCGGCGGCGCAACATGCCGCTCACCAACCAGTTCCAGCCGGCGCGCAGGCGCCGGCGGCGCAAGCGCGGCGGGCGGGCGGGCCACCAGTTGCAGATAGCCGAAAATGACCAGGTTCACAAACACGAGCGCTGCAAGCAGTCGTTTCATGCGCGCGCCCCTGTCACGACCTGCACCAGCCCCTCAAGCACCAAATCGGGCACTAGCTGAACCTCGCGTCGCACGAGGACGACGACGACGTCGGCGCCGCCACCAGTCATCAGCACGTGCGGCGCCGCGCCAAGGGCTGCGAGCGATTCCGCAAGCCGATCGACGAGTGCAGCGAGCGCAAGTCTGGCGCCTTGCTGGACGGCACCGGCCGTGTTGACGCCGAATACGCCGTCGACCGCCGCGCTATCGAGCAGGGCCGCAGCGGCAACGCCACTGGTCTGGCCGTACAGCGCCTCTCGCATCAGCCGCTCGCCGGGCAGACCGTAGCCGCCACGGTGTGCGCCGTGCGCATCCACCAGATCGACACTGAAGGTCGGCCCAGCGACGACGACGAGCAGCGGGCCGGCGACCCGCGCGCGCGCCGCAAGCAGCCCCAGCCAGCGATCGATGGGCAGCGACCCCGGTACCGCATGCGCATTGTGGATACCGCCCGCTGCACCGGTCGCGACCGGAAATTCCACCGACACGCCCCAGCGCTGCTCAACCCACTCGGCGAACCGCAACGCGAAGACGGCGCCCGCGCCGTTGGCGACCAACACCTGCCGTGGCGCCGGCGAAAGGTCGCCAAACGCCACGTCCCATTCGTCCGGTTCAATGCCGCGGTGGGGAACACTCGCGACGTCGGACAACGCCCCGTTCACGAGCCGCGCGTAGCGCAGCACCCCGCCGCTGGCGTCGATCAGCAGCGTCACGCGACCTCCCGCAACGACACATCGCCAGCGGTCAGCGCCTCGAGCCCGGCGCCGAACTCAACCTGCAGGCTGCCCTGCGCATCGATCCCGCGTGCGATGCCGTCACGTGGAACGGCGCCAGCGTCGTGTACGCGCACCGGCCGGTCACGCAAGGCGTCGGCCTGTTGCCACTCGGTGCCAAACGGTGCGAAGCCCTGCGTACCGAACGTGGCAGCAGCGGTGGCCAGCTCGTCGATCAACGCCACCGCCAGCGCATGACGCGAAGGCGGCGCGGCAAGATCCGTCAGATCGACCGGGCGCACGCCGCCGGCAGCGTCGATCGAGTCAGCCAGCCCTTGCGGCAAGCGGACGTTAATACCCACCCCGATAACGACGTAGGCCGGGCCCGCCGCCTCAAAGCGCAGTTCACAGAGGATGCCGCCGAGCTTGCCGCCGGCGCGATAGATGTCATTCGGCCACTTCAGACTGGCATCTGTTACGCCCACGCGTGCGAGCGCGCGCACGACCGCAACCCCAGCAGCGAGGCTCAGCGCCCCCGGCGCCGACGGCGGCGGGTCAAATAGCCATGCCAGCGACAGGCACAATCCGCTGCCAATCGGGGCAAGCCAGGCGCGACCACGTCGACCGCGGCCGGCGCTTTGCAGCTCTGCCAGACACACGCGGCAGTGGCCGGCGGCAAGGCCGGTTTCGGCTAATAGATAGGAATTCGTGGAAGGCAGCTGCTCGTGCACCTCGAGTCGCTCCAGCCGTCCGCGGGTAGCCGCCGACAGCCCCGCTTCGATGCGCCCCGCCTGCAGCAGTTCTAGCGGTGCAGTCAGGCGGTAGCCGCGTCGCGCGACCGCTTCCACTGGCACCCCCCAGGCGGCCAACGCATGCACCTGCTTGGCAACCGCCGCACGGCTAACACCCAGATGCGCGGCGAGCACTTGGCCCGAATGCAATGAACCATCCGCCAACAGGCCAAGCAACTGTCCGCGTCGCGTCATTCGGCGCGCGCCTTGAGTCGCCCCAGCAGCCACAGGCGCCGGGCGCGGTTTTCGGAACCGGCCCTCATCCGCTCGATGTTGCCGCGATGGGTGTAGATGACGAACACCGTCATCAGCAGCGCGAAACTCAATATTGCCGTGTTGCCCGGCGCCCGCCAGAGCAGCACAACCGGCAACGTCGCGACACCGAGCATGGTGCCCAGACCGACGAAGCCCGTGGTCATCACGACAAGCAACCAGACGATGAGCACTGCCGGCAGGAATGCGGGAATAAGGCCGAGCACGACGCCTATCAACGTCGCCGCGCCCTTACCGCCACGGAACTCCCACCAGACCGGATAGACGTGGCCGAGCGTCACGGCCGCGGCACAACTGACCGCAAGCCAGTCGCGGCCGACGCTGGCGTCCAGAGCGATGAGGGGAAGTGCGAGCCCCGGCAGCACGCCCGCGGCAAACCAGCCCTTGGCGACGTCGATGACGACCACGCCGAGCGCAAACGCCTTTCCCTGAGTGCGCAACGCGTTAGTGCCCCCGGCGTTGCCGCTGCCCTGCTGGCGGATGTCGACACCCCGAAATGCCCCAAGGATCAGCGCGCCCATCAGGGAGCCGAGCAGGTAGGCGATCAGTGTCTTAACGGCGAGCTCGAGCATGGAAGTCCCCGCGGCGCGGCGAGGGGAGTCTAGCATCCGGCGGGAGCGACCCCGCGGGTCGGGATCAGGCGCTAGCGGGCACCGGAACGCCGGCGCCGGCCAGCACCGCCGCCAACACCTCGGCGTGCGCGGCGGACTCGTTCAACGGCGCCACCAAGGTGAACTTCTCGCCTCCCGCGGCCAGGAACTTCTCGCGTGAAGCGACGCCGATTTCCTCCAGCGTCTCGAGGCAGTCGACCGCGAATGAAGGCGTCACGATCGTGACGTTCTTAACCCCGTTACCTACTAATTCGAGCAATATATCGTCGGTATAGGGCTGCAGCCAGGCGGTCGGGCCGAAGCGCGACTGGAAGCAACCGGAGTACTCGGCTGGGCTGAGCCCGAGCGCCGCGGTCAGCAGTTCGGTGGTGCGTTCTATCTGCCGCTGGTAGGGGTCGCCGAGCGCAACGTACTTCACCGGGATGCCGTGATTCGACAGCACCAGGTGCGATTGACCGTGTTCCGCCCAGGCCGCGCGCACGCTCGTCGCGAGCGCACTGATGTAGGCCGGGGAGTCGTGATAATCGGCGACGAAATGCAGCTCGGGGACACGCCGCCAGCGGCGCAGCTCCTTGGCGACCGCATCCCAGACCGCCCCGGTCGTACTGCCTGAATACTGCGGATACAGCGGCAGAATCACGAGCTTGCGGACCCCCGCTTCGAGCAGTTTGCGGATGCCGGCGGACACCGAAGGTTCGCCGTAGGTCATCGCAAGTTCGACGCGGATACCGGCAGGATCGCCGAGCCTGTGCTGCAGCGCCGTAGCCAGACGACGGGAGTGCACCATCAGCGGCGAGCCCTCCTTGGTCCAAATCGCCGCGTAGAGTTTGGCGGTCTTGCGCGGCCTGAACGTCAGGATCGGCCCGAACAAAATGGGATACCAGTACGCCGGGCAGGCCTCGACGACGCGACGGTCACCCAGAAACTGGCCCAGATAGCGGCGGATCGGTCCTGCTGTGGGCGCCGTCGGCGTGCCCAGGTTCACGAGCAGAACTCCCGTCTCGGCGGACGGAACGTTATCCAGAGGAACGCCTTGGAACCAGGCCATCGTATGTCCTCAACGGGAGCTGCGAATTGCGACCACGAATGATAGCCGCACAAAGAGAAAAGCCCCGGAGACTTTCGTCTCCGGGGCCTTCAATTAGATCCTGGCAGTGACCTACTCTCACATGCCCGAAGGGCACACTACCATCGGCGCAGAACGTTTTCACTTCCGAGTTCGGAATGGGATCGGGTGGTTCCCGTTCGCTATGACCGCCAGGAAAACTTGTAACAGCGATTCGCTCGGGGCTCATGCCCCGGGCGGATCACCGCAATTTGGATATCGTGAAGACACTTTATGGTGTCGCAATCAGAAACCGCCACCAGGCTGTCAAACAGCTTGGGGCTATATGGTCAAGCCTCACGGGCAATTAGTACTGGTTAGCTGAACACATTACTGTGCTTACACACCCAGCCTATCAACGTCGTAGTCTTCGACGGCCCTTCAGGGGGATCAAGTCCCCAGCGAGAACTAATCTTGGGGGGGGCTTCCCGCTTAGATGCTTTCAGCGGTTATCCCGTCCGTATATAGCTACCCGGCAATGCCACTGGCGTGACAACCGGAACACCAGAGATACGTTCACTCCGGTCCTCTCGTACTAGGAGCAGCCCCTCTCAAATCTCAAACGTCCACGGCAGATAGGGACCGAACTGTCTCACGACGTTCTAAACCCAGCTCGCGTACCACTTTAAATGGCGAACAGCCATACCCTTGGGACCTGCTACAGCCCCAGGATGGGATGAGCCGACATCGAGGTGCCAAACTTC
>CAIYLH010000133.1 GCA_903927005.1 uncultured Pseudomonadota bacterium
AGGCTGCGGCGCGCAATCCGGCGCTAGGTGAACTGCTGGCGCTGTTCGATGCGCTGCGTGGCGGCAGTGCGCGGGAGCGCGCACTAGCGCAGGGGATGCTGACCGAGAGATTGCGCACGTGAATCCCAACGACCCCAACGTTGCTCTGCTCGAAATCGTTGCAGAGCGACTGGGTGATTCGCTACGGGACGAACTCGTGTTCGTAGGCGGCGCGATCGTAGGACTACTGACGACGGATTCAGGCGCGCCGTCCATCCGTACGACCAATGCCGTTGACCTGATTTGCAAGGCGGTGGTCAGGGCCGACTTTCATCGCGTCGAAGGGGAGTTGCGGAAGCTGGGCTTTGTGCACGATGTCAGCCCACAGGCACCAATTTGCAGGTGGCGTGTGAGTTCAGTCGCTGTCGATGTCATGCCCACGCTTGAGGACATTCTGGGGTTCTCCAATCCGTGGTACCCGCTGGCGCTGGATACTGCGACTCGCGTTGCCTTGCCGAGCGGCCGGGAAATCAGACTTATCACTGCTCCGGCATTTCTTGCAACGAAGATTGAAGCGTTTGATGGCCGCGGCAACGGCGATTACCTGTCGAGCCACGATCTGGGCGACCTGATCGCTGTAGTTGATGGAAGAAGCGAGCTGATCAAGGAATGCCGTCAAAGCCCGGAGGAGCTGAGGGCTTACCTCAGCCGCAGGCTTTCCGGATTTCTCGCAACTCCTTCGTTTCTGGAAGCGCTGCCAGGGCATCTTCCAACGGATTCTGCCAGTCAGGAACGGCTGCCATATCTAGAAGCAAGACTGCGGGAAATTGCGGCGATCATTTCGGGATAGAGAGGTCTAGAACTGGCAGCCAGGTCATGGCGCTTTCATTGGGTACTCTGGCCGACGCAGGAAGCTTGCCCCGCCCGCGACGTCGATACGGATCAGTTATCGACCATACGGGGCTGCCGACGGCTTTGCCGCGATGCGGCATATCGAGAACGGCCGCCACTTTGCAGCCGTCGGAGGAGAAAACGCAGTCGACGGCGGTCGAGGCGTCGCACTTATGATAGCGCCTGTGCTATCATCAGCGTATGGCGCCTCGTGTTGTTGTCGATACTGACGTCCTGGTAGCAGCATTGGCGGGACCCGGTGGCGATGCGCGGCGCGTGTTTCGCGCATGCTTGCAGAGGAAGATCCATCCGGTCATCGGTCAGGCGCTGTTTCTCGAATATGAGGCCCTGTTCGGTCGAGAGGCCCCCTGGAAGCGCTGCCTGCTGACCGCTGAGGAGCGACGCTGGCTGTTCGAAGACTTCCTCTCGATATGCGAGTGGACGGAGATCTACTACACGTGGCGACCAAATTTGCGCGACGAGGCCGACAATCACATCATCGAACTTGCCGTGGCGGGATCAGTCGACGCGATTATTACGCGCAATGTTCGGGACTATCAGCGGCAAGAACTGAAGTTCACCGACATCAGGATTCTAACGCCGGCTAGCTTCCTGAGGGAGTTTCCATGTCTACCGTGACGGTACGTATTCCGGACGACAAGCATCGGCGGCTGAAGCAGCTCGCCAAGAGCCGGCAGCTGTCGGTGAACAAGCTCGTCGAGGAGTGGGCAACCGTGGCGTTGGCGGCGCACGACACGGAACTGCGCTTCCGGGCATTGGCCGCGAGGGGCACTCCGGCCCGTGGGCTTGCTTTGCTCGACGAGCTGGACGCTCGCGAGGCCAAGCCACGGAAGCGCAGGGACGCGCTGACCCCGCTGCGACAGTTGCGCTAGCAGAGGAGCTGCGGCCCAGTTTTTATCGCTCATGCCGCGCGCGTTGCCGGGCTTCAGTGGATCGCTCGATATCTGTACGAACTGGGCAATTTCTCGCGTACGCCGCAGCAGGTGGCGCCAGTAAAATCGCGCCAATGCGCGAGACTCCAATCCCGACAGTGACTCGCA
>CAIYLH010000134.1 GCA_903927005.1 uncultured Pseudomonadota bacterium
AACGTGATGCCCAGGGCGCCGATCGTGCCCGCTTCGGTCTGGATTAATCCGCCGAGCACTGAGCCGATGGCCTTGGAAATCAACGCCCAGAAGCCCTTAAATCCCAAACAAGAAGTGTCTCAAGTCCATTGACACGCGCCGAGTCCCAGATGGAGTCCGGGCGCGCTTTGTGATTTCTGGGATTGGAATCGCGTGCAAGTCATTGAAATTGGTGGGCGGTACAGGATTTGAACCTGTGACCCCTGCCGTGTGAAAGCAGTGCTCTACCGCTGAGCTAACCGCCCACCGCGCGATTCGCGGCGGAAGTGTAGTGGGGTCGGGCGCCGCATTCAATCCGTCTGAGCGTCGCGGCGCTCAGGGTCGCCGGTCTGATAGAGTCTCGCGCCCCCACTTTCTTGGAAGATGCGCTTGACCGTCAGGACCCGCTTTGCCCCCAGCCCTACCGGCATGCTGCACATTGGCGGCGTCCGCACGGCCTTGTTCTCCTGGCTCTACGCCCGGCGCCACAAGGGAACGTTCATCCTGCGCATCGAGGACACCGATCGCGAGCGCTCCACGGACGAGGCGATCCAGGTGATCCTGGACGGCATGAAGTGGCTGGGCCTGGAGGCCGACGAGGGTCCTTACTACCAGACCCAGCGCTACCCGCGGTATCACGAGGTGATCGGCCAACTGCTGCAGGCCGGTCACGCCTACCACTGCTACTGCTCGAAGGGCGAGCTCGACGAAATGCGTGCCGGGCAGATGGCGCGTAAGGAAAAACCGCGTTACGACGGCCGCTGCCGGCACCGCGCCGAGCCCATCGCCGGCGTGACCCCGGTCGTGCGCTTTCGCAACCCGGACGAGGGGCAGGTTGTTGTCGATGACATCGTGCATGGTCCGATCGTGTTCCGCAGCGAGGAACTGGACGACCTGATCATCCTGCGCTCGGATGGCAACCCGACCTATAACTTCTGTGTGTCGGTTGACGACTGGGACATGGGCATCACCCACGTTATCCGTGGCGACGACCACATCAATAACACGCCGCGCCAGATCAACATGCTGCGTGCGATGGGCGCGACCCCGCCGGTGTAC
This sequence comes from uncultured Pseudomonadota bacterium, assembly GCA_903927005.1. GTDB lineage: Bacteria > Pseudomonadota > Gammaproteobacteria > Steroidobacterales > Steroidobacteraceae > CAIKZZ01. Next base: position 1,078 of record CAIYLH010000134.1, read on the forward strand.
GCGCACCTGCCGATGATTCTGGGGCCTGACGGCACCAAGCTGTCCAAGCGCCACGGTGCGGTCAGCGTGCTTGAGTACAAGGACGCCGGCTTCCTGCCGGCGGCGCTGCTGAACTACCTTGGCCGGCTCGGCTGGTCGCACGGCGACCAGGAGCTGTTCAGCCTGGATGAGCTGGTGCAGCTGTTCGATCTGGACGCGGTCAACAAGTCCGCCTCGGCGCTGAACCCGGACAAGCTCGCCTGGACCAACCAGCAGCACATGATGCGGCTGACCGGCCCGGATCTTGCGCCGCTGCTCGAGGCGCAGCTGGTGGCGCGCGGCGTGCAGGTGGCAGGCATCGACCTCGGGGCGATCGCCGAGGCGCTGAAGGAGCGCACACGGACGTTGGCGGAGATGGCGGAGGGCAGCCTGTTCTTTTTCCAGGACCCGACCGACTACGAGCCGAAGGCGGCCGCCAAGAACCTGAACGCGGACACGGCCCCGTTCCTGGTCGCGGCGCGGGCCGCGCTGGCCGCGCTGGCCACGCCGTGGACGGGGGCGGCAGTGGACGGCGCGCTCAAGGCGCTGGCCGCCGAACTCGGCGCGGGACTGGGCAAGGTGGCCCAGCCGTTGCGGGTGGCGGTCTCCGGCAGCGGCGTCTCGCCGCCGATCGACGCGACCCTCGCGATCCTGGGGGCCGAAACCGTGCTGCGCCGGGTCGACCGTGCGATCAATCACGCTCGGGGGAGTTGACAGGCAGTGGCGGTCCTCGCAGAATGCGCCGCCTCTCGCGTGGGGCTATAGCTCAGCTGGTAGAGCGCTTGCATGGCATGCAAGAGGTCGTCGGTTCGAAACCGACTAGCTCCACCACGCTTTTTTGGCTCGCCACTGGAGCCGCGCCTCGTCCCCATCGTCTAGAGGCCTAGGACACTACCCTTTCACGGTAGGTACGAGGGTTCGAATCCCTCTGGGGACGCCATTCGCCGCAATCGCGGCGGGCGCCGTCTGAACCGCACCTTTCATCCGCCTCCCAGGGTTCCCTTGAGGGTTGTCCCGACGGGCAATCGCAGGCTGGATTGTGTACAGTTTCGGCGCACTTCGCGCTCGCAGCGCGGCCAGACCAGGGTTCCGCCGATGTCGACAATGAAAGTCCCGCTGCTTGATCTGCGCCTGCAGTACCAGGCCTTCAAGGTCGAGCTGCTGCCGATCCTCGAGCGCGTCTACGAGTCGCAGGGCTTCATCCTCGGTACCGAGGTGACGGCGCTGGAGTCGGCCATTGCCGCGTATTCGGGTGCGGCCTATGGCGTCGGCGTTTCCTCCGGCACGGACGCGCTGCTGCTGGCGCTGATGGCGCTCGGTATCGGCGCTGGCGATGCGGTCATCACCTCGCCGTATACCTTCTTTGCGACCGGCGGCACGATCGCCCGCACCGGTGCGCGACCGATCTTTCTGGACATCGAGCCGTCGACTTACAACCTCAGCCCGGTTGCGCTGCAGCGTTTCATCGACGAGCAGTGCACCAGCACCGACAACGTGCTCGTGCATCGTGCCAGCGGCGCGCGCATCCGCGCGCTGATGCCGGTGCACCTGTATGGGCAGATGGCTGACATGACGCCGCTGATGGTGTTGGCGCGTCGCTATGGGCTCAAGGTCATCGAGGATGCGGCACAGGCGATCGGTGCGGAGTATCTGGGCGGGGCACGCGCCGGCAGCATCGGCGACGTCGGCTGCTTCTCGTTCTTCCCGACCAAGAATCTCGGCGCGTTCGGCGACGCCGGTCTATGTACGGCCCAGGATGCGGAACTGGCCGAACTGATGCGGGTGCTGCGGGTGCACGGCGGCAAGCCGAAGTACTACCACGCGCTGATTGGCGGCAACTTCCGTATCGACGAAGTCCAGGCGGCGGTGCTGAACGTCAAGCTGCGCCACCTCGAGGCGTGGACCGAGGGACGTCGCAGCAACGCGGTCGCCTACGGCGAGCTGTTCGCGGCGGCCGGGCTTAGCGGCACGGTCACCACGCCGTATGCACAGCCTGGCCTGCGCCACATCTACAACCAGTACGTGATCCGCGTTCCCGAGCGTGACAAGCTGAAGGCCTTCCTCGGCGAGCAGGGCGTGGGCTGCGAGATCTATTACCCCGTGCCGCTGCACCTGCAGGGTTGCTTCAGCTATCTGGGTGGCACGCAGGGGGACTTCCCCGAGTCCGAGCGGGCTGCCGCGCAGACGCTGGCCTTGCCGATCTTCCCTGAGCTCAAGCACGAGCAGCTGGCCTACGTCGTCGACGCGATCCGTCGCTTCTACGGCTGAGCGCGGATTGATGCGCGTCCCCTGGTCGCGCCTGGCGGGGCTGTCGGTCGGTGTGCTGGTCGGGGCGCTGTTCCTCACGCTCGCCTTTCGCGGCACGCCGGTGGACGCGGTGCTGCATATTCTCGCCACCGGCCACTGGGGTGGACCGGCGCTCGCGGTCGTTGCGGGTACCGCCGCCTTCGTCTACACCAAGAGCGCGCGCTGGCGGCTGCTGCTGGGCGCTGAGCGGGCGCCCTCGACGCTGGCATTGCTGCGGCCGGTCACGGCCGGGTTGGCCCTGAATGCGCTCGTGCCGCATTCGGGGGAGTTCGTGCGCGCCTTTGCCTTGCAGCGGCGTCACGGCTACGCCGCTTCCGCCGTGCTGTCATCAATCGTCGCCGAACGCGTCTTTGACCTGTTTGGCGTGCTGCTGCTGGCAGCGGCGGCGCTGCTGGTGGTACCGGTGTCGCCAGGCATGGTCGCTGCGGTGCGGCTGCTGGCGGTCGTCGCTGCGGGTCTCGCCGCGTGCGTACTGCTAGCGCTTGCCCTGCCGGGGTTCGTGCGCCAGCTCGCGGCGCTGGCGCTGCGTTGGCTGCCGGCGTCGCTGCAGCGGCGGATACTTGAGCAGGTAGACGCGGCGCTCGCCGGGCTCGCGCCGGTCCGCTCGCTACGCACCGCGTTCGCCGTGTTGGGCTGGTCGCTTGCGCAGTGGCTCGCGGTGGCGGTGTGCACTGCAGGGTCTGCGGCAGTTGTCGGTCAGACGATCGGCGCGGGAGCGGCGATCCTGGTGGTCGTCGGAATCGTGATGGCGTTCCTGCTGCCCAACGCGCCTGGCTACGCAGGCTCGGTGCAGGTGGCGTTCCGGCTCATGCTCGAGCCGCAGGGCGTACCGGCCGATGCAGCCCTTGCCGCGTCGTTCGTCTACCAGCTACTGATGATCCTGCCGCTGATCGTGGTCGGACTCGCCTGGCTGCGCGCGAGTCTCGACCGCGCCACGGTCACGGACCCTTGAAGTCGTCCGGCGACAGTTGGTGGCGTGAGAGCAGCTTGTAGAAGTCGGTGCGGTTGCGCTTCGCCAGCCGTGCGGCCTGACTGACGTTGCCGCCGGTAATCTGCAGGATCTGCACCAGATAGTTGCGCGTGAACTCGTCACGCGCATCGTCGAACGAGGGCAGGCCGGCGGCGCCGGCACCGACGGCGAGCTCGGCGATCTCTGCGCTGATGACCAGCGTCTGGCTGATCGTCGCGTTCTGGCGGACCACCGACTGCAGCTGGCGGACGTTGCCAGGCCATTCGGCGGTGGCCAGGAACTCCACCGCCTCCGGCGCGTAGGCCTTGCGCAGTCCGCTTTCCTGGGCGATCTGCTCGAGGAAATGGGCGACCAGCAGCGGGATGTCCTCGCGCCTGCGGGACAGTGCGGGCACGTCGATGTGCACGACGTTCAGGCGGTAGTAGAGATCCTCACGAAAGCGCCCTTGCGCCATCAGGGCGGCGAGGTCGCGCTTGGTGGTTGCCATCAGCCGAGCGTTGAACGGTGCGGTGTGGTCACTGCCTGCCGGACGCACCAGGTTCTCCTGCAGCGCGCGCGCAAGCTTCGCCTGCAGCGGCAGCGTCAGGTCGGAGATTTCCTCCAGCAGGACGGTGCCGCCGGCGGCTGCCTGCAGCAGTCCTCGCTGGGGCTCGCTGCCGTCGCGCGCCGCGCCGAACAGATCGGCCTCCAGGTCGCTATCGGCACCCTCGACGCAGCTGAGCACGATGAACGGGCCTTCGGCGCGAGTGCTGGCGCGGTGAATCGCACGTGCCAGCAGTTTCTTGCCGACGCCGGCGTCGCCGGTGATCAGGATTCGCGCGTCGGTGCTCGCCGCCATGTTGGCCTGCGAGAGCTTCTGCTCCATCAGCGGTGAGCGGGTGACGATCTCGTCGCGCCATTCCTCGTCGACGCCGGGGAAGCCGGAGATCTTCAGCGCCTTGTGCACCTGCTCGAGTAGTTCCTGCTTCTCGACCGGCTTGGTCATGAAGCTGAACGCGCCGCTCTGTGTTGCGCGGACGGCATCCGGGATCGTGCCATGGGCGGTCAGCAGGATGACCTTCAGGCCGGGGTAGCGGACCTGTAGCTCCTTGAGCAGGCCGATGCCGTCCATCTGGTCCATGCGCAGGTCGGTGATGACGAGGTCGGGGCGGAAACGCCCGACCGCTGCGAGCGCGTCGGCGGCGCTCTGCACGGCTTCTACCTCGTAGTTCTCCGACCGCAGGCGGATGGTCAGCAGGCGGAGCAGTCCCGGGTCGTCATCTACCGCCAGGATCTTGGCGCGTCGTTTCTGGGAGTCTTTGCGTAGGGCCTGCATTCGTTAGCCTCGATGTCTCTAGGGTTTCGGCGGGTTCCCCCTGCCGCTAATCGATCGTTCCAGCTGCGTGATCGCGTTGAGCTTCTTCTGCGCATCCTCGAGCGCGCGCCGCAGGCGCGCGCTCTCTTCCTGTTCTGTCTGCAGACGGCGCGTCACCGCGGCCATCCGCTCCTTGTCGTGACTGGACGCCTCTTCCTGCAGACGCCGGCTCTCCGCAATCAGCACGAGCCGCTCGCTGACGTCCGCGAGCAGTACCGAGGCGAGCGAGCGCTCCGTCGGCAGCAGCAATTCTGGCCTTGCCAGCAAATCTGACAACTGTCTGCGAGCTGCGACAGGGTCGGACCCCGGGTGTCCCGGCAGGCCGAGCATCAACGCATAGCGCAGCCGGTTCAGGGTTGTGGGGGCAGTTTCCGCCGCGCCCTTGGCCGCCTGCAGGTCCTCGGCCTGCCGCGAGGGCGGCCCTGCCTGCATCGTCGCGAGGTCCGCCAGATAGCCGCGCGCCGCTTCGGCATCTGCGGCGGGACGGTTCAGGGCGCTGTTGTCGGCGCGCGCGTGTAGGCCGCCGAACGGCGCGGGCATCGTACCGCAGGACGCTACTGCGCCGGCTGCGATGAGCAGTGCGAGCCGCCAAATTGCCTGAGTCCTGCTCATGCTTCCGCTTCGTCCTTGCTGCCGTCGATGGCCGTCGCCGGGCGTGCCGGCAGCCAGATTCTAAAATGGGCCCCCGTGTGAGGACCGTCCACCAGCTCAATTGTACCGCCGTGAGCCTGCACAAACTCCATTACGACCGACAGACCGATGCCGGTGCCCTTGAGCTTGCCCGACTGTCCGCCGGTGCCGGTATAAAAGGCTTCGAAGATGTGCTTTCGGTCTTCCGCCGCTATGCCCGGGCCGCTGTCGATCAGGTCAATCACCAACTGATCCTGACCGGCGTGGCCGTGAATGGAGATCTTGCCCTCGCGCGGCGTGAACTTGACCGCATTGGAGAGCAGGTTGTCCAGGATCAGGCGCAGCTTGCCGCGGTCGGCGGTCACCTGGATGTCGTCCACCTCCAGATCGACGTGGATGCGATTCGCCACCAGCGTCAGTTGCTGCGCGCTGATGACGGCGCTGACCAGGCTGCGTAGCGAGAACTGGCTGAGGTCCAGTCCCACGGATTTCGACTGCCAGGCGCTGTAGGACAGCAGGTTCTCGATCAGCCGCTGCAGCTTGATGCCGTTCTCACGCAGAATGCTCGCTACTTCCCGCTGGTTTGCGTCGAGGTCGCCGACGGCGCCTTCGATCAGCAGTTCCGTGCCTTCACGGATGTTAGCCAGCGGCGTCTTCAGTTCGTGAGACATGTGTCGCAGGAACCGGTTCTTCTCTTGTGCCAGATCGAGCAGACGGGAGCGCAGCCACTCGAGCTGGCGGCCGAGTCGCTCGAGGTCGCTCGGTCCGTGCACCGCTATGGGCCGTGAAAACGTGCCACGTCCGAGCTCGCTGATGGCCTGATCGATCTGGCGAATCGGCCGCGCGAGCAGGTTCACGAACACCAGCACGATGACCAGGGTTACCGGCGCGAGCGCAGCCGCCTGCCAGTACAGCCGTAGCTGCGTGCGTTCGGCGGTGACCTGCAAGTCGGTCAGGCGTGCATCGACGCTCGCGTGCACCGTGCGGCCCAGGGCATCGATCGGCTCGTAGACCGCGACGAACCGGTCGATCTGATCCGCAAGCGCGGGCGACGCGCCGTTGCTGGCCGTGACCGCTTCGAGCAACTGTTGTTCCGTGTTGCGGATCAGGTCGCTCAGTCGATGCGTCGCCGCGTCGGTCTGGATGCGGTCGAGGTCGGTGATGGTGGTCAGGAACTTAGCGTGGTCGGTGCTGAAGTCCGTCTTGAGGTTCTCGTCGGCCATCAGCTGGTAGAGGCCGGCGGTGCGCTGCAGCGCGTTGGCTTGCTGGTACAACTCCTGCGAATGGCGGGTCGCCGCGACGCTATAGCGGACCAGCTCCTCGCTCTGCCGGGTCAGCTGGCGCATCTGGATCGTGGCATGCACCACCGCCAGCAGCAGTGGGATCGAGACCAGCGCGAAGCCGATCAACAGCAGGCCGCTCAGTGACTTAGGACGCCTGAATTGCATCGGGATGATGATATCAGCAGTGCGCTGGCGGAAGCCTGCGGTTGCGCTCAGCCACGGCGCGGGCCGCCGCCGGCGGCCAGGGTGCGCTCCCAGCGCAGTGCGTCGCCGACTAGCTGCTCGAGGCTGTCGTAGCGCGGTTGCCAGTCGAGGGTCTGGCGGATCTGCTCGGCCCTGGCAATGAGCACCGGCGGGTCGCCGGCCCGGCGTGGCTCCTCGCGGATCACCAGCGGCACGCCGGCGGCGCGTTCAACCGCGGCGAGCACCTCGCGCACGCTATGGCCGTGGCCGTAGCCGCAGTTGAGCGTGACCGAGGTGCCACCGCCGCGCAGGTAGCGCAGCGCCGACAGGTGAGCGGCGGCGAGGTCCTCGACGTGGATGTAGTCGCGCACGCCGGTGCCATCCGGTGTCGGATAGTCGGTGCCATAGATCGCCACGTGCGAGCGTTTGCCGACGACGTGTTCGGCGGCCACCTTGGTCAGCAGCGTCGCCAGCGGCGTCGATTGTCCGATGCGGCCGCCGGGGTCGGAGCCGCCGACATTGAAGTAGCGCAGCGCAACATGCCGCAGCGGCGCGACTGCCGACAGATCGCGCAGCATCCACTCACACATCAGCTTCGAGGTGCCGTAGGGGTTGATCGGCGCGGTGGGGGAGTCTTCGGCGGCGATGCCACCCGGCGGCGTCCCGTACACCGCGGCGCTAGAGGAAAACACAAAGCCCTCGACGCCTGCCTCGACACAGCACTCCAGCAGCGTGCGGGTCGCTGCGACGTTGTTACGGTAGTAGCGCAGCGGCTGGGCGACGGACTCGGGGACGATGGTGAAGGCCGCGAAGTGCATCACGGTGCCTATGTCGTGGTCGGCGAGTACGCGCCGCAGCAGCGACTCGTCAGCGGTGTCGCCAACCACCAGCTCGCCATAGGTGACCGCGTCCGCGTAGCCGCGCGACAGGTTGTCGAGCGTCACGACCCGCTCGCCCGCCACACCGAGCTGGCGCACGACGTGACTGCCGATGTAGCCGGCGCCACCGGTGACGAGGATGCCCTTGGAGTTCACGTCGAGTGCCCTTGCGTCTGGAAAACCACGGCCGAGGATACCAAGTGGGTGTGAATTACGGTGATCGCCGCGGATAGGCCGGGGGGGAGGGGCGCGGTTCGGCATAATCGCGCCATGCATCCGACTCTGCCTGCCGACGCTGCCGAAACCCCCTACGCCCGCCTGACGCCGGACCTGGTGATCGAGGCGGTCGAGCGCGGCGGGCGGCTCTCGGATGGGCGGGTGCTGGCGCTGAACAGTTACGAGAACCGGGTCTATCAGGTGGGTATCGAGGACGCCGAGCCGGTGGTGGTGAAGTTCTATCGCCCTGGGCGCTGGACCCGTGCCGCGGTGCTGGAGGAGCACGCCTTTGCCCTCGAACTGGTAGCGGCGGAGATCCCGGTGGTCGCGCCGCTGGTGCAGGCGGGCGAGACGCTCTTTGAGGTCGAGGGCTACCCCTATGCCGTGTACCCGCGGCGCGGCGGGCGCTGGCCGGACCTCGATACCGCGGCGGACCGCGAGCTGATGGGGCGCTTTCTCGGGCGCATGCACCGCGTCGGCGGGGTCCGTGCGTTTGAGCACCGACCGGCGCTGGATATCGCCCGGCTGGGGGTGGGATCGGCCGATTTCATCCTCGGCGGCGACTGGCTGCCCGACTATCAGGTCGAGCGCTACGCCGAGCTCAGCGACGCCCTGATCGACCGGATCGAGCTGGCCTTCGAAGCGGCCGGCCCCTGCCGGCAGCTGCGAATTCATGGCGATTGCCATCGTGGCAACGTGCTGTGGACGGAGCAGGGGCCGCATTTCGTCGACCTCGACGATTGCATGGGCGGGCCGGCGGTGCAGGATGTCTGGATGCTGGTGGCTGGCGGGCGCGAGGAAGCTCGCTCGCAATGGCGCGACCTGCTGGAAGGCTACGAGCAGTTTCTCGAGTTCGATCGCGTCCAGCTGGGCCTGATCGAGGCGCTGCGTGCCCTGCGGATGATGCATTACGCCGCCTGGCTTGCCCGACGCTGGCATGATCCGGCCTTTCCGAAGGCGTTTCCGTGGTTCGGTGGCCCGCGTTACTGGGATAATCACGTGAACGAGTTGCAGGAGCAGCTGGAGGCGCTGGATGGGGCGCCGCTGCGGTTATAGTTGTCGTCACGGAGGATCGACATGTACGTCTACCCCAGCTTGCTTAGCTCCTCCGGCGGCCGTTCAGCTTGCGGCGGGCTGTTGGCTCTGGTGGCGCTAACATTGCTGCTCGCCGGCTGCCATCGCGGCGCTGGGCAGGGCGTCGTGGCGCCCGTCGTAAGTTCGCAGCCGGCGGTTCCCCGTGACGCCGCCGTCGATGCGGCCGTGCAGCACGCCAACCACACGATGGCCGCCGGTGTCCCCATCGGGGTCAGTGCGGCGCCTGTGGAGGCCCGTTTTGATCTTGCCGCCGTGCCGGCGCCCGGCGTGCCTTTTGTGGTCGGAGTCGCCCTGCTGCCGGGCGCTCCGGTGCCGCTGCTGCGAGTTGAGGTCTCTGCCAGCGAGGGCCTGACGGTGCTGGAGCCTGAGGCGCAGGCCAGCCATGAGAAGGTCGCTGCCGGAACGGTTATTCCGCTGCAGTTGCGCCTGCAGTCGGCCGAGGTGGGCACCCGGGTGCTGATGGTCAAGGTCACTCTGGAGCTGCCGGAGGGTCCGCAGGCCAGGACTTTCGCCTTCCCGCTGCTGGTCAGCGCCCCGGCGACGCTGGCGGCGGCTCCTGTGCCGCCCCCCAAGCCCCGTTGAGCGACAGTCGCCGCTGAGGGGAAAAACCTCGTATAATGGGCGGCTTAGCTTAGGGTCCCCATGTCCGGACCCGGATCGAGACCCAACCGTGATTTCGAAACTTCGTAATATCGCCATCATCGCGCACGTCGACCACGGTAAGACGACGCTCGTCGACCAGCTGCTGAAGCAGTCGAACACTCTCGACGCGCGCAAGGTCATGCCAGATCGCGTCATGGACTCGAACGACCTCGAGCGTGAGCGCGGCATCACGATTCTCGCCAAGAACACGGCGATCCGCTGGAACGAGTACCGCATCAACATCGTCGATACGCCAGGCCACGCCGACTTCGGCGGTGAGGTCGAGCGCGTGCTGTCGATGGTCGACTCGGTGCTGCTGCTGGTCGATGCGGTTGACGGCCCGATGCCGCAGACCCGTTTCGTGACCCAGAAGGCGTTCCAGCACGGCCTGCGCCCGATCGTCGTGATCAACAAGATCGATCGCGAAGAGGCCCGTCCGGGCTGGGTGCTCGATCAGACCTTCGACCTGTTCGACCGCCTCGGCGCGACGCATGAGCAGCTCGATTTTCCGGTGGTCTACACCTCGGCCGTGAAGGGCTACTCGTCGCTGGACCCGGAACACCGCGGCGGCGACATGCAGATTCTTTACGGCGAAATCATCAAGCATTGCCCGCCGCCAGACGTCGATCCGGACGGTCCGCTGCAGCTGCAGGTCAGCCAGCTCGACTATTCGGCCTACGTCGGCACGATCGGCATCGGCCGCATCTCGCGCGGCAAGCTGCGCCGTGCGCAAACCGTCTCGGTCGTGGATCGCGACGGTGCGGTGCGTCAGGAGAAAATCGGCCAGGTGCTTGGTTTTCTGGGTCTCGACCGGGTCGAGGTCGAGGAGGCGACTGCGGGTGACATCGTCGCTTTCGCCGGCATCGCTGCGCCGAAAATCTCCGATACGATCTGCGATCCGGAAAACGTCGAGCCGCTGCCGCGTCTGGTCGTGGACGAACCGACCATCAGCATGACGTTCGAGACCAATACCTCGCCGTTCTTCGGCAAGGAAGGCAAGTTCGTCACTTCGCGCCAGCTGCGCGAGCGACTCGCGCGCGAGATGCTGCACAACGTCGCGCTGCGCGTTGAGGACACGGACGACCCGGACAAGTTCAAGGTCTACGGCCGCGGCGAGCTGCACCTGGGCGTGCTGATCGAGAACATGCGTCGCGAGGGCTATGAGCTGGCCGTCTCGCGCCCGCAGGTCGTGGTGCGTATCGTTGACGGCGAGCGCCAGGAGCCGTGGGAGCAGGTAACGGTCGACATCGAAGAGCGCTCGCAGGGCAACATCATGCAGGCGCTGGGCGAGCGTGGTGCGCAGATGAGCAACATGACGCATGACGGCCGTGGCCGTGTGCGTCTGGAATACATGATGCCGTCGCGTGGCCTGATCGGCTTCCAGACCGACTTCCGCACGATGACCTCGGGCACCGGCCTGATGTACCACGTGTTTGATCACTACGGCGCGGTGGTCGACAAGGCCCTCGCGCAGCGCGCGCTGGGCGTGCTGATCTCGAACGGTGAGGGCGAGGCGCTCGCGTACTCGCTGTTCACCTTGCAGGAGCGCGGTCGGCTGTTCATCGGCCACGGCGACTCCATCTACGAAGGTCAGGTCATCGGCATCCATACCCGTGACAATGATCTGGTGGTCAACCCGCTCAAGGGCAAGAAGCTGACCAACATGCGCGCTTCGGGCAAGGACGAGAACGTCGTGCTCAGTCCGCCGATCCGCTTCACGCTGGAGCAGGCGATGGAGTTCATCGACGACGACGAGCTCGTCGAGGTCACGCCGAGCAACATCCGCCTGCGCAAGCGGCACCTGAAGGAAATGGATCGCCGCCGTTCGGAGCGATCGGGCCCCGGCTGAGGCCAGGCTCGCTGGCGCCCCGGCAACCCCTGTACTGCAGGGGCTGCGGGGGGGCGATGCCGGTGCCCCGTTCCAGGCGCACCGGGGCACGTCCTGGCGGCAACTGCCGTCGACTGCGTGGAACCGCGATCCGGTTCACACTGCGCGTTAGGTTATTTACCTAATATCCTGCCATGTTTTGTTCACTTGGCTGGCAGGAGCGCTGGGCCTCATAAATGGCGTCGCAAGGAAACTCGCCGCGAGTCGTCCCGCTGCCCCGGCCCGGAGCCGCGCCGCCTGTTGACGCTAACCCTGCCGGCGACGACTTCAATCCAAGCCACTCGACCACGCTGCCATCCGGCTATTCGGGGCGCTATCCCAGCATCAACCGTACGCTTGCCAGGCAGTTGCGTGACGCCGGCGGTAACGGCGAGCTAGACCTCGACATACTGCTTCGCTGCGCGTCCTCCTATTACGATCAGGTGGACGCCGAGCGTCGCGGCGTCGTTCGCTCGATGCAGATGATGTCGGATGAGGCACAAGAGCTGACGCGCGAAATCCGCGAGCAGACGGCAAGTCAGCTGCAGGCCATCCTGGACCACGTCAAGGACGTGATCCTGACCGTCGACGACGGTGGCTACATCGAGTCATTCAATGCGACCGGCGAGCGGGTGTTCGGCTTCGCGCAGGCCGAGGTGATCGGCCGGCCGCTGGCCTTCCTGCTGCCGGATCTGCTGCCGGCCAGCGGTCGCATGGCTGAATGCCTCGAAAAGCTGGCGGTGTGCAGCGACGACACGCATCTGGATCTGGCGGCCCACGAGACGACCGGGCGCGGTAAGCAGGGTGAGTCGTTCCCCGCCGAGCTTGCCGTTTCCAAGGCGCGTATCGGTCGCAAGCAGACCTACGTGTTGTGTCTGCGTGATTCCACTGAACGCAAGCTGGCGGAGGCGGCGACCCGCGAGAGCGAAGCGCGCTACCGACTGCTGGTGGAGAACGCGCCGGAGGCCATCGTCGTGCTGGACGTCGACCGCGGTCGGTTCGTCGACTGCAACGAGCTGGCGCTGCGCTTCTTCAAGATGGACAGAAAGACGCTGCTGTCGGCCGGTGCGGAGCAGATCAGTCCGCCGCTGCAGCCCGACGGGACGCCGTCGTTTGGCGTCGAGCGCGGCTACATCGCGCGCGCGCTGGCCGGCGAGACGCTGGTGTTTGAGTGGGTTCATCTCGATGCCAGTGGCAGCGAGCTGCCCTGCGAGGTTCGCCTCGTGGGGCTGCCGAGCGCGGGTCGACGGCTTGTCCGCGGCTCGATCACCGACATTGTCGAGCGAAAGCGGGCGGAAGCCTATGCTGCCGGCGAGCGCCGTGTTCTGGAGCGACTCGCGTCGAACACGCCGCTGGAGTCCGCGCTGGAGGCCATCAGCGACGTCGTCGAGAAGATGCATGCAGGCGCTCGCTGCGCGATCCGCCTGCTGGATGACGACGGCATGCTGCGCCACGTGGTTGCCGGGCGTCTGCCACGGGAGTTCTGCTCGGCGCTGGATGCCGTGCCCTCCGGGCTGCGTTTCGGGTCGTGTGCCGCTGCGCTGTATTTGGCGCGGCAGATCATCGTCGCCGACGTCGCCACTGACCCCTTCTGGGAGTACCGACGCGAGGCTGTGCTGCGGGCCGGTTTCAAGGCCAGCTGGTCGACCCCCATCCTCGCTTCCGGCGGCCGCATCATCGGCACGTTGGCGGTGTACCTTGCCCAGAACGGTGCGCCGAGCGGGCGGGATTCTGAGCTGCTGTCCCGCATGAGTCAGCTTGCCGGGATTGCGATCGAACGGCGTCGTGCCGAGTCTGCGCTGCGCCTGAGCGAGGCGCGCTTCCGCGGCCTGTTTGAGCACGTCGTCGAGGGCGTCTACCAAAGTGGCGCGGATGGCCGTCTGCAGGCGGTCAACCCGGCGCTGGTGGGGATGCTCGGCTACGACGACGCCAGCCAACTGATGGCGCTGGAGACGACGCGCGACTTGTATGTCGATCCGTCGATGCATGAATTCATACAGTCGACGCTGCTGGCCGAGGGCGAGCTGCGCGATGCGGAATACGAGTTGCGGCGCCGCGATGGCGAGATCCTGACGGTGGTCGAGAACGCACGTCTGCTGCGGGATCCCGCTGGAAACGTGCTCGGCTGCGAGGGCACGCTGTGGGATATCACCGAGCGGCGCCGTGCGGAACTGGCGGTGCAGGCCGAGAAGGAGCGCGCCGAGGTCACGCTGCAGTCGATTGGCGATGCGGTCATCACCACCGATGCCAGCGGATACATCGATTACCTCAATCCGGTCGCCGAGACGTTGACCGGCTGGACCATCGCGGCCGCGCGCGGGCAGCCGGTCAACGCTGTGCTGCGGGTGATCGACGAGGCCAGTCGCGACGGCCAGGATAGCGTCGTGATGCGCTGCCTTCAGGAAGGCCGCGTCATCGTTGGTAACGACCAGGCCGCCATGCTCGACCGCTCCGGTCGGGAGATCGCCATCCAGAATTCCGCGGCGCCGATTCGCGACCGCGCCGGTGGCTTGCTGGGTACGGTGGTGGTATTCCGCGACGTCAGTCGCGAGCGGCGTCTGCGCCGTGCACTTTCCTATCAGGCGACTCACGATGTGTTGACGGGGCTGCTCAACAGGCGTGAGTTCGAGCACCGACTGCATGCCGCGGTGGCCGACACCCGCACCGACCGTCCGGTGGAGCACGCACTGGTGTACGTGGATCTGGACCAGTTCAAGATCGTCAATGACACCTGCGGCCACCCGGCTGGGGACCGCCTGCTCAAGCAGATCACCACGCTGCTGCAGACGCGGGTGCGCGGCAGCGACACGCTGGCCCGCCTGGGCGGCGATGAATTCGGCATCCTGCTCCAAGATTGTGCGCCGGATCAGGCGATGAAGATTGCCGAGGGCCTGCGTCAGGCGATCCACGAGTTCCGTTACGAGTGGGACGGACAGCAGATCCAGATTGGCGCTTCGATCGGCATCGTCAGCATTGACCGTAGCAGTGACTCCGTTGCGGCGGTCATGTCGGCCGTCGATGTGGCCTGCTATGCGGCCAAGGATGGCGGGCGCAACCGCGTGCACGTGTACGAATCCGACAACGTGCCGACCTGTCACAAGGAGATGCAGTGGATCTCGCGCCTGCAGCGTGCCTGCGACAGTGGACGGCTTGAGATCCATTTCCAGCCAATCGTGGCGCTGGGTGCGAATACCGACACGCAGTCACGCTTCGAGTTGATGCTGCGCATGCGCGACGAGAATGGCGCGCTGGTGCAGCCCATCGAGTTTATTCCCGCCGCGGAGCGCTACAACATGATGCCGGCGATCGATCGCTGGGTCGTGCGACACGTGCTCGGCGAGGTGCTCGGTAGAGGCAAGGTCGGCGAGCACGCGACCTTCGCCGTCAACCTGTCGGCGACGACACTCGCCGACCCGGGGTTTTTGGAGTTCATTCTCGGCGAGCTGTCGGCGGTGGAGATCCGGCCCGGCTCGCTCTGTTTCGAGATTACCGAGACGGCGGCCATCGCCTCGCTGTCCAACATCGTCTACTTCATGCGCGAGCTGCGTGACCGTGGTGTGAGCTTCGCGCTCGACGACTTCGGTTCCGGCCTGTCGTCGTTCTCCTATCTGAAGACCCTGCCGGTCGAATTCCTGAAGATCGATGGTCAGTTCGTCGAGAACGTGCATCGCGATCCGGTGGATCGCAGCATGGTGGAGGCGATCTGCCAGGTTGCCCGGGCGATGGGAATCAAGACTATTGCCGAGCGGGTAGAGCGCCCCGAGGCGCTGGCGGAGCTGGCGCGCATTGGCGTCGATTATGCGCAGGGCTTCCTGATCGCAAGCCCGGCGCCGCTGGCGGGGCTTGCCGACGCGATCCGCGCCGCCGAGCAGCGCTGAGGTCCCGGCGCGTTGTGACGCGCTCGTCTAGAATGCCCGGCAGCTTGTCACGCTCCGGTGCCCGTGTTCGACCCCCCCTCACTGCCCTCCGCCGCTTCGCCCCCTGAGTTCGCGGCAAGCCCGTTGCTGGGGGCGGATGACCCGCCGGCGTACGAGTTGCATCACCCGACGGGGCGGCGGCCATGGCTGCTGGTCTGCGACCACGCCAGCCGCGCGATCCCGGCGTCTTTGCACCGTCTGGGACTGCCGATCGAGGCCACCTGGCGCCATATCGCCTACGACATCGGCGCCGCTGAGCTTGCCCGGGCGCTGGCCAGATGGCTGGACGCGCCAGCGGTACTCGCCGGCTACTCGCGCCTGGTCGTCGATTGCAATCGGCGGCTGGAGGACGCCACGGCGTTCACGCTCCATGGCGATGGCCATCGGATTGCTGGCAACGAGAACCTGGACAACGCCGAGCGGGTGCGACGTGCGGCGGCCTGCTACGAGCCGTACCACGCGGCGATTACCACTCGACTGGATGCGATCGAGGCGCGCGGCGAGGTGCCGGTGCTGATTGCGATCCACAGCTTCACGCCGGTGTTTGGCGGGCAGGCGCGGCCGTGGCATGTCGGCGTTCTATGGGACGAGCGGGATGATCGGATCGCCCGACCGTTGCTCGCGCATCTGCGTGGCGAGCGATCACTGGTCGTTGGCGACAACCAACCGTACTCTGGCCGCTATCCAGGCGACTACACCGTTTGGCGCCATGCCGGCGAGCGCGCGCGGCCAACCGTTTGCCTCGAGATCCGTCAGGATCTGCTCTTGACTCCTGCCGGCATCCTGGAGTGGACGCTGCGGCTCGCCGCTGCCTTCGAGACCGTGCTCGCCGATCCTGCTACCCATGCTGCGTGCAAGCGAGAAGCCGATGTCTGATACCCCGAGTTTCACGATCGGCATCGAGGAGGAGTATCTGCTGGTCGACGCGGTGACGCGCGACCTGGACGCTGACCCGTCGGCGGGCTTTGTCGCGGAGTGCCATGCCGAGGGCGGTGGCCAGATCGGGCACGAGTTCCTGCGCTCGCAGATCGAGGTGGGCACGCGAGCCTGCCGTACGGTGGGTGAGGCGGTCGATGACCTGCGCCGGCTGCGGCGCACGGTGGCGGAGGTCGCCGCGCGCCATGGACTTGTGCCGGTGGCCGCCTCCAGCCATCCGTTCGCGCGCGTGCTGCGGCAGAAGCGTACCGACAAGGATCGCTATGTCGCGCTGGCCGAGGAGATGCAGGCCGCGGCCCGGCGGATGCTGATCTGCGGCATGCACGTCCACGTGGGTATCGACGACAACGAGGCGCGCATCGACCTGATGAACCAGCTGTCGTACTTCCTGCCGCACTTGCTGGCGCTGTCGTCCTCGTCACCGTTCTGGGAGGGCGAACTGACCGGCCTGAAGTCGTTTCGTCTGACGGTGCTCAATGCGCTGCCGCGCAGTGGTCTGCCAGACCGCTACGCCAGCTGGAGCGAGTACCAGCGGCACATCGACACCTTGATCCGTACCGGGCTGATCCAGGACACCTCGAAGATCTGGTGGGACATCCGCCCAAGCTGGCGCTACCCGACGCTCGAGACGCGGATCATGGACTGCTGCACCAGCATCGAGGACTCCGCCTGTCTGGCAGCGCTGGTGCAGTCGCTGCTGCGCTGTCTGTGGCGGCTACGCCGGCGCAACCAGCAGTGGCGTCACTATGCGGGTCTGCTGATCAACGAGAACCGTTGGCGGGCGGCGCGCTATGGCGTCGACGAAGGCCTGCTGGATCTGGGGCGTGGTGAGCTGCTGCCGTTTGCGATACTGCTTGAGGAGCTGATCGAGCTGGTGCGCGAGGATGCAGCCGAGCTGGGCTGCCTGGCGGAGGTGGAGCACGCGCGCGTGGTCCTGGCGCGCGGCACGAGTGCCAACCGGCAGGTGGCGGTTTACGAGGCGGCGCTCGCTGCCGGGGCAAGCGAGCAGGAGGCGCTCGTCGCCGTCGTCGATTGGCTGGTCGGTGAGACCGTCCGGGGTCTGCAGGCATGAGTCGCCCAGGCCGCGGCGCGTTGCGCATGGTTGTCGGGTCGGTCGCGGCGCTGCTCGCGGTCGCCCTGATCGTCGCCTTGCGCATGCCGGAAGTGGCCGCGTGGCAGTGGTACCTGCGCGCCGGCAAGCCTGGCATGGCGGACTTCGAGCCGAGGCTCGATGGCGCGCTGCGCTGGGCTGACGACTATTTTGTCGTCGAGGAGCTCGGCGACGGTGCGTGGGCGATCGGTGAGCCGCGTTATGGGCAGTGCAACTTCAGTTACCTCATTGCCGGTAGCGAGCGCGCGTTGCTGTTTGATACCGGCCCCGGTGTGCGCGACATCGGCCCCATCGTCGGCAGCCTGACGAAGCTGCCGGTGCTGGCGCTGCCCTCGCATTTGCACTTTGACCACGTTGGCAACCTCGCGCGCTTCGCCGACGTCGCGCTGCCGGATCTGCCGGCCTTGCGCGCCCAGGCGCGGGGAGGGCGGATCCGGCTCACGCGCTACCAGCACCTGGGCTTCATCGAGGGCGGCATCCCGGTCGAGTTTGCGGTGACTCGCTGGCTGGCGCCGGGCAGTTCCATCGAGTTGGGTGGGCGCACCTTGCGCCTGCTCTCCATGCCGGGGCATACGGCTGATTCGGTCGTGCTCGAGGATCAGGGTGCGAACCGGCTCTTCGCCGGCGACTTCATCTATCCGTCGCAGATCTACGCTTTTTTGCCGGGCGCTGATCTTGACGCCTATGCCGCCAGCGCGCAGCGGCTCGCGGCGCGGCTCGGGCCGGCAACGGTCGTCTACGGCGCACATGGCTGCGATCAGGCCCCGACGGTGGCAGTGCCCCGTCTGGCGCGCACAGACGTGCAGGACCTGGCACGAGCATTGACGGTGGCGGCGGCAAGCTCCGGTCCGATTGGCGCGGGTCTGTATCCGCGTCGCTTGCCGGTCAATGGGCGGATGATCCTGTACGCCAAGTATCCCTGGATGGTCCGCTAGGCTGCTGGTGCTCATGCCGCCGCCCCGACACGCGCTATCCTTAGCCTTGCGCGGACGAGGTGTCCGGCTTGCCCGCGCGTGCCGGGGCGATGACTCGTTCCCGTGCACGGACGAGGGCACCCCCTCGCGGCTAAGAATGTTTTTCGCGGCGTTGACGTCGCGGTCGTGAGCACACCGGCACTCACCACAC
>CAIYLH010000135.1 GCA_903927005.1 uncultured Pseudomonadota bacterium
GCCGGGACGGCTGAACGCCTTCGCCAACGCCTGCTCCCTAAACTCGCTCGTATGCCGTTGTTTCTTCATGACTAACATTGTCCTCGGTCTCCATCATCCAAGATGGAAAACTTGAGACGACAGATAGCTTGACGCCGGGGGTTCTTGTGGTACGGACGTGAGCGTGTGAACTCGATCCCGTGGCTAAGGCAGTGTTGAAGCAGCGTCTCGTTGAGAAACTCACCTCCGTTGTCTACATCGATGCCGCAGAGGCGAAACGGCAGGGTGTTCTGGAGATGAGCCAGAGCTTCGACGACGAGTTCGCTCGATCGAAACAGCAGTGGTACGCACTCCGTCCAGCCGCTCGCTATGTCGGTAATACTTAAGGTGTGTACGTAGCTGCCGGATGCCAATCCACCGCAGTGCGCGACCAGGTCCATCTCCATGAAACCCGGATTTGGGTTCCCCCAGTCAGAGAACGTGCGGATGGGCACGCTCTTGCGCAACGCCGTCAGCTCCCTACGTGCTCGGCGACGGCCCACGGATCGTGTATCTCGTAACAGACGGTCAATCGTGGCCGCGCTCATGGCGAGCAACTTGGGCCGGATCATTGCGTCCAGCGCGAGGTGCCCGTGGCGCTCCAGCGCCTGCACCAGCACGGGGAGCAGCGACCTTAGCCGCTTTCCACAAACCCGGTCTGACGCCTCCCAAAGCACAATCAGCGCCTGGCGGGCCGCCTCGTCGTATATCCGCGGGCGGGTTCGACCGCCGGGCGGGTCGCCGGGATAGGCCGCGCCATTGAGAATCCGTATCGCCGACTTGCGGTGGTATCCGCTCATCGACGAAAACTCTTGAAGAATACGTGCCTTTGCTTCCCGGTCCCCGCCCTGATACCGCTGCCTAACCGCCGCGACCAGCTCGCGCCTCGCCCGTAACGTCATTGGCTTCTTCAATGTCGCCTCCTCCATTGCTACCGTTGGTAACAATTACTGTGAGGCAACGACCCTTCACGGGTAACAAATCAAGTGCGGCAATGCGCTGCAAGATTTAATTGTCGCCGACTCCATCGGCATACACAGAGTGATTTGGGTGCAAGGGGTGCCGTGAAGTGCAACTAGACGCGCTATTAAGTCCATGGGCCGGCCGCTGGAGTGCGTTTGGGCATCGCGTTGTTCTGGCGCCCATGACCCGCACCAGAGCCGATGGCGCGACCCTCGCGCCAACTGAGCCGATGGCGCTTTACTATGCCCAGCGCGCGTCCCGTGGCGGTTTGCTGATTACCGAGGCCACGCACATTTCCCCTGAGGCGACCCCGACATGGACGATCTACCAGAGCGTGCGTGAGGCTGGCGGCCATGTTCCGGGCATTTGGACCAAAACGCAGGTCGAGCGCTGGCAGGCAGTGTGTGACGCGGTGCACGACAAGGGTGCCTTCATTAGTTGCCAGTTGCTGCACGCGGGTCGCGTGGCCCAGCCTGGAATTGGCGATCACCCCCTTGTTCTGGGCAGTAACGCCCCTCTACCGCCAGTCTCGTCGTCTGCGGTAGCGATCCAGTCTGATCTGGACGCTGGCGACTACAACTGGGATCAGCCTTCGGTCGAGCCGCGTGCTCTGCAGACTGATGAGATCGGTCGGCTGATTGACGACTATCGTGTGGCCGCGCGCAACGCGAAACGTGCTGGCTTCGACTATGTCGAGTTGCACGCGGCGCATGGATACCTGATAGAGCAGTTCCTCTGCGACCGGATCAATCGCCGGACAGACCGTTACGGTGGATCCATAGAGAATCGCTGCCGCCTGCTGTTTGAGGTCGTAGCGGCGCTGGTCGATGAGGTGGGTGCCGGCCGGGTGGGCGTCAGACTGTCTCCGACGGCTATTGATCCGCGTACCGGCAGGTACTACCAGACCTATTTTGGCGCCACGACCTCTGACCCCGAGTCGCTTTACGACTTTGCAGTGACTGGCTTAAATGCCTTCCCGCTGGCCTATCTGATGTTGACAGAACCTCGAGTCGGCGCGCTGTCGGTCGCGATTGAAGCCGACCGCTCGAATTGTCAGCCGTTGCGAAACCTGCGGTTCAGGTCGCTATTTCAAGGTTGTCTTATCGGCGCAGGCGGTTTCACGCCGCTAACGGCGACAATGGCGATCGCTGACGGCCATTACGACCTCATTGCCTTTGGCCGCTGGTTTCTGGCAAATCCGGACCTGCCGGATCGCTTGCGCGAAGGCGCGCCGCTCAATGTCTACGATAGAGCGACCTTTTATGGCGGCGGTCTCGAGGGGTATGTCGACTATCCGGATCGCCATGCGGTGCGTGACGGACGACCGTCTCGTTACCGCCAGATTGAGCTCCCTCAAATAGGCGTAACGCATGCGCCATCGGCAGAGAGATAGCGCAGCTGTGAATTCCCCTCACGCCCCGTTGCGCACAACGCGGGGTCTGGGAGATCGCGCTGCGTCTTCGTGTACCGGCATGCTGAGTAAGTCGCGCGGCATAGAGCTGGCGGGGTTAACCGACGCCGTTCTGGCGTGGCTGGAAACGTGCCGCTGGCGACCGGGGCCCTCCGCCGGCGCACACGACCCTGTCGCTGTCCGCTGCCTCGGGTCTGAACCGCACGCGTTGAAGGCGCGGACCGTTGCGAGCGGCAGAATGGGCTTGTCTTAGGCCAATGCAATCAGCCTGAGGCTCCGATGCCGTGTTGCGGTCAGGCTACACGCAGAACTGATCGCCCCGTCGCAGGCGCCGCGCCTGCGGCCAATCTCAGGCTAGCGCGCGCTCGATGAGATTCGGCGGCACCAGTGTGCGTGGCACAGCGACGGTCGCCCGATCGCGGCCTTTTTTTCTGCTGCCTGCAGCAGCTTCGGGCTGCCCGAACCACTCGCGCACGTCTAGATCAAGTCCTACCCCGTGCATGTAGTTGAACAGCGCTTTCTTCAGCCCCGCGCCGTACATGTCGTGGTCGACGCCGGTGGCGTCCGTGAAGTTGATATCGTTGTTGGCAAATGTGGCGTGCGGGGGGCGTGACAACGTCACGCCGTACTGCTCGGGGTTTTTCCCGACCGGCGAATGTACGGTGCAGGTGAAGCGATGGAAGAAGCCCGACTGTATGCAGCCGGCTGCGAACAGCTGGCGGACGTATTCCAGCGCGTCAACGGTCTCCTGCACGGTCTGCGTGGGAAAGCCATACATCAGGTAGGCGTGCACGAGGATCCCGGCGTCCGAGAAGGCGCGCGTGACCCGCGCCACCTGCTCAACCGACACGCCCTTCTTCATCAGTTTTAATAGCCGATCAGAGGCGACTTCCAGTCCGCCGGTGACGGCAATGCAGCCGCTGTCGGCCATAAGTTGGCACAGGTTGGCGTCAAATGACTTCTCGAACCGAATGTTTCCCCACCAAGAAATGTCGAGCTTGCGCTGCAGCAGAGTGGTTGCGAGCGACTTGAGCGCCTTGGGCGGGGCAGCTTCATCGACGAAGTGAAATCCGGTCTGGCCGGTCTCGTGAATCAGAGACTCGATCCGCCGGACCAGCACATCGGTGCTAGCCAGGTCGTAGCGGGAGATGTAGTCAAGGCCAACGTCGCAGAAACTGCATTGCTTCCAATAGCAGCCGTGCGCGACGGTGAGCTTGTTCCAGCGGCCATCCGACCACAGCCGATGCATGGGGTTGAGCATGTCCAGCAATGACAGGTAATCGCCGAGCGGCAGGCCTGTGTAGGTGGGCGTGCCGCTTTCAGACAAGGCGATGTCAGGTTCATTGAAGTTTACGTAGTGATGCGTCCGCGTATAGGTTCGCACCAACTTCTCGATCGGCCGCTTGTTCTGCAGGTGCTCGATCAGCGCAAGCAGCGGCCGCTCGCCGGCATCCAGCGTGATGAAATCGAAGTAGTCGAAGACGCGCGGCTCGTTCAGCTCGCGCAGCTCGGTATTGCAATAGCCGCCGCCCAGGGCCGTGACGATGGACGGGTAGGTTTTCTTGATGGTTTGCGCGACGCGGAAGGCGCCATACACGTTGCCGGGAAATGGCGCAGTAATGAGTACGAGATTCGGCTGATGCTGCGCCAGAGCGTCGAGCGTCAGCGTGTGCAGCAATTCATCGACCAGGCTGTGCGGCTCATTGAGCGCGGTATGCAATCGCTCGAAGGTGGGTTGGCTTGCCGCCAGAGATTCTGCATAGCGCACGAATTCGAAGCGCGGGTCGACGCCGTCGCGGATGACATCCGCCAGATCGTTGAGATATAGCGTGGCGATGTGCTTGGCGTGGTCCTGCAGGCCGAGCGCACCAAAGGCCAGGTCCAGCGCGTCACCGCCGTGCTGCTCGCTGTCGACGTATTGCTCGATCAGGGAGAAGCGCGGGCCTTCAGGGAGGTAACGCCGCGAAGCGATCCGATGTGAGAGGGTCGGATCACGACCTTGCAGAAATCGAATGGACGGCGAAATCGTCGTGCGGTACGACTCGAAATTCTCAACGAAAAATTTCGTCGCCGGTGTGTGTCGCTTGAGTGGCAGCGCGCTGACTTTTTCGTGTATGGCCTCAAGGCCTGCCACGGACAGCAACTTGTGCGCCAGGGCGATGGAGAGATCGGCCTGTTCCGCCTGGAACCCGCGCGAGTGCAGGAATCCCGTCAGATACGCCGTCGAGGGGTACGGCGTGTTGAGCTGGGTCATCGGCGGGATGATGGCAAGAATGCGCATTTCGTTCATGCCCGAAAGTATATCGCGCTGGGCCTTGTGGGCGGATTTGGCTTAAGATTGGCCATGGAGTTTAATCTCGACGTGCCATTTATTCGCGACATTCTGGCTCAGGAGTGCGCACGGGCACGTGACGAGATCCGGGATCTGGGGGCGGTTCGCGCGCTGCAGAGTTCCCAGCAGCGCCATGACGGGCGAATTGCTGCGGCCCCGGATGTCGACACCCTCGCCTGCGCAGCGGGGTGTACCTGGTGCTGCTACTTCACAGTGGATGTGCGGGCGGCTGAAGTCTTCGCAATCCTCGATTTCGTCGAGCGGCGCTTCACACCTGAAGAAAGGGCCCGCGTCTATGCGGAGGTTCGAGCGAACAGCGGGGCGCTCAAGAAACTCGGCGACAGCGAGCGAGTCACA
The DNA here is from genome assembly GCA_903927005.1 of uncultured Pseudomonadota bacterium. Taxonomy (GTDB): domain Bacteria; phylum Pseudomonadota; class Gammaproteobacteria; order Steroidobacterales; family Steroidobacteraceae; genus CAIKZZ01. The sequence continues at coordinate 5,082 of CAIYLH010000135.1, forward strand.
CGTAACCTGAAGTGTCCGTTTCTGAGCGAGGGGAGATGCGGAATTTATGCGGCGCGCCCTCAGTCGTGCCGCAACTACCACGCGACAGATGTCGCGGGGTGCCAGCAGTCCTACGACGACCCCGACGACATGGACATTGACCCGGAGTTCGCGCCGGGTGTGTATCAGGCAGGCGTCGCGCATGTCGAGGCGTTCAGCACTGCGATGCACGACGCGGGCTATGACGTCGATGCATACGAACTTAATTGCGCCCTGGACGCCGCCCTGTCCGAGCCCGGCGCGCGAGAACGCTTCGAGTCCCGGCTAAAGCCATTCACTGAACTTGACGGCGAGGAGGTCGCTGCTGAGTTCGATGATCTGGAGCCTTGAATCAGAAAGCTATCTAAGCCGCTCGGTCCGTCGGGAATTTCGTGGAATCGTTCGCTGAGAGCCCCCAAGCAGCGCAACTTGCCAGCGAATGTCGACCTTCGCCATGAGCAGCGGATGCAACGCCAGCAGTCCGGTCGTGCCGATAGCGCGCGCCAGATGTTTCAGTTCGGATAGCCGCTGGCGTGTGTCTGGGTCCTGCGGAAGTTCCCCCCAGCCTGTCTCGCGCATCATGAGGATGCCCTGCGCCCGCAGGGACAGTTCGGCGTGCAGCCTGATGTAACACAGCATGTCGGCGAGGACTTCGCCATCGAACCGGGTCCGTAGCGTACGCAGGTACTCCCCCGCTGGCGTCGCGAGAAAGTTTCCGGACTGGAATGCGCTGAGCATCTGCATCTTGGCGGCGAGCCCCGACTCCATCCAGCCCCGAAGTCGTCTCTCGCTAAAACGAAAAATAACGACAAAGACGGCTGGAAATACCACAGTCATCAAAGCGACGGCACTTGGCGGATGAATCAGCAGGTGATTGAAAGTGGAGTGCAGTACTGCGGCCAACAGGTAGGCCGGCAGGAATGCCATAACTCCCGCCGTCGGGTAGCGCTCCAGAATCGCGATGGCGGTAAGTGCGAAGGCGGCAGTCGCTCCGCCATGCATGATCGCGGTGCCGAACCCGCGTATTACCTGAATCAGCAACAGCGGCTCGGTGCGAATGCCCAGATGGAATAGGTTTTCGAGCAGCGCAAAACCGGTCCCCACGGCAAAGCCGGCAATAGCGGCATCCACCAGTAGCCCGATACGGTGGTATCGAATGAGTACGATGATCGCCAGACTCTTGAGTAGCTCCTCAATGAATGGCGAGACATATCGTGAGAATGCGACGAATCCATGCGGAAAAAAATCAAATACGAACGCGTTTACAAAGTAGGCGGCAACCGTGGCAAGTCCACCGACTCCGATCAGCAGCAAGAGGTGGCGTGCTGCTACAAGTTTGAAGCTATCCAGCCAAACAAGACAAGCCAGTAGTGCCAATACCGGCAAGACCGCGATCGGGGTATGAAGCGTGAGATAAACCTCGAGGCTTGCGAGCGCAGATTCGACCGAGGCGATCACTAAAGCACCTGCAGCGAGAGCATAAACTCGCTATTTCCCTGTCCTCGGGCGCCAAATCCGCGGGCAACGCCAAGCGACAGCATCGCCGGCAGTCTGTGCATGACGGTTAATTTGAAGTCCATCTGCGCGCCGATATTTCCAGCGCTTTGGCGTTGTGCGGGATTGTCGGCGTTTGTCGCAAGGAAGCTTGCGAAGATTTCCGGGCGCGCCCAGCTCAGGTAGAAGCCCGGCGTTCCAATGGCCTCGAATCGAATGGGCGGCAGGCTCCATTCCACCATGGCTTTGGCCAGATTGCGGCCATGCAGTGAATCGATGCCGAAGCCCGGCATGGACAGCAGGCTGCGATAGCGCTGCGCGTCGCCGTTTACGCTGTTGTCGACGTAGTTATTGCCGAAGCCGCCCAAGTAGGCGTTTGCCAGTGGCGCGCCAGCGTGACCCTCGGAGATGACCGCCGCCGTGCGCAGCCAAAGCGAAGAGTGATCGATCGGCAGCGCCAGGCCTACGTCGTACTGCAGCTGCAGGCTCGGAGTGATGGCGCCCGCTGCGCCGTAGGTGTGAGCCATGATCGACCACATGTGGCCGGCTTCACTATCCACGGCTCCCGGCGAGGAGCGGACAAATTTGGATACGAGCCCGACATCTATCGTCGACAGGTTCCGCGAGGGTGATGGCACATTCTGGAATCCCGGCAGTGCGTCGAGTCCGCCGAAGTAGGCAACATTTGCCACGACGTCGAGCGTCTCCGGCGGATCGTAAACCAGCGGTCGATCATAACTGACGTAGCCGCTGTAGCCTGCGCGGCTGCGCTTTGTTGGCCCAAAAAGGTCGTAGAAGTCCGCGGCGTTCCACTTCGCGCCCAGGGTCCATTGCGAGTGATGAAAATCAATCTCTATATGCGCGCGTTCCTTTGCGGGCAACGCTCTGTCGGGGCTGTAGCTTGCGTCAACCAGCACGCTGTCAAAGCCCATGGGGTCGGCGAACTGGGCCGAAAATCCGACGGCAGCGGAGTCCTTGTAGCCCTGGACCATCGGGATCGCGGACTGCAGCGCGAGCTCGCGTAGCGGCCGGTAGGTCCCGCGGCGCGTGACGTTGGCCTCAAAGGGGATCGTCGCTGTGGGCGGCATTGCCCAGCTGAGAACCTCGGGATGCCGCTTCGATATCTGCTCGCCAAGGAAGCTGATGGCGCTCATCTCGTCGGTCGGGTTCGCCTCGATCAAGGTCGGGACGAAGCCCGTCGTTGCGAACCTCAGCGCGATCAGATGAGCATTATCGACCGGCGTTGGCGTAAAGAGGCCCACCTCTGCGTTGGAAACCGCCTCAATGGAATCACGCTCTAGTTCGTAGCGGTAGATGTTGGACACGCCAGCGTAATAGCTGCTTCCAAAAAGGTAACGGCCGTCGTTGGAAAATACAAACCCTTCGGGGACGGCGCCTTCCAGAGCAAACGTCCGATAGGGCGTGGGATCGTCCTTTTCGAGCAGCCGGGTCCTCATGACCTTCACTTCAGTGTGGTACTTCAAGCTGCTGTTGCCAGGGCTGGAAACCGACACCGAGAGGAACTGGCCGTCTGGCGATACGTCCAGATCAAAGGCCTTCTCGTTCTTGCGAAAGACGTGCACCACCTTCCATTGGCTATAGGGAAAGGGAATGCGGACGATCATTCCAAAGCCATTGTTGAACCGAATTCCCCACAGGGATCGGTCGGCGGCATTGAAGGCGATGTCGCCAATGCGGGCCGCAGGCAGCAGTACGCGTGACTTCCTGCTTTTCAGGTCGAACGCCTCGAGGTTGCGGTGGTTTTCGTTGTTGCTGGTGTAGAAAAGCGTGGCCGTGGCGCCATCAAGCGCGAGCGAGGTGACTTTCAGCCCGAACGGCCCTTTCAGCTCGTGCAGGCGAGTCACCGTGCCGCTGTTGCGGTCGATGGAAATCAGACTGGACACCTTTCCGGGGCGCTTTACGGCAGCGTATAGCGTCGTGCCGTCGGAGGAGAGCAGCGTGCGAGTCGCGGCCCCGAGCACCTCGTGCGTGATGTCTTGCATGGCGGTGATCGGGTGCCGCCTAACGGTTTGCAGGTTTTCGGACTGGAAGGTTTTCTCCCAAAGTTGCCAGTCCTGCCAGGCGCGTTCCAGCGGCAAGCCGAACACGCGTTCAAAGTCCGTTGCGTAGTAACGGCGGGTCGCCACGTCTCGGCGCCACCAGGCGAGGACATGCTGCGGGTCATACGTGAGCGCGAGATAGCTCATGAAGCGGGTGCCGTACAGGTAGGCGTTGCCGCCCGCACGAAAGTCGACTTCCGTGCCTTTTGACACCAGCCCGAGCGGATCGTAGAAGCGCGCCCCTTCCTTCACCATTGCGCGGAACACCATCTCGTCATAGCCGCCAAGGGCACGACCAACCCCGCCGGACATCCAGGTTTCGGTGAACACCGCGCTGCCTTCCGGGTACCAGCGCGGCGCGGTGTTACGGGGGGTAGTCAGGTAGTAGTAGAGAAGACTTTCGGGGTGGCGAGAATCCACGTCCACCTTGCCGTGAAACAGCTGACGGTAGAACGCGTCCTCGGGACTTGGCTTCTCAAGGGTGACCACGTGCATGTTTTCATGCGCGCTCAAGGCGCGGAAGGTGTCGCCTTGGGGCAGGTACTCGTAGGGGTCGCTTTGGGGCGCGACGTCGATGAAGATGCGGTTATGCGGGCTTACGCTCGCCAACGCGTTAGACCGGTCGGCAAAGTCCTGCAGCAGGACGTTGATCTTTTCGGTCGGTACGTAGCCGAACAGGCGCCGGTGGCCTTCCAGGCTCGCAAGCAAGCTTTGCGTCGCGTGCGCGACGAGGGGGGTTTCTTCTGGATCGTAATAGAGAACCCGAAGGTCTTTCGTTTCGACGAACTTCAGTTCGGCGTCCGCTGGCGCTGACGACAGGGTAGACGCCAGAAAAAAAACGACTGCAGCGGCGAGAGTCGCCGCGCTAGAGGTGCGAGTCAGCCGACTGACTATCTGCCGGTTCCGGCTGCTCATACGCTTCCCCCCGCCACGGCGCGTGAGCCGACTGTTTGCCGGACTTGCCGGGCAGTCGGTTGATCAGGCCGCCGATCGATAACGCAAAACGAGCGCTGCGGGGAAGGCTCGTTTTGCGTGCTTCCGGCGGCCGACTAGAACGTCGACTTGTTGCCTGTGTTGCTGTTCTTGTTGCCAGTGTTCTTGTTGTTACCGTTGCCATTGGTACCGGCGGCGCCGGCCGCATCGGCTGCGCCGGCCACATCTTTGCTGGCCGCGCCCTTTGCCGCTTCCGCCGCTGCGGCATCTGCCGGGGTCGACGCGTCAGTCGTGGGCGCTGCGGTGTCAGTGGCGCTCGTGGTGCGTGCCGCGGGGAGAATCGTTCCGGCCGCGCCCGTGGTGGCGTCGGCGGCATCTTTCTTTGAGCAAGCGGTAACGGACAGCGCCATCAAGAGGCTCGCGGCTACCCCCCGTGCCAATGTGACCTGAGACATCTGTCGACATTAGTTTAATGTGCAGGTGGTACCTCTCATGGCCGCAGTTCCGAAGGGTTTCATGCCCAACATCTCCGGGTTCCAGGCTTCA
>CAIYLH010000136.1 GCA_903927005.1 uncultured Pseudomonadota bacterium
GGACTCAGAGAATTCCGGTTGCTGCAGAAATATGAAGCACAGCTTCGGGAGACCACCTCGGTCGTTGCCGAGCTCTATCGCGACAAGTTTCGCTGGAGTGCGTCACGTTCATCAGAAGTAGCCAATCGAGCGCTTCGCGACGCGGTCAGCCATCGCTTTGGCTTCTATATGTATGAACCGTACCCAGTGCCCGGCGAGCGCGAACTGCGTCGCGCAGTGCTTACGCACCAGCCAATGGAGTCGATCCGGGCGATCCAATTCAATGCGCGGGAGGTGGGACGATCGGGAGACTCGGACAGCATCCTGAATGTCGCAATTGAGTATCCGGAAGCGCTTGAATACCTACTCGGCAGAGGTATTGAATCGGACCAGCCGAACGCGTTCGGCAAGACCACCCTCATGTACGCCGCTCAATACGATGCACTTGATGCCGTCAAACTACTGCTTCGCGCAGGAGCCGACCCGAACGCCGTAACTGCTGTCGCGCCCGATGATTGCGGCTACGCGATTCAGACCAGCCACGTTGGCCCGCTGCACTATGCAGTGAAATCAGCGAGACGGGTCGTTGTGGAAGCGCTCCTAGACGCAGGTGCCGTGACTTACGTCAGGACTAACCAGCTCGGCAATCCTGGGCGTTATCCCATCGACGGATTGAGCGAATCGAAGGTGAAACTCACGGCGGAGGACCGCAGCGTGCTTAAAGCGCGGCTGAAGGTTCCCGATGATTCGGAGCGAGCGATACTAGCGATTGCGCTGAACACGGCGGCGGCATCGGCAAACGCCGCGGGTCACGCTTCCGAAGCGTACCGCTACATCACGCTCGCGGGATTCGCTGACCCAGAGAATCCGCGGACAATAGCGGACTTCCCGCTGCTGGCGTTGAAGGCGGGAGCAATCGGCCCCGCGCTCGAGGGCAGTTCTCGGGCAATCGAGGCCGCCAAGACGGCTTCGGATAAGGCGGCAGCACTCTTCAATTACGGGCTAGCCTGCCTGCAAATGCCCCGCCACTTCCCCCGATATAGCAATAGATACTACTGCGAGAGCGGGGCAATCGACCCGCTCCTCCAGGCCTGGAAGACGCAGCCCAACGCGGCCAGAGCAGACAAGTTGATACAGTTGTTCGCGGAGAGCAACCGGACCAACTGTCGAGTGAAATTCCCGAACGGCGAAGAAGCGGTAGTGCGACTTCAGGCCCTTTCGATAAGTGGCATTCCCCCTGGGCAGTTTGAGCGCATTTACGCGATGCATTCGCCAGCCATGAAAATTGATCCCGGTTCTATCCGGTGGGACAGACCATGGTCGGTACCGCGACAGTCGGTCACGCCACACGTTGTTGAGCGCGTTGAACTGGCTCCAGACCGTACGCTGACGATCTTAGAGGGTGAAGCCTTTCCGGAGCGTGTACTCGTTAACGACCACGAGTGCCGTACCGAGGAATAGGACGTGCTTAGGACTCCCGCGGAGCACGGAGAATTCGATGTGGATTTAGGCTCCGTCAGCTACCTTCGTATCGCGGAAGGGAAGCGGCCGCGCCACCAAGAATGGGGGCGCAGGTCGAGTCGCGTCTGCCGTGCTAATAGTTGCCGGGATCAGCGTTGCGGCAGAGGCTGACACCAGCCCCGAAGCGCAGGCGCGGGGCGCGCGTTCGGCGGTTGCTTCATCGCTGACGCACGCATTCCCCATCGTAAAGCGCAGATTCCACCACCCGCCAAGTTGGGCCAGCTTGGTCGAATATCCAATTATCGGTGATCCGAACATCGACACGGAAATTGGCGGATTTGCCACGGACTGTTACACGGCCGGGGAATTCAGCATCGATGCTGGGCGCTGTACCCGAATGGTGACCGCCAAGATCATTCGGCGCGAGTATCTGGTGATCAAGTTTGAAAGCTTTGACATCGCCGGAGGCCAGCCACACGGCGAGGACACTTGGTTCTACCGAACATATAGGCGAGCGGGTGGGAGATGGGTTGGCATCTCCAACTCATTTGTGTCGAAGAACGACGATTGCGTGGAGCGGATAGCAAAGGTCTTGGAGCAGCATGTGAGGCGCCAACTCGCGGACCCGCAGCGCGAGGAGCTTCGAGGAGCAGAGAGTGTCCTGGAGGCTGCTACCCAAAAGCTTACGGATCGCGGAGTAACGTTCGAATTTGAGCAATACGCGTTCAACTCGTACACGCCGCCGACGCCTGTCGAGATCTCATCCAAAGATCTTGGGGCTTGCTTCCAGCCGCAGATTGCGAGCGTGGGAAGTCAATGAATTTCGTGGCTCGAGGCGGTTTCAGTCGGTCAAATGTCCAGAAAATGAGGAATCCGTCGGCTTGATAAGGTCAGTTATCGAACTTGCTTGTTTAGGCCCGAGACCAATGGCGCAGTGAAATAATCATTGCCGAAAAGTGCTGTCGTCGGCCGTGCGGCAGCTCAGGACGGCGGAGCCTAATGACCGAGCGTCGTCAGTCAACACCTGAGACAACGCCCACGGCTATTAGACCAAGCCGTTCGTACCGCAGCTACTTCAAGGGTCGCAGCGGATTGCGGACAGCAATTCCGGGGAAGTGCTTCTCGTTGTCGGTGACGAGCACGCAATCGTTCACTTCCGCCACTGCGGCGACGATCATGTCAAAGTCGCTTCGGGGTTTACCAGACGCGCGCCCCTCCGACATCAGCCGCGCCCAAGCCAGCGCCGCGCGCTCATCGAAGGGGAGTACGCGTCCGCTGAAAAGAGATTGTGGCCCCTCTGACCCTGCGAACCATGTTTCGAGTTGGTCCCTCTTCCTTCCTTTAGGCTTCTCCAAAATTCCGCGGCGTATTTCGGCTACGGTTAGCGACGAAATGTACAGGTCCTCATCCGCCTGACTGGCCATCCATTTCAGCAGCGATTCGGAGGGCGCCGGCTTCGTCGCGTTGCTGATAATGTTCGTGTCGAGTAAGTAGCGGGTCACAGGTCAACCTTGCGCCGGCTACTCGTAGTCCGCTTTATCTGGACATCTGCGGTGACGAGCGGCGACCGGCGGAGCGCCTCGAGAATTCCGCCCTTCTTTCCGGGCTCGCCTGCGATAGTCCGATCGATGCTCGTGCGAATGCGGTGCGCGTCTGACCCGCCTTCAGCCAGACGACTCGCAATCGAACGGATGAGTTCACGATCGGCATCCAAGCCGAGAACCTCGAATCGCGCCATCCCGCGTTCGGTCAGTCGGGATCGGTAGTTTCGTAGGGCGCGCTTCTGGGCGGGGTTAGTCATAGGTTATCCCTCCAACGTATACCCTGAAAGATAACCAGCTATAGGCGTCATTGCAAGCCGCAACGTCATTCGGGGCATGATGCGGACTCCTGTTGTGCTCCCAGGGCAGCAGTCGACTGGGCACTCGCTCCCGGTAGACCGGACACGCACTTGCCCGATACGGATCA
>CAIYLH010000137.1 GCA_903927005.1 uncultured Pseudomonadota bacterium
CGGTGGCCGCCTCGAACGCCGTGTTCGGCCTGCCCGAGGTCCGCATCGGCCTGTTCCCGATGCAGGCGGCCGCGTTGCTGCAGGACCTGGTCCCGCGGCGGGTCCTGCGCGAGTGGTGCGTGTGTGGTGAGCGCTTCGACGCGGCAAGTGCGGCGCGCGCCGGGCTGTTGAACGAGGTCGTGCCGCTTGGGGAACTCGACAGCGCGGTCGGCCGCTACGTCGACCGGCTCGTCGCAGGATCGCCGGTTGCGATGCGACGCGGCCTCTGGGCGCTGAGGCACATGGAAGGCGCTTCGTTCGAGGAGGCGCTCGCCTTCGGCGAGGCGCAGATCGGACTCGCGGCGCTGACCGACGAGGCGCGCGAAGGAATCGCGGCGTTCAACGAGAAGCGCCGCCCCGACTGGGCGCCGGAATGAGCGGCGCCGGCGACGCGGGCAGGATCGTCCGCATCGGCGGCGCTTCCGGATTCTGGGGCGACAGCGTCGCTGGCCCCATCCAGCTGGTTGAGCGTGGCGAGATCGACTACCTCGTCTTCGACTACCTGGCCGAGACGACGATGGCGATTCTCGCCTCGGCGCGCCTCAAGGACCCGACGGCGGGCTATGCCACCGACTTCATCGATTCGGCAATGCGCAACGTGCTCGCGCAAGTCGCGAAGAAGCGCATCCGGGTTCTCGCGAACGCCGGTGGCATCAACCTCGAGTCGTGTCGGCAGGCGCTGCTACGGCTGGCCGCCGAGCTCGGCGTGTCGCTGCGCATCGCCGTCGTCGAGGGTGACGACGTCAACGGCCGGCTGCAGGAACTGGATCCGGTGCAGATGGACGGCGTCACGCCGGCTGAGCTGCCCGGGAAGACGCTGAGCGCCAACGCCTACCTCGGCGCGCTTCCGGTTGCGCGGGCGCTGGACGAGGGCGCGGACGTCGTGATCACTGGGCGCTGCGTGGACAGTGCGCTGACTCTCGGGCCGCTGATCCACGAGTTCGGATGGCGGGTCGATGACTACGACCGGCTCGCCGCGGGCAGCCTCGCCGGCCACATCATCGAGTGTGGATGTCAGGCGACGGGTGGGCTGCACACGGACTGGGAGCGCGTCCCGGACTGGGCCGACGCCGGATACCCGATCCTCGAGTGTGCCGCGGACGGCACGTTCGTCGTGACGAAACCCCCGGCCACCGGCGGACTCATCGAACCGCTGGCGGTGGCTGAGCAACTCGTCTACGAGATCGGCGACCCGAAAGCCTACGTGCTGCCGGACGTCGTCTGCGATTTCACCGACGTCAGGATCGTAGGGGTGGGCGAGGGGCGCGTGCGCGTCTCCGGGGCGCGCGGGCGGGCGCCCACCGATCGATACAAGGTCTCCGCGACGTACCGGGATGGATTTCGCTGTTCGGGCGTGATGGTGATTATCGGCATCGACGCGCCGGCGAAGGCGCGGCGGACGGGCCAGGCGGTCCTCGATCGCATGCAAGTCCTTCTCGCACGCGCCGGAATGCCCTATTTCAGGGAACAACTGGTCGAGGTGCTCGGCGCCGAGACGATGTACGGCCCGCACGCGCGCCAGCCCGGTTCGCGCGAGGTCATGATGCGCGTGACGGTGACCCACGACGATCGCCGCGCGCTCGAGATGTTCGCGCGGGAACTCGCGCCGTCCGGTACGTCCTGGGCGCCCGGCACGACGCTGCCGGCGGGCGGCAGGCCCTCGGTGTCACCGATGATCAAGCAGGTCGGTTGCCTGGTGCCGAAGCGCTCGATCACCCCGGTCGTGCGCATCGAGGACCGCTTCGTGACCGTCGAGATCCCGCCCGGTTCGGCGGGCGCCGTGCAGGAAGGACCCGGCGATGCCGTGGTCGCCGGTGGGCCGCAGGGCGAAATCTGCGTTCCGCTCGTCACGATCGCTGTCGCGCGCAGCGGTGACAAGGGTGACCGGTCGAACATCGGCGTAATCGCCCGCCGACCAGAGTACCTGTCGCTGATCCTTGAGCAGGTCACGCCCGACGTGGTCGCGGCGTATTTCGCGCACCTTATCACGGGCCCGGTTCGGCGCTACCGGTTGCCGGGCATCCACGCCTGCAACTTCATCCTCGACGGCGCACTCGGCGGCGGCGGCACGACGTCCCTGCGGCTCGATCCGCTCGGCAAGGGGATGGCGCAGATGCTGCTGGATCTCGAGGTCCGGGTGCCGGCGGCGTGGGTCGCCGGGCGCAGATCGCCGGCCTAGCGAGGCAAAGGGCTCCGCCGCCCCCATCCGTTCAGCGGCTGGCGAATCCGGGGTCCGCCCTGAGGCTGCCCACCACTTCCTCGACGAGTCGCGAATTGACCTCCGGCAACGCCGCGAGCACGCGTCGGTCCGGACCGATCACGTAGAGCACGGCCGTATGGTCCATCCCATAACCGCCGCCGGACGGGAATGGTCGCTTCTCGGCCCGGGCCCGGAACGTCCGCAGCACCGTGGCGACGACGACCGGATCGCTAATGCTGCGGATGCGCGGGTCGAACCCCGCCACGTAGGGCCCGAGCTTCTCGTGCGTATCCCGGTCCGGGTCGACTGTCACGAAGACCGGCACGACCCGCGCCGCGTCCTGCCCGAGCGTCTCGAGCACCCGGTGCACGGCCATCAGCGTGGTCGGGCAGATGTCCGGGCAGGACGTGTAGCCGAAGGCCACCAGCAGGTAGCGACCGTCCGCCGGCGCGGCGGTTCCGTGGGATGGCGCGTCCATCGCGGCCGTGAAGCTTGCATCGATCTTTTCGCTGCGGTGCAGCGTAAGCGCGTCGTCACCGGACGTGCGCAGGAACACCGCGGCGATGGCGCCGACGGCGATGCCGACCGGGACGCCGAGAAACCACCACCACCTGGCGCGTCGAATGTGCAGGAGAGCCCCCGGGCAAAGTGGTCCGCGGCGACGCGCGGCGGGGCTTAGTATGGCTAGCTGGCTCCGGCTTGCCAATCGCCGATCCGGGCCGTAGGCCGACACGGAAATCCAGCCGATCGCCCGATCTCCCAATTAGCCATTCCGCACAAGTCCTCGCGCCGGTCGGCCTCTATTGTCCAACGCTGGGACAGCATCGAGGGGGCTCTCGTCCATGGAAATCCAAGCAGCCGTTTGCCGCGAGAAGGACGGTGCGTTCACGCTGGAGTCGGTGGAACTCAGCCAGCCCCAGGCCGACGAGCTCGTTGTCAAGATCGTCGCGTGCGGCATGTGTCACACTGACCTCGCCGTACGCGACCAGCACATCCCACTGCCACTGCCCGCGGTCCTCGGCCACGAGGGCGCCGGGATCGTCGCGATGGTCGGCAGCGGCGTCACGCAGTTCAAGGTCGGCGATCACGTCGTCCTCAGCTACGGCTCCTGCGGGAAGTGCAACAACTGCCTTGCGGGTCGCCCTGC
>CAIYLH010000138.1 GCA_903927005.1 uncultured Pseudomonadota bacterium
AAATTGCCCAGTTCGTACAGATATCGAGCGATCCACTGCAGCCCGGCAACGCGCGCGGCATGAGCCCTAAACACTTGGCCGCAGCTCCTTGTGCTAGCGCAACTGTCGCAGCGGGGTCAGCGCGTCCCTGCGCTTCCGTTGCGTCGCCCTTTTCGCTCGGCCTTCAATGCCGCTGGCGATTCCCTGGCGCGACCGAACGCTACCGCGGTAGCTGCTACGGAAGATCGCCAGTGCGTATCGCCGGTACGAAGTGGAGGCGTCGGCCAGAATCGAACTGGCGTACACGGATTTGCAGAATTTGCTCTGCCGATTCCGGCCGCCCTCCCCCAACCTAAGTGCTTGTTAATCCTCGACCTGACTCGACGGTAGGTTCGCCAGAGTTGGGTCGAATCGGCTGGGGTCGGTGGTTTTTTGGTGGTTTTCGGTAGGCCCCTTCTTGGGCCGCCAAATCGGCGAGAGTCCTTTTTCGCCGGTCCCAGATTCAGCGCCGCGCACCATGGCCCTCGGCACCTACCCGGCCAGCAAGTCCGGGTCCGTATAACATCGTGAGGCGAGCGGCAGGCACTATCTCCAAAGCATTGAATGCTCCGGGAAACCCGGCGGATAGCGAAGAGCAAGGGACCGTTGTTATGCTGACCAGAACCCGTCAGTTCATTAGTTGTTAGACGCTGTGAAGCGTAACCCCAGCGTTCAAGAGCAGAATGCATCGACGCGGGCGCTAATTCGCGAAGAGGCGCTGCGCCCCCTGGACGAGTGGTTGCCCCTCATACTGTCGTCTCATAAGTTGGAAGCGGCTGATGGAATCCTGATCCGCGGCAACTGGGTGCCGACGCCGGACTACATGTTCACTGGATGTTGGCTGACGCGTGACCAGCGGTTCTGGGAATTTGAATACCTCGTGGACTCGATCACGGGCGAGCTCATTGCGGTCGAAAAATTCGTCGACGTAACCGACACGACCAACGTAAGCCGCCACAATCCCGGGTATGGAATGTCGTATGAGCGACTGGCCTTAGATGTGCTTGCCGAATTGCGCGGATCACCACAATTAGTGGCTACCGAGCGCATCGAGCCGCGTCTAACAAAAGTTGGAGCGGGCCGTGATCGATAAAGTGCCACGGTATATGGCGGCAGTACGCGGCCGCTCAACCCTGAGTTAGACGGCATGAGATCCCTTCTGCTGAGGCTATCCCGCCAGTCATCTCGTCAGCTTCTGCTAGCGCTTTGGGTGGCGCTCTTCTGCTCGTACGCCCTTACGGCTGTGCTGCCGCCGTGGATCTCTCAGCCCTTGGCAACTGCGGTGGCGTTCGTCGCACTGTTCGGATACCCGCTCCTAGTCGTATTCGGACTTCCAACCGAGTACACGACGCCTCTGGCTCGTCGAGTTAGCCTTGCCGCGTTCGCAGTGATGATCGTCACCTGCGTGCTCTCCATCGCTGATCCATCGCGGTTCCCGAGCGCCGCGCAGCATCCCACCCTAAGGATCCTTAGTGGCGCTCTGGCTCTTCTGCTGCTTTCGCCGTTCTACTTAGCAACCCACGCACTCGGAGAGGCGAGAAGAAGCCTCGGGCGATATAAGCCATTGGACTCTCTGGGCACATTCCTATCGCTAATGTACTTCCCATTCGGCGGCGTCGTCTTCGTTCAGAGAACCGTGCGGGAGGTCATCGAGCGAGGCGCACCCAATAGCGACGGTTCCATACCTAATGCCGACTCCGTCTAACAAAAGTTGGAGCGGGCCAATATGGATAAACTGCCCTGG
>CAIYLH010000139.1 GCA_903927005.1 uncultured Pseudomonadota bacterium
GGCAGATCGCGCAGAACGTCTATGACACGGTGAGCGGTCGATATCTGATCCTGCCGCAGGGCACGAAGCTGCTCGGGTCTTACGACAGCCGGGTCACCTACGGCCAGAGCCGGGTACTCGTCGTCTGGACGCGGATCATCCGGCCGGATGGCTCGAACCTCGATTTGGAGGGAATGCCGGGCACGGACCTGTCCGGCTACGCCGGTGTTAGCGGCAAGGTGGACCGGCATCTCGCGAAGATCCTCGGCGCCGTCGTTCTCGGGTCAGTGATTCAGGCAGGGACGTCCGCGGGGACGAGCTACTCGGACCCCTCGTTCTCGGATCGAGCTCGTCAGGGGGCAGGGCAGGGCGTCAACGAGGCAACCCAGCAAATTGTCCGCAAGGAGCTCCAGCTCCAGCCGACGATCATGGTCCGGCCCGGCGAGCGCTTCGCCGTGTTCACGACCAAAGACATTCTCATTCCACCCTACGAGGGCTGATCCATGGCCGAACGGATTACGAAGTCGAAGACTACAGAGGAACGCGCCGCCAGGAACGGCGGGCGGCGGCTGCCGTCGATCGCGGTCGAGGAAGAAACCGTTCGGACGAGGCTGGACGTGCCGGAGCCACTGCTCCTAGAGCTCGAGGGGTACGCGCGTTACTTCGCCGCTGCGACGGGGCGAAAGCCGCGCTCCATGAATGACGTCATTCTCGGCATCGTTGAGGACTACGTCCGTGGTGATCCTGACTTCGCTCGCTGGCAGCGCGAGAACCCGCATACCAACACTCTGGAATCACCGTTCTCGGCGAAGGCCGACCCGCGCGCCTCAGCGCCCGGGTGACTCCGGCGCATCGACTCGCCGGATCTTCCTCCATACATACCCCGTACAGAAACCGGAGTCCGCGGGCCGCATACGGCCTGCTAAACCTCCTTGTTTAATTTAAGGCCGTACGCGGTATGTATAACTTACTGCTGGAGGCCCCAAGGCAACAATCATCGATTTTGAGGACGTTCGCGGCTTCAGGTTATGTACCGCATCTCATACACAAGGTTCTTGGAGCGACACCTGGGACAGAACAACACGTGGTCCCGTGAAAGCGCGCCGCCGCAGTCACAGGGGGCCTCCGTGTCGTCGTCGGTGCCGTGCCCTTCGGAAAGGGTCGTCAACTTCCCGCACTTCAAGCACTGAACACCAGTTTCCGATGTCGGCCCCGTGTCGGAGTACCCGTGGGTGAACGACACGATCTCCTGCTCGTACGAGCAGTCGCGGCAATGAATAGAGCCGGCCCCGCCCATCCGCGTGAATTCGATGCCCGAGCGAACCCGTTCTTCCCACTGACGTTGGTCCTTCAGTTGCCGAGACCTTTCCTGTAAAACAATGACGGCGAGTGCAGGCCACAACAGCGCACAGACCAACGACAGGGTCAGTTCAAAGGCCACCATTTTGGCTCTGGGCGGTGGCACCCTGCCCGTGACTGCATTTGCCACATCAGAACCGCGGACTTCAGCAACTTTGCGGGAGATTTCTCGCCGACCGGGACCAACCACCACGAAAACGCAGCCGACTACGAAATAGGCCCCAACCATGGTTGCGATCATATGGAGGTGACGGAGGTGAATGGTGGAGACGCCTGACCGCGGTCCCGAACTCTGGCCGCACTGATTACTCTCGATTGATCCAAGCATCGAAGGCGCCCGGCGCTTATAAAACTCTCAGGCTTGCCCGATCTGAGCCTATTCATTCGTGTCCGATAGTGGAGGGCGCCGCAGAGAGCGCAAACCTCGTACGGACGGTGACACCTATTGGCCTGAGTCACCGGATTTCCGCCACATTTCAGCCGGCATCCAGTCTTCACTGCCAGTTAGTAGAATGTCCCAGTCTAACCAGCCGTTTCGGCTCGTATTCGAAACAGCCCCTGAGGCTGCGGAGAACGAACGGAAGAAGCCTGGCATATCGTCAATCTCGATTCGGCCATCCGCGATAGTTCCCCGGTACTCTCTTGACCCATACGTGAATCGACACCGTGTTCCTTCCGGAGGCAAGCGCGATCGCCCACCGTGTCGAGACTCTCCAACGAGATCATCCGTTGCGTCTAGAGTAACCGCACCAGGGGCGCCAACAGTTGCTCCGGGCGGGTGGTGCGCTTTCGCGCGCCATGTCTCCGCGAAATCTAGCGCGGCTTGACCCTTAGGATGGTGATCCCTGTGGACTGCCACGGCGTTCTCAATGACTGTTTTTCCACCGGCTTGGTGTTCATCGATATGATGGATTTCTAGATCCGGCCAGCGGATTAACTCGCCGCAAACGGCACACGCCTTGCCATCTCTGTAGTAAACAATTTCCCTTTCTAGTTGTCCGAAAAGTCTGATCTTATCCAGAAGTTCCGGCTTCAGA